>NZ_JAFNOQ010000005.1:0-264437 GCF_026536145.1 Gilliamella sp. B3464 | reverse complement strand
AATAAGCATATATAATTAGTCCATAATCAAAATTTAAACGCATAAAAAAGCCCGCTAGCAATAGACGGGCTTTTTTGTTATGTGAAATATTTGCAAAATAGGATATTTGGCTAATTAAATTAATTTTGAATTTGAGTCGTTCGAAATAGGGTAATGCAAATATTTAGAGATTAATTAGGTAAATAATCAATAATATATTAAATTTGATTTGATAGTGTATTAATGCTCTTAAATGATACCAAACATCTTAATTCATCAAGAAAACAAGATAATCTTTTGCGTATCAATGTTATTTACCTTTTATCGATTTCTACTTGCTACAACAGTAGCAATGATTTTGATGTAAATTAGTCTAATTGACATTATAAAAATGTTTATTGGTAAATATTTTATAATTTTATCAATTTGTTATATGAAATTACTATTAAAAAAAGGAGGCGGCAACTATTTTTGATATTGCATGATTAGAAAATAGTAAAATATTAGGGATATTGGGTTCAATCGTTTATTACTCATTAAAATTAAATAATTTGTCTAATAATGACAAGATAAAGATTAAGAAATTCATAGTATTATGCATTATTTCTAATACATGTTCTTTTCAATAAAATTAACCTATCACATTGTTTTTATAAATTATCTTTCCTATTTTAAATAAACAAAATCAGCGGTTAAATTCAATTACCGTTGTTAACTTATATAAAGATTTATTATGCCTATAAAAGATCCTAACAACATTAATTGGTATGTTGTCATTTATTTAATGATTGTCACCTTATTGGGCTCATTAGCGAGTTATTGCTATCACGTGCTCAATGGCAACAAATTCAATGTCTGGGTGTTATTTGCACAAATATTTATTTCAATATTTGCCGGTCTATTGGTTGTACTGGGCGCAAGTTATTTCAACTGGGAATTTGAATTAGCAGGAGGCGTAGCTGGTCTAGCTGGTTGGTCTGGTGCAACCCTAATAAAAATACTCGAAGAAAAACTGTTAAAAAAAGCTAAAGGAGAATAACCGTGAAACTTACAGCAAACTTTAAATTAGAGGAATTTACTAACTCTCTATTAGCCAGCAGATTAAAGATAGATAATAGCGTGCCTACAGAGTTGATGCCTAATATTAAATTCACCGCTGCAAAGTTGGAATTAGTCAGACAAGCTTTAGGAAAGCCCATTATTATTACTTCTGGTTATCGTTGCCCTGCGCTAAATGCGCGTGTTGGTGGAGTCGCAACCAGTGCCCACACGCTAGGATTAGCCGTCGATTTTCATTCGTCTTTTGGTACACCTAAAGAAATTTGTCAACGATTAATCGATGCAAGAGTTGAATTTGATAAGCTTATTCAAGAACATAATCAATGGGTACACATAAGTTTTAGTCCTACATCTAACCGTCAACAGGTGTTAACCGCGATAAAAAACAGTGGAAAAACAACATATGTAAATGGGTTAATCTAGTTACTACTCTTACTTTAACCTTATCAATTTTGCTCAGTGCTTAAATGAATTTTGTTAACAATAGATGTTGGTTATGTCTAGCAACTACAAAATTTTTTGAATGGAATCAATTAGTTTATTAATCAAGGGAAAGATAAGCCTGATACGCTGGTAAAACAAATAAGTATCGATATTTTACAAGACATCGTCTTCTACCCCCTTCGAATAACTCATCTCAAATTTCTTGAATTAGAAAATCATCAGACAGATTTTAGTCGACAATTTGAGTCCAATTGGCACGTATCATCTGATACTACAGAAGTAGAATTAGTTGATAAAGAAAATGTCAATTACATTGATTCTACTAACACTTCAAAATACTGCATGGCACAAATAAAAATATGTTTTGTGATGTGCAATTCATTTATATCACTAATCACATTCAAAATATTACTCGATTGGAATTTGATAATGTAAGACATACACCAAACAAAACGATCAGAAAAGCAATATTGAAAGCATAGATATATTCTAATAATAAACTTAGTAAAGAGGTAAAAATTGATTTTTGCCTATTTCGGCACGGCTTGAATCATATCTTGAAATAGTTGCAAAACAGGTACAATTATCCATTTTTGATAAAAATGTTACTATTCAACAGAACGATAATGCTTATTTAAGATCAACTTTATTACCAGCGATCACAACCTGTTTCGATTTGGACAGTGAATCAAGAGTTTATTAAGGTGTTTATCAGTACCAATCAATACGGGCAAATCAGATGCTTTGCGTATATGTGATGCGATTATTGCTCACTTCCCACTTAATTTAGAGTTAAAAAAAGACAATTTTGCGCTTTATATTAATTCTGTACCAAGTGCTTATCCTACTATAACGGATAAAACCACTTACACTATTCCCGTCAGTATGAATTATCTTGCTGACACTTTAATGTAATAAAATAAAGGAGTTAACACATGGGTTTTGCTTTACCTAATGGTGCACGAGTTTACGTGCAAAAATCAAAAGATGCTAAGCTTGATTTTAATCTAATTACTAACGATAAAGAGGCTGTCGTGACATTAAAAGCTGGGCATGGACTTAATGTTGATGACGAAGTTGTTATTGCTTCGTCATGGAATAAACTAAATAATGTTGTGGCACGAATTGTACGTGTTAATAATACCGATGTCACTTTAGGTAATATTAACACAAGTAATGTTAATGTATTCCCAGCTAACGAAGGCTTTGGTAGTCTTACTAAAATTACCGATTGGGAACGATTGCCACAAATTAAAGAAGTAGCCAGCGAGGGCGGTGAACAACAATTTGTACAAATTCAATTTTTAGAAGATGAAACAGAACGTCAATTACCGACGATAAAATCAGCTAAAACCAAAACTTTTACCATTGCTCATGATAGCTCATTACCGATTTATCCTTTACTACAAAGCTTAGATCAAACCAATGAAGTTGTGGCTATGAAAATGTATGTACCAAAAGCGAATGAAACACGTTATGACGCGGTGCGGGTTTCATTTGATCCAACACCAGAAACCACAATTAACGAAGTTGAAACAGTAAAAATTAGTACCACTGTTGAATCACCCGCTATTACATTTTATAAAGATAAATAAGGTGAATGGTCAATGGCAAAATTTAAATTAATTGCAGATCCCACTTTTAAATGCAAAGTGTTAATTGCTCGGCCTGGCCAAGAAGACGGATCAGTTGAGTTTACTTTCAAACATTATCCAGTCAATGAACTTGCTAAATTTGAAGATGAACTGAAAAATAATGGTGTTATTGATTTTATCATGAAAATTGTCGCTGGTTGGAGTTTAAATGATGAATTTAATCAAGACAATATGCAAATTTTATTAAATAACTATCCATCTGCTTCACAAGCAATTACAACAACTTACTATAAAGAATTATTTGGTCAACGCGAAAAAAACTAATTGAGCTTGTCACTGCGTTATATACGCCTGAACCTTCTCAAGATGAATTAGCTGCTTTTGGTTTGTCTGAGGATGATTATGATGGCGAATTTATAGAGATATGGCAGGATAATTTAGATTCATTTCGATTATTTAAAGCCATGTCAACGCAATGGCGTACAAGCATGAGTGGACTAATCGGGCTTGATTATAATTGCCTTCCTTGGGTGATGAAAGTGAATAATATTTTAGAAAGCGAAACGATTTTTCACGATATTCAACTAATGGAAAGCCAAGCCTTAAAAATAATTCATAAAACCAAATAACCGACGAAAGTCGGTTATCTAACACTTGTTATTTTTAATCTAAATAAGATAAGCGATAAGTCACATCTATTTATTCATAAATGAGCAATGGAAAAACGAATCGAAACGGATTTATTACCAATAAAAAATAGCATAATAAATTAATTTATTGATATTAAACAAATAAAGATTGTGATAACAAAATTGAAATAATCATATTAAAACAGCCTAGTGAAGGTGCGCAAACAAAAGTTATTGATTAATTTGCAATTTGTAAAATTGCAATAAACAATCAAATCTAAATTACAAATAGCAAAGTAAGCATACATAATAGAGCCATTAATGAATCAATCCATTTATTAGATTTATAGAAAATTAAGTTAGTTAAGGAAATAGAGATGAACAGAAATATTATTATTGCCGAATCAGATTTTGATAAGTTATATGCAAAATTAAGTCATATCACCGCTATATCTGAGTTATTAATTAGTGATATGGGCAATTCGCATTGGGCCGATGAGACTGTGCTAAATAGCATTTCAGCGATTTCAACCATATCAAATGAAATGCAAGATATAATAACCAAAAGACAAGAAATAAAGTAAGCACTATTATTGTTGGTAATAAATTCCTTAAATAATATTTAGCAACAGATTTAATTTAAGATTGGCTTCTCTATTTTAGTAGAACAACTTATTACTTAATAAACTCGCTTTGGCGGGTTTTTTTATGCCTGGAGAGTATTATGGCAGAACAAATTACATCGCTAACGTTAAAAATTAATGTTAAAAGCGTTACAGAAGTAAATAAACAGCTTGATTTTTTTGTAAAAAAATCAAAGGAATCGGCTGCGGCAATAAATACACTAGGTTCATCGACTGAAAAAAATCTAAGATTTTCTGAGAAGTATACACAATTACTTGTAAAAAATATTAAAGCGATAGAATTAAATTCTAAAGTACTAGAAAAACAAAATAAAGAATTAATGATTCTATCAAAAGTTATTTCTCCAGTTAATGATGAATTATATAATCTTCTTTTAACTCAAAATAGGTTATCTAGAAATAATGGATCAGATTTTTTTGATGCTCACTCATTGAAATTTTATGATGAAATGATCGAGAGTTCTCAAAATAGTTTATTAGAACTGATTGAAATACAGAAGGATTTTTCTGCTTCAAATGATCAAATGAAAGTAACACTTAGTTCGCTTTCTGATCAAATAAAAGAGTTATCGGAACAATCACAAAAAAGTAAAAATCCTCTTTTATCATTTGCTGAATATGGAGTTGAAATTGGGGCACTATTTAAAAATCCGATAGCAAGTATAGTAGGAACAATAGCTGAAATTGGAATTGTTGTTGGTAATGATTTGATTTCCTATTTTTCTAAATCGACAACAGCAACAGAAACACTAAGAAAAGCGCAAGAAAGTTTATATAATGTAATAAAAATTAATCAAGACGGCATTGCTTCTTTCACAAATGAGATAATTAAATTAAATAAAATCAATCCTAAATTAGCGCAAGCAACAGTTGAAGTTGCTAAGCAAGATGCTAATCAGACTCTTAGTTCATTAAAAGAAACGCTAAAACAATATTTTGCTAAAGATAACGTAAATATTTTTAATGATATGGATTTTATTAAAAAAAATCAGCAAAATCCTGGTGGGAGTTATAAATCTGGAAGTTCTATTATTGATGAAGAAAATAGACAACAAGTACAAGAAGAGATAGAACGTAGAAAACAAAAAATTGAAAATGAAGCACAAATTTTAGCGAAAAAATTTAATACAGAAAAGCAATTAATATTAGAAATCTATCAAAAAATATTTGATATTTTATCTACAAAAGATTCAGCTTCATCCTCAAAAAAATTAAATGATTTAGCTGTATTTGTGTCAGATTTAAAATTCAAAGCAGGAGAGGAAGATGACTCATTAAATGATCTTATCAAATTATTAAATGGCTTGGTTGTTAAATCTCATGATGCTGTTGTAAGTTTAAACACTTTAAATGACTATAATGGAAACCCAAACCCAAACCCAAACCCAAACCCAAACCCAAACCCAACAAATAATAACATTAATTCTTTCAATTATACGCCAAAGCACAATTTATTAGAATCTAATAGAGAAGTTGAAAAAAGCTTACAGATTCAATTGCTTTCTTTAAAAGAGCAAAATACAACAGTACAAAATATCACGGCTGAACGAAAAAAATACTTAGAATTTCAAGCTCAAATTAAAATGCTTGAAGAAGAAACAGATAAAAGCAAATTAACGGCTGAAGAACGTTATTTGTTGGCTAATAAATTATCTCTAAGTTTGCAGTATGAAAAAAATGCAGCTATAGCAGAAGAAATTAATGCGCTTAACAAAGCACAACAAATAAAAGAAAATATTTCTGAAACTATATCTCAGTATAAAAATAGTATTACTGATAAAAAAGCAACTTTTGGCATGAGCTCGGCTGAAAGTGCCCATTATTCTGAGAGGATTGAACTAGAAAGAAGAAAAGAAAAAGATTTAGATCCTAGTAATCATCTCACATCAGAAGATATTGTTAGCATCACTCAAGATTACATATCAGCAGCCAATCTTTTAGAACAACGTTATGCCTTAGACGATACACAGAAAAGTGATTGGATTATGGGATTAAAAACTGGTTTAAAAGAATTTGCAGAAACCTCTTCAGATGTATTTAGCGCAGCCAAAGGGTTTGCACAAAATACCATGGGCTCTATGGCAAATATGATGACTCAATTAGTGACGACTGGAAAAGCCAATTTTAACGAGTTTGCCCGTTCTATCTTAATTAATATTATTGAAATTATTAATAAGCTAATACTAGCCCAAGTAATTCAAACAGCTTTAGGGTGGATGGGGTTTGGTGGTGGAGCAAGTAAAGCGACAGGGGGACTTCAAGATGCCTACAGTGGCGGCGAAATTCGTGGTTATGCAATGGGTGGTAATGTTGGATATGCGTTAAACCCAGGGGGCTTTACCGGTCGAGGTAATAAATATCAACCAGCCGGTATTGTTCACAAAGGTGAATTTGTTTTCACTAAAGAAGCAACCAAACGTATAGGAGTAAATACACTTTATGCATTAATGAATGATAAAAAACAAGAGTATGCTAATGGTGGATATGTCGATGTTGGTCAGGCTTCACCCATTGCTTTTACTCGTCAATCGAATCAATCAACAAGTGCTGTAAATGTATCGGCAAATATTGCCGTTAATATGTCATCAGAAAACAACTCAGCAACAACTACAACAAATAATATTGATGCAAAAGCTGTTGAGGCTCAAGTTGGTGCCGTTATACAGCAACGCATGAATGAGATGATGAAAAAACTTGTTTCACCAGGTGGTGACTTATATAACGTAATGCATGCAAGATAAGTTATTGGAGAGGTTATGGCAGTAGATAAATTTCAATGGAAAACAATGGGAAATCCAAAAGTTTCGGATCTATCCAATATTAATGAAATTAGTTTTGGCGATGGTTATACACAATTATCAAGCACCGGTATTAATAGTACTACAGAAGAGTGGCAATTGACTTATATGGGGCAACAAAGCGAAGTTAAACAAGTTCGCGCTTTTTTAAATTCTCATATTATCAAATCTTTCAAATGGACTAATCCCTATGGTGAAGAAAAGTTATACCGAGTCGTAAATAAATCTATCGAATCAGAATTTATGGGGGGAAATGTTATTTCATTATCATTCAAATTTATTCAGGCTTATGCACCATAAATTATTATTACCTATTCAATTAACCACCTTTAGGTGGTTTTTTTATGTCTGGAGAACATAAATGCCAATAACACAGGACTTACAAGCACTTGAAGGCAACGAGCTAATTCAACTTATTGAACTTGATGGTACAAAATTTGGATTAGATGAAGTCCTTCGCTTTCATGCGCATAATGTCTCATCAGAGGGTTGGGCCTCTTTTGTTGTTGATAATTTACCTTCTATTAAATGGCAAGGAAAAGAATACTTACCTTACCCTTACGAACTAAAAGGTCTTGAGTTGAGTAGCACAGGCGCCCAACCAACACCAACGTTATCAGTTGGCAATATTGAAGGAAAAGTGACAAGGCTTTGCTTGGATTATGCAGATTTAGTTCAAGCAAAAATTAAAATCCATACCACAATGGCTAAGTATCTTGATGCGGCCAACTGGATTAATGGTAATCCAAATGCAGATCCAGCTCAAGAACGCGTCCAACTATTTTATGTAAATAGCAAAAAAACAGAAACCAAAACTATGGTTGAATTTGAGTTGTGTTCACCTTTTGATATCCAAAATCTACAGCTACCAACAAGGCAAATTACCACTGTTTGCACTTGGTGTATGCGTGGCTGGTATCGAAGTGGTACTGGTTGTGATTATGCTGGTAATAAATATTTCACCAAAACTGGTGATCCAACGGACGATCCAGCAAAAGATGTATGCGGTGGACTTTTAAAAGATTGTAAAGCAAGGCATGGTAATGCTTCGCTTCCTTTTGGTGGTTTTCCTGCAGCTAATTTACAGAGTAAGTAATATGAGACAAAAATTATTAGATGCCATAAAAAATCATGCAGAAAGTCAATACCCAAATGAAGCCTGTGGATTGATTATTGATACGGGTAAATCACAAAAATATGTTCCTTGTCAGAATATTTCTGATAATCCTAAAGAGCATTTTTTGATTGCCGCTGACGAACAGTTACAAGCCGAAAAGTTGGGCGAAATTATCATGATTATTCACTCTCATCCTGATGTTGTATCACTAGTGCCATCTGAATTTGACCGTATTCAATGTGATCATTCAGGTATTGAGTGGGGCATTATATCTGTACCAGATGGTGATTTTTGCACAATATCACCGCGCATAAATCGAGATTATACCGGACGCCAATGGCTACTCGGGCATGCTGATTGTTGGTCACTGATTATGGATTATTATCAGCGAGAATATAATATTGATTTAAATAATTATTCGGTTCCAAGGCAGTGGTGGGAAAGCGGAACAGAACATCTTTATGATGATAATTGGCAAGCTGAAGGATTTGTTGCAGTCAACATCACTGAAATGCAAGTTGGCGATATCATCATGATGCGTATTGGTGCGCAAGTGACCAATCATGCTGCTATTTATGTTGGTGACAATCTTATTTTACATCATTTATACGGTCAATTATCGACTCGTACGCCTTACGGTAAATATTTTCGAGATAGAACAGTTCGCATAGTACGACATAAGGAGTTATTTCATGCTCAGTAATTTAACACTAAAAGGTGCAATGGCTAAGCAGTTTGGTAAAAATCATCAATATGATGTGCAAAATCTTAAAGAACTATTACGCGCACTATGTGCAACGATCAAAGGATTTGAAAAATACATGTGTTCAGCGCATTTAAAAGGTATTAAGTTCGCTTTTTTTGTTGATGGCAAAAATATTGGTATTGATGAGTTTGATATTAATGCGAATGGTAAAAATTATATGATTATGCCAGTTACACAAGGTGCGAAAAGTGGAGGTATGTTTCAAATTATTATTGGTGCAGTTGCATTAGTTGCAGCGTTTTGGACTGGGGGCGCCAGTTTAACTTTATTCGGTGCAACAATTGAAGCTGGAACAATTCTTGCGGGAATCGGGGTTAGTATGATGTTAGGGGGAATTGTGCAACTGTTGACTCCACAGCCTAAATTTAATGCAGGTAAATCATCGAGTGCCGAAAATAAACCCAATTATGGATTTGGTGGGCCAGTGAATACTAATGCTGTTGGCTATCCAGTGCCTGTTTTACTTGGTGAGCGTGAAATTGGTGGCGCGGTAATTAATGCCGGTATTTATTCAGAAGATCAACAGTAGGGGAGTTATGCAATTGATAGAAGGGCAAAAAGGCGGAAGTAAAAAACAACATACGCCATATGAACACCCAGATACTTTACTTTCAAATGCCAAACTTAAGGTATTATTGGCATTAAGTGAAGGTGAAATATGCGGTAATTTAACTGAACAAAATATTTTTATTGATAATACACCACTTGCTAATCCTGATGGCTCGCGAAACTTTAACGGTGTTTTTTGGGAGTTTCGTAACGGTTCACAAACACAAGACTACATTCAGGGTATTCCAGAAATTAGTAATGAACTGCGAGCTGGTTTTACAGTCAAAGCCGATAAACCGTGGGTGCGTGCATTTTCGAATTTAGATCTGGATGCAATTAGGATTAAATTAAGTTTACCAAATCATGTTAAATATCTCGATAATGGCGATACTTATGGCACTATTACACAATATGCAATTGATTTATCGATTGATGGTAGTCCTTTTATAACCGTTGTTAATGGGACTTTTTTTGGAAAAACAACATCCGAATATCAACGAGACCACCGGATTAATTTACCGAAAGCTGTCGATGGTTGGGCCATACGCGTTAGACGACTAACCCCTGATTCTAAATCGAATAAATTAATTGATGCATTTGGTGTTGCATCTTATGCTGAAGTGATCGATAGCAAATTACGTTATCCTAATACTGCATTATTATACGTAGAGCTTGATGCAAGTCAGTTCAATGGCTCAATACCAAAAATTAGCTGTAAAGTTAAAGGTAAACTTATTCCTGTTCCCGATAATTATGATCCTGTATCAAGAACGTATTATGGTGTTTGGACAGGTGGCTTTAAAATGGCTTATACCAATAATCCCGCTTGGCTAGCTTATTACTTAATGCGCGATGAAATCACTGGAATGGGATTAAGAATTGATGCTAACATGCTTGATAAATGGACTATTTATCAACTGGGTCAGTATTGTGATCAGATGGTATCTGATGGACGAGGCGGTAAAGAACCACGTTTTGTTTGTAATGAATATATACAGAGTCAGGAAGATGCTTATACTGTTTTAAAAGATCTGGTGGCTTCATTTCGTGGCATATTATTTTGGGGTAATGATCAAATCTGTCTAACGGCGGATATGCCACAAGATGAACCTGATTTTATTTACCATCCCTCAAACGTTGTTGGAGATTTTACCTATTCAAGTGGTTCATATAAAAATCGCTATACATCATGTTTAGTGGCCTATTCAGATCCGGATAACCACTACTGTGACGATGTTGAACCCGTATGGGATTATGACTTGATGCGTCGTTATGATGTTAATGTCATGAAGTTAACCGCTATAGGCTGTACATCGCAAGCCGAAGCCCAAAGGCGTGGCCGATGGGCTTTGCTTTCAAATGCGAAAGATGAAGTGGTTGCGTTTACTGTCGGATTAGATGGTTACATTCCTTTACCAGCTAGAATTATTGGTATCGCCGATCCCTCACGTTCAGGTAAAGAAAACGGCGGACGAATACAATCAGTTACCGGTCGAAAAATCACACTTGATAGGAAGATCGATTATCAAGCAGGAGATCGTTTAGTGATTAATTTGCCCGATGGTACCGCGCAAAGTCGAACGATTAGATCAATTAGTGAAGATCGGCAAACAATAACGGTGACTGCAAACTATAAAATAACACCTGTCGCTGGAGCTGTCTGGTGTATTGACAGTGATAATGTTGCTATTCAATATTTTCGGGTAACCTCGATATCTGCTGGCGAAAATGGTAAATTTAATATTACAGCAGTGCAACATGATCCGAATAAATTTAAATTTATTGATGAAGGCATTAGAATTGAGCCTAAGCCAATTACTGTGGTACCACCAATAGCGGTGTCACCGCCAAAAAATATTAGTGTTTTTGAAAGTAGCTATATCTCACAAGGGCTGTCTATTTCATGTTTGAATGCTCAGTGGGATGCCGTTGAAGGTGCAACAAATTATATTGCTCAGTGGCGCAAAGATAATTCATCTTGGAAAAATATTGGCAAAACTAATGGAACTAATTTTTCCATTGAAGGTGTATATTCTGGTACATATGATGTGCGTGTTCGCGCTGTTAATGCGCTTGATACATCATCACCTTGGGCATATTCACAATCAAAATTCATTAAAGGCAAAGTTGGAACACCTGAAAAACCTGTCGGCTTTAGCGCAAGTGATGATGTGATATTAGGTATAGATTTAACTTGGTCCTTTCCTAAAGGTGCGGGCGATACCAGCCATACCGAAATTCAATATTCCAACAATGAAAATGAAGAAGATGCAAGATTACTTTCTAATGTCAGTTATCCTAGTTGCTGCTATTCACAAATGGGACTTGCAATTGGTCAAACTTTTTTCTATCGTGCTCGTTTAGTTGATAAAATTGGTAATGTGAGTGATTGGACCGATTGGGTGCAAGGTATTTCCAGTACCAATACCAATGACTTAACCGATCACATTTTTGAGGAAATAAAAGAGACTGACGCATGGAACTCATTAGTAGAACAAACAAATAATAACACCAGCTCAATCACAGACCACACTACTATGCTGGCTGAAAATACACGTTTATCAATCGAAAATGCTAAGTCCATTATTGAAAACGCTTTAGCAAATGATGTTGATTCTCAAAGGTGGCGAAAAGAAATCGGTAATGCTCATGCTGAGATAAAAGAAACGAAAGCTTTGGTTGTAAATGAAAGTGAGGCAACCGCAGTTAAATTGACCGAAATCTCATCAAATTTAAATGGCGCGAACGCTTCTATCAATGAACTTAAACAAACGACAGTAAAACAAGGTGAATCGATTGAGTCTCAAAGTAACATTCTAACGCAATTATCATCATCAATAGATAGTGTAAATAATAGTGTTAAAAATAATGCAACAGCCATTAATCAAATGGAAACAACAGTTACTCAACAAGGTAATGTAATTACTTCACAGGCTAATAGTATTAGCTCAATTAATACCCATATCGGTAATGTGTCTGCGCAAGTTAATGATGTGTCAAAAGCCATCCAAGACACCAATGGCAAATTATCTGCCTACCGCACAATGAAAGTGGAGGTTGATAATAATGGCAGGCAGTATGTTGCGGGTATGACCATGGGGGTTGAAAATACATCAGCAGGCATGCAATCAAATGTTATCTTCTTGCAAGATCGATTTTCAATTATGAACCATGCCAACGGTAACCCTCAAATGGTATTCACCACACAGGGAAATCAGGTAGTTATTAATGATGCAGTAATCGGTAATGGAACAATTACAAATGCAAAAATCAGAGATGCGTCAATTGATAGTGCAAAAATAGGTAATGTCATTCAGTCTGATAATTACCAATATGGAGTTTCTGGTTGGCAATTATTAAAAAACGAAGGGAAACTCACTGCGGTAAATGCCGATATAACAGGAAAGTTAAAGGCAACCTCAGGGGAGTTGAATAATGTTGTAATTAATGAAAACTGTAACATAAAAGGTGTTCTCAATGTTAATCAAATTAAAGGAAATATTGTTTCTGCTAAATTTTTCCAAAAAAAAGTTGGTTTGTACGAGCGTAATCCGAACGAAAATGAATTCGTTATGAGTATTGAAGGTAATGGATTACCGCAAACTTTAGCATTTCTTGGTGACATTAAAATTAATGTATACGACCAATTTTCCAGACCCCAAAATTATATCAGAGGTAATATCCGATTATTATTTAATAACCAATACCCATTTAGTTTAAATGAATTTTATCGTGATGGAAAAATTGAAAATTTATGCCTATCAATTCCTCCGTTTAGTTTAGGTGAACGGATCGATGTATCAGTAACAGTCAATAAACCAGATCAAGGAACATTCACATATATTTTTGGCTTTAATTCAGTGGTGTTGCTGACAAATAACTCTAGCGGGTTTATTGATTAACTAACAAAAATTATTAGATTTTTATATTCAAATTTCGAGGAATACTATGTCTTGGTACAAAACAGGTACAATCAATGTAACAAAAGGCAGTAACATCGTGACAGGGATTGGCACTAAATGGGCTAATCAGTTGTTGGGTATTTCTGCTGGTAGAATGTTATTGCTACAATCATCTAATCAAATTGAAATTTATGAGATAGCATCCGTACAGTCTGATACGCAATTAACGTTGGCAGATGATTATGGTGGAGAAAGTAAAACAGGGGTAATATATCAAATCCCTACATCACCAACTGTTTCAATTGAAAGTTTAGCATTACGTATTTCTGAAATGCTAAATTATTATCAAACACAACTTAATGCTTGGCAGACAATATTAACGGGTGATGGTAAAGTTACATTGACAGCACCTGATGGAAGCGTTGTTACAATAATTTCGCAATACTCTATTCAACAAGAACTTATTAAGCTTATTGAAGAAAGTAAAGTTTATGTTAGTGAGTCAGCAAAAAATGCAAGCAGCGCCCAAAAGGCAAGCACATCAGCAACAGATAGCGCAAATACAGCCAAAACAAGTGCTGATTCAGCTAATAAATCAGCAGCAGCAGCGAGCGTATCAGCTAAAAACGCTAGCGATAGCGCTAATTTAATTAAAACATCCGAAACTAATGCTAAAACATCAGCGAATGCAGCGGCTAAATCAGCATCAGATGCAAAGCAATGGGCTTCAACAGTAGATACATCGACATTTGTGAAAAAAACCGGAGATACCGTTACAGGTCAACTTACCTTTGAATACAAAGCGTGCGGTATCAAATTCAATTATGAAAATCCTGATAATGTAACAGTAATTCGCCCAACTGGAGACAATTTCTCATTTTATTTTTATGATGCAGGAAAAAAAGATTGGTTTACAAAGCTTAGGTATACAAAAGATGGAAACGCGTGGAGATTTGAAAATATTGATGATGTTGCAATTAATGGTAAATCCGCATTAAAAGTAGGCGACTATGGTATCGGCGGTCAAACGGGTGCTACTGTCAACAATTTTGATGAACGCTTGGTAGGAGGGTTTTATCAATGTATGACATCCAATTTTCCTAATTTGCCACTTAACGGTAGGGATGATTCGGCAACATTACTTGCGTATCCTAGTAACAGCGAGCATTGGAAAGTCGAACAATTAGCTGTAGTTAATAACAAGATTCCTCGCATTTATTATCGCACAGATTCAAAAGATGATGGTAAGCAAAATTGGTATGAGGCAATAACGACGGCGAATGCTTCTGCCGATATTGTGGGAGCTATTCCAGCGGTTAAAACAGTTGTTAATAATACACCTACTTATATGATAGGTAGCCATGTGGTATTTAAAGATGCTATTGGTGACCAACGTTTAATGCCATTTCGACGTGATGAATTGCCATTTGGATGGTATTTTCGTAATGGCGATAATTACTTATTAAGTTCACCGCAAGGCAAGGTTTTAAATGGTTTATCTGCCAATTATAAAAACGACCATCGCATTACGATTAAAACTATAAATGGACAACAATATATTAATGTGCCAACGGCATTTTCTGCCGATGGGCGTAGTTTTTTTGAGCGAGCCGCTGATGGAGCTAGCCGACAAGTAGGTAGTGTTGAAGATGATGCTATCAGAGAAATTTGGGGACATTTCGACACTGGTGTTGTAACTAATCATTATAAATACGCACAAGGTGTATTTTCTGGGGGGGATGCAGTGAATCCAGAAAATGGTGGTGCATTTGCAAGTATGCAAGCCAAGACATACGGATATAATTTCAATGCATCACGAGTTGTACCAACAGCAAATGAAAATCGCCCACTTAACATTGGTATGACACCTGTAATTTACCTTGGAGTTTGATATGATTAATTATTATTATGATAATACAAATGAACTAAAACCGTACACACATCAATTAGAGGCTAACGACGACACAATGCCACCTGACAATGCATTACGGATTGCTCCAGAATTTAAAGATGGGTTTTGTCCGTGTGAGCAAGATGGTAAATGGGTTTTAGTCAAAGATAACCGCGAAAAAACAGCCTTTAATATTGAAACAAAGGAAGCTATTAAAATTGACTACCTTGGAGAACTTAAAGCAGGATTTACGTTACTTGAGCCATTCGAATTTTGTAAATGGAACGGGAAAAAATGGGTAAAAGATAAAGTGGCCGAAAATAACGCTACCATTGAACAAAATCAAGTTATGAAAAATTCACTAATAAATCAAGCCAACGAAAAAATAGCGTTGCTTCAAGATATTATCGATTTAGATATGCAAGAATCTAATGAAGAGGAACAGCTAAAACAATGGAAAAAATATCGCATATTATTAACTCGCATTGATGTATCTGATACGAATATTTCGTTTCCAGCTAAGCCCGAATAAATTAAACAAACACTACCAATTTTTTTCCATTCATCTTATCCATCCTTTTCTATAATTAAGCAGATAAGCTTTCTTTTTGCTTAATCCTATAAATTATCTCGCTTTATTTATTCATATTATTGATAATAAACAATTATTTTTAAATATCAGGGCATCATTCCTTTCAAAATTGGTAGTGTATTATTTGTTATCATTCATTTTTACACTTAAAATTCTCTACTACACTAACAGAATAATTATTAATTGATTTACTTGATCTCAATTGAGTATCTATTTATCGTTTTTTTGAATAGCGTTACTTAATTTTGTGATTAATTTTGTCACTTTGTTATTAAAATAAAAGTCATCGTTATTGCAGCAACTTCATTTGATCTGTTTTACAAATTTGCTGATGAATTAGGCAAGTTAGCGTTAAATTTAAACCTATATTTCAAGTGACACTCCCTTATTTAATCGATAAAATAGCCGATATTTATCCAAAATTAAATAATGATAAGAGTAAATAGGAATGGCAAAGCAAATCAAAATAATCAAGTGCCCAAATTGTGGTAGCATACAAAAAACTGAAATTAAACCCGATCATTATCGTTGTGAAAATTGTCATACTGAATATTTTTTAGATAGTGATGATATTAATGTTAATGTCACTTATGATAATAAACAAACTAATTTAGATAATGAGTATTTTGGTGATTTTAAATTAAAAATAATTGTTATTCTAGGCTGTATCGTGGTTGGTTGCGTTTGTGTTGGTTTGCTCAATATGTTTTTTAAATCGAAGCCTTCTTATGATGCCCCAGCCGCAACTACGCAAATACAACAAAATCAGACTACAACCACTAAATCAGTGTCGGCCAATCCGCAAATTGCGCAAAGTAGTGGTACATTGCGTGTTAATTATAATTTTTGCTCATTAGTTTTAGTCGATAATAAACCTTTTGTGATAGGAATCATTAATCGTTCCAATGGTTTACCCTATGAACAAAAGTATTATTTTACTGTGTATGATTTGCTTTCCGAAAAAATTGTGCAAGAAAGCCCAATTGCTAATGTGAAATTTGATAAGTTTGGTAAAGTTAATTGGACTTCATATGACTTTACTAAAGATAAAACCTATCTAGTTGCAAGCAAACGCACTGTTTTTTTACTTGATAAAAGGAATTTTACCCTAACTGATGTGACATCTTCGTTATTGCAAAATTACCCTCAATTTAATAAAGGCATTGCCTCAGTCAATATCACGACCGCACAAGGCGCCGTTGGTCACGTTTTACATATACTGACTGATGATGGGCAAAAGATCTATTATTTCCCTTTGCAGGATAAAGCTTTTGTTGATAATAATGATTTTTATATGACAATTAAAGATTTTGAGCGGAGTGCAGATGATACCAGTAAACACACTGCTTTTAGCTTTGCCAATAATTATGGTGAGGATTTTAAGTTAATTAAATTTACTTTTATTAGTCCTGATGGTAAAAGCCATTACACTTTTACATCAGCTAAAGTTGGTGATCAACATACTGATGGTTCTGGCAAGTTTACTGATGCGGCAAGCGCTTATAATTACAGTCTTCCTTATTACGATAATCCAAAATATCAACTGGTTTCTCATCAAAACCTTACTCCGGATAGACTTTACTTTAATCCTGAAATTATCTATTTTGACGATAATACATTAATTATAAAAACCAGAACTAGTGCAAGTCCCGATTCAAATTATAATTATCAACGATTGGATATTAATAACGGTAAAGTGATTTGGACATTATCAAGTGATGATATCACCATAAAAGAGATCATGCCTTTTAATGATGGATTTATCATTAAACAGAGTTGCGATAAGTATGCGCAAATAGCTTCTGATGGTACTATCATTAAAAAACTAACTTTAGTAAATGAAAAATAATAAGTATGACTAGTATAAGGAATATGATATGGGATTAGGCAACTTTTTTAAAAGACAACTAAAAACAGTAATAGAGTGGAAAAACCAAGAGCAAAATGTTTTATTTTATGAGTTTCCAACGCCAACTAATGAAGTAAAAAATGCCAGTAAATTAATTATCAATCCAGGACAAGGCTGCATTTTAGTTTATAAGGGTGAAGTGATCGATGTGATGACTAAATCGGGTATTTATGAACTTTCTACATCAAATCATCCTTTCATTACTAACTTAGTTAAAATACTGCAAAGCTTGGAAAGCGAACACAAAATGCATGTGTATTTTTTCCGTTTAGCAAGTTTGGTTAATCAAAAATGGGGTACATCAACGCCGATAAAATATATTGATAGTGTATATCAATTTCCAATTGAACTTGGTGCTTATGGAACCTATGCAATTAAAATTGAACAAGCTCAGCATTTTTTTACCGAAGTAGTAGGCAGTAAATCAGTTTATACCGCAAACGAACTGAGTCAATTAATGATTTCGCGTATCATTCCAACTATCACCTCACAATTAGCAACGGAAAGTTATTCTTATCAAAATATTGATTCGCAATTGGTTAAATTATCGGACCAAATTAAACAGAGTTTGCAAGCTATTTTTGGCAAATTAGGTCTTTTGTTAGAGGATTTTCAAATTGAGTCAGCCACATTTAGTGAAGAGACTTTGGAGCGCATTAGTAAAATAGCTAATTCAAGAACGGATGCATTAGCTGCCAAAGAGGTCGGTTTAGATTATGTCGAACATGAAAAACTCAAAGCATTACGCGATGCAGCTCAAAATGAAGGGGGATTGGCTGGTGCAGGTTTACAACTTGGTGCAGGTTTAGATTTAGCAAAATCGTTTGATTTAAATAAAAATAATGCCACAAATACTGCAGCGACGGCTAATAATGAACAAATTATTAACCAATTAAAACAGCTCAAACAACTGGTTGATGAAGGTATCTTGACTCAAGAGGAATTTAACGCGAAAAAGGCACAGTTATTGGATAAGCTGTAAACTAATATACTAATTACTAAAACTAGCATTTAATTTACCAATCATTTATGACTAAAATTTAATGATAAGAATATGCATTGGCCACTGGTTACTATTACACTAATCAGTGGTCAATTTATAAATAAGTGGTACTTAACGCAGTGTTATTGCTTGCTATTTAAACAGTAGTAATAATGATCGTTATAAATCGTGATGTTGATAATAGGCTCAGAATTTAAATTAAGAAATATTAGCCATTTATGCTTATTTAGCTGTAATAAATTTTATAACTCAATTACAATTTTTTGTATCATAAAGCTATAAGTTCATCTAGCTATATCGTTGTTTAACAGTGGTCTAATTTGACATAAATAGGTAATATCAAAAATAGTATATTTACTTTTGATATTACCTTGTATTGTGATCTATTTGGCAATAATTTCAAAATACTTGAATTTACCTTTACCACTTATTGCTTGTTTTGCTTCGCTGGCAGCAAAAATACCCACTTTCGCGCCAACCCATTTGCCTTTGCCTGCCGCAAAATCACGGCTGATCTTTTGCCACACTTTATTGGTATCTTGATAATAAAATTTGCAAATACCGTTTAATCCGACCTCAACTTTTAATTGGCAATTCGGTGAATCCAGTTCAGTAATTATTTCTTTATTTTCATCAACTATCCCAGCATCTTTCATCCAACCATATCGATAACATAAAAAATAGTGATGATTTTTATAACAAAGGGTTAGGGCCGCATAACGTTCGCCATAAATGATCAAACCTGCAAAATCACCCGAATTGTTTGTATTGAGCTCTAATGCAGTTTCAGCAGTAAATTGCCATGACGAAAATTTTTGTAATAACAAATTAGGAGCAAAATAGAGTGTTTGTTGTTTGTTATGTATTGGTAGTGGGTAACAATTTAACGTTAAGCCATCGCTCTGTTCTGCAAGCCAATTTTTTTGAGGATTGGCTTGCCATTGCCACTGTAAACCGATCTTGCCTTGCTTGAAGTCATCGCTCGTTTGCATGGTATAATCATCTGAATTACAAGTGGTTAATGGTTTTGGATATGACACAACAGGTTGACCGCAGTTATCATCGATGGCGGTTCCGATTCTTGGCCAATCATCATCACCCCAGTGCATTGGTTGTAGATGTACGATTCGTCCATATAAATTGGCATCCTGAAAGTGTACAAACCAGCATTGATTATTATCAAGTTCAACCCAGCCGCCTTGATGGGGACCGTTAATAGTGGTATTACCTTGAAATAAGACATTACGAGCAGTCCAAGGCCCCTCTAAGTGTTGGCTACGTAATACGGTTTGCCAACCGGTTTCAACGCCGCCAGCTGGCGCAAAAATATAGTACCAACCGTTTCTTTTATAGAGTTTTGGACCCTCAAGTGTTGGTAAGTCGGCTGTGCCATCATAAATAATTCTTCCATCGTCAATTAAAGCCGTGCCATCATTACTCATACGAAACAGCTGTAATTTATGCTTGATGCCAGAACGGCTTTGTGCAAAAGCATGAACTAACCAGGCTTGACCATCATCATCCCAAAATGGACAAGGATCTATCCAACCTAATGCGGGTTTTACGCAATGTGGTTTACTCCATTGCCCCCATGGGTTATGCGTATTACACATAAATATTCCTTCATCGGGCGTACTAAAAAATACCCAAAATTTTTGGTCATGATATCGAATAGATGGCGCCCAAACGCCTTTCCCAGGTTGCACACAATCATAACCCGGTAAATCAAGAGACGAAAATACATGATTTATAATTTGCCAATTCACTAAATCTTTAGAATGCAAAATCGGCAGTGCTGGCATATGATTAAAGCTAGATGAAACCATGAAAAAATCGTCTTTGACTCTGACAATATCTGGATCTGAATAATCAGCACAGATAATGGGATTGTTATAATAATCAGAACGCATATAATTACCTTTTACATTACGTCATTAACGTAACTTTTTATCCTAGTTATTGTTTTCAATATTTTTTTGTCTGGCAAGTAAATCTTGTTGAATTTTTTCCATCATTTTGTCATCTAATTTATAAAAACGCATAAGCCACCAAAGTAACAAATATGAAAACGCAGGTCCTATAGTTAACAGCCCAATAATGCCCATCGTCGCAAGTGGCGTTTGCACATCCACACCAGCTTGATAACCTAATAAGCCTAAGCAAATACCAACCAATGCGCCCGCTATTGCCATACCCAATTTAAGTGCAAATAAGTTTCCAGAAAAAGACAAGCCTGTTGCGCGTCGACCAAATTTCCATTCACCATAATCGGCTGCATTCGCCATCATATTCCATTTGAAGGGTTGATACATTGAATGGAAAAAGCCGATTAAAAAATAAAGAGGGAATACCACAGCTAACCAAACTGGTGGAATAAAAAACATAATGACGCCAATGGCAAACAAAATTAAATTAATATTTTTAAATAATTGAATCGCGGTAAAACGTTTAGCAAAATATCCAGCAGCCATTGCACCTAAAATAGTGCCAATTACTGAGGTTGACACAAAAGCAGATTTCATCGCTGTTCCCGCTGCCGAGCTAATACCGCCCATCATTAAATAAGTTGCATAATAGAGTGTTGCTGAGCTACGCATCACCCCAGCCATGCTAGAAAAAAACGTAATAATAGCAACAATGCACCACTGATCATTAGCTAGCAGACATTTTAAATCTTTTTTTATGCTGACATTTTTATCTTCAATGGGTGTTACGCGTTCTTTAGTGGTTGCAAAACAAAACACTAACATCGCAATAGCAATAATGCCCATTACTGCCATTGTCATTTGAAAGCCGAGTTGTTTATTCTCTTTACCAAACCAATCCACCAAAAATAGAGTACCGATTGACACCATTAGTCCAGCTGCTGATGAGATGGTAAAACGAAATGATTGTGCAGAAAGACGATCTTTTTCATCACGCGTAATGACCCCTCCTAGTGCACAATAAGGGATGTTAATAAAGGTATAGCATAGCATCAACAACGCATAAGTAATGTAGGCATATAAGAGTTTACCAGAGTAACCAAAATCAGGTGTAGTATAGGTCATGACTGCAAGCACAGCATAGGGAATGGCAAACCAAATTAACCAAGGTCGAAATCTTCCCCAGCGAGTTTTAGTTCTATCGGCTACCATACCGGTAATAGGATCGATAATGGCATCAAAAATTCGTGTTGCTAAAAACATGATTCCGACTGCGGCAGCTGATAGTCCATAAATATCGGTATAAAAGTAGGTCAAAAACATGGTGACTGATGAATAAACAATTCCACATGCTGCATCACCCATTCCAAAGCCTATTTTTTCCATGACTGATAATCTTTTATTATCCATCATCATCTCCTTATAATTATATAAACACACTGTTTTCTAAACAGTTTTTAAGCATATTTGTTTCTATTTCGAATTATTGAAAATAAACAACGATGGATTGAGTGTATAAAATTCATTATCAAAACAATATTATGATTTTGCGTACTGAAATTACGATATATGGTTAATGTGATAAATATCACAAATTTTATTGTGATATTTAATTATCTAACCAATGATAAAAAGTAAATCTATGGAAAGTCATCTAATAAACAATTTGGTAATGAAAGGAATAATCGCACTTTTTTAACGCTATCAATCCTTGAAAATGAGTTATTACAAAAGTTAATTATTATAAATTTATGCTATTACAATTTTGGGGCATTATATTAATGTGGAAAAGTTTAGCTGTAACGATGCCTTGTGATTTAAAGTTAACCAATTCAATGGCTTAGGTAAATTACTTTCAAATTAACAAACAACCAAAAATTTTTGCCCATTTCTTGCTTATGCCAGACAATATGTTTTCAGTTGTTTCATCGCCGTGTATAAAATAGTTGTTTTCGACATGCTTATTTACAAGCCAATAGATACAGTCGGTAATTAATTTATTTTTTATTACTTAAAAGTTTTATTCAATTTATTTCGCTAACAGTAGCAAGATTTTAATATCAACATTTGATTGGTAATGAAATACTAGAATTTTTTTAGAGGTTTATGGTGTTGTTAATTTTGAAACTCTTGGTAATGTACAGATAGTCGAAATGATGCCAAGATATAAACACAATTTGATATTGATATGATAACTCAACGTTAATCGATGTCTGCCATACCATACTTCGGATATTATTCACAAAAAATAGGGTATTCATTGTGCTACGTTTTCAGGATATTTTGCTGGATTTTGATAATTTGAGTATATAAATTTGGTGGAGTCCTGATCAACTTGTTACTGACGCAAAGCCCAAAACGATATTAGATTTAGATTGTTATTAACATGATGAAATTAAAATAGTAACAATACGCTTGATGAAAAAAGTTATTTAATTAAATAGTAATTTATTCAAAACGATAACTTATGCTACCTTCAAATTGGTTTTTACTAGTGGTAAATAATAAATTTTTGATAATAAAATTTAAACACCTTTAGCTAATAATTGTATAGTCGATGGTTAAATCCTAATTAAACCACTCGTTATCATGAACAATTAAAATAGCTCAATGAGAAAACTTATAGTTAATTGTGTTTTTGATGTCGCCATAGCCATTTACCACTGACTAAGCGGTAGTAGAAGAATATACTTCTAATGATCCAATCAAGAAACATTCCAAACCACACGCCAATTACACCAAAGCCAAGATAAACACCAAATAGATAACCAACGACAATTCGGCACATCCACATACTACCGATTGCCACCCACATAGTATAACTGGCATCCTTGGCACCTTTAAACCCATAAGGTAATACAAAAGATGAAGCCCAAAATGGCGTAAATAGAGCATTTAACCACAGTAAATGTTTTGATATTTCGATAACTTCAGGATCATTGGTATAAAGTGAACTGAGCAGGCCAGCAAAGGGCATTGTCACAAATGCAATCAAACAGAGCAATATATTGGTAAATTGAAAAATAAATTTTAGTTGTCTGGTTGGTTGGTAGATTTGTCCCATACCAAGGCGTTTTCCAACTATAATGGTTGAGGTTGCACCTAAAGTTCCACCCGGTAAATTAAGCAGTCCTGCAATGGAAAAAGCGATAAAATTTGCTGCAATCGTTGACGTGCCCATACCGGCAACAAACGTTTGCGTCAGTAATTTGCCAACATTAAACATCACTGATTCAACACTAGCTGGAATACCGATGCTAAGAATATCAACCAAAATTCTAGCATTAAATGAATGAAAGTAACTTCTCAATGGAATAAAAAGCGCACGACTAGGTTTTATCGTCAAGACTAATAAGATAAAAAACATGCCACAATAACGCGATGTTGTTAAACCAATACCTGCACCAATAAAGCCAAAACCTTGCCAACTGCCAATTCCATAGATAAGTACATAACTAATCGATATATTTAAAATATTCATAATGATGTTTAGGTACATGGGCAGTTTGGTATTGCCTGCGCCTCTTAATGCACCACATCCCACCAAAATAAACGCTAATGCAGGGTAGCCTAATACTGTTAATCGTAGAAATGTTAAGGTTAAATGTTTAACTTCGGGATCGGCTTTTCCAGCAATGATATCAACAATCCAATAGCCCGAGAATTCGACAAATACAAATAATAGCACGGATACTAATACTAATAGGGTAATGGATTGTCTGGCAGCAAAAACCGCTTTTTTACGATTATGACGACCTAAGCTAAACGCAACGACTACAGAGGTTCCTAATGCTACTGCCATAAAAAATGACATGATAATCATATTAAAGCTTTCAGCTAAACCGACAGCCGCCATTTGCGCTTTACCTATCCAGCTAACTAAAAAGGTACTAAAAATACCCATCAATATCACTGAAAGATTTTCTATAAAGATTGGCATAGCTAATGGATAAATTTCACGCCATAGTAGCACACTATTTGAATGTCTTTTTTTATATAATTGCAGATTTTTTAAACTGTTAATGAGTTGAACATTCAATTGGAAGCCTAAATCTTATAACTGAAAATTATTGTGATAATTATAACTCCTTTATTGAACAAAAATGAATGTGTGTTTTAAAAAATAACATATTATAAAACTAACCTTTAATATATTTGTTGATGCTAAAAAGAATTAAATATAAGTTTGGATTAAGAACGCTATAGTTTAAATATGTTATTTTTTTCATCTTTTATGCTATTTTGATGACTGGTGAGGTAATAACACAGAGTGTAGCTGTTAATCAGTGTTTACTATTACTGATAACAGTTACCGATTTATTTCTAGCTCATTGCCAGTTAAAGTGTGGTAGTCTTGCTAGTTTTAGGGTAAAGCGTGTTAAGTCGAAAAAAAGATAAGGAAAAGTATGAAAATTCTTCATAATGATGATTTAGAGAATGCGTTATTGAAAAAGGGCAATAAAAAAATCAGCATTGTTTCTGCTTTTGCCAGTCATACCGAAATGATAGTAGAACAATTACTAGAAGATAATAGTATTAAGTTGGAACTGATTATCAGCACCATTAATGCTTTTAACTCGCCAGATTTTATTAAGTTTTGCCAGCAAAAAGCGCAAAATTGTGATAAATTCAGTTTTTATGTCGATTTTCGCTATAACCAAAGTGTCCATTGGAAACTCTATTTGATTCAGTCTGAAGTAGAGACAGAAAAGGTGATTATTGGTAGTGCAAATTTTACTAACATAGGTATCGGCCTCAATCGTGACACATGTGTAATGATACAAAACAAAAATCTGTATGCAGATTATTTAGCTGATATCGAACAACTCAAACAATTACCAGAAGTGATAAAATCTAGTGATCAAAAATTTGATCGATATTTACAGAATTATAAAACCCTACATCAACGTATTACAAAAGCATCTATTCCAACTTTAGCCAATTATTTAGCAATAAATCCTATGATTGAATTAGGACTTTTGGTTTGGGATTCTTATTTAAGCGATGAGGATGAACAACTGGCTGAAGAAGTCGTCGCCAGAAAGCATCCAACTATAAAATTTGATATGAATCGCGATTGCTTACTGGTTGAAAAAAAATATGAAAAGGATTTTAGCGTAGATCAGCTAATTTTATGTATGAATAACCAAGGTAAAGAGATTGCGTTTTTTTATTGTCTAGGCATCTATCCTAGCCAATCACAACAATATGTGTTTCTTTTTAATTTTTCAAAAAAGGTCATTCGTCCATTTAAATTAAGTCGGTCACTTAAAGCTGCAATGGCAAAGCAAGCGGCAAGCTGGTGTAACAGCAATAAGCATAAGTTAACTTATGAAGATCTATTAGCACTATGCGAAAATAGTTAACAAATATTGAACTCACTTTAGGTAATAAACTTGCCGAAAAGTTTAAGGAAATATATGTGTTTCAGTATAAAAATTGGCGCGTTTATCTTGACGTAAATCTATAACGCTATATTATAGCGACCAATAATGACTACTATCATCAAAATAATAAATGAGTCCTCATGTTAATTAATGCGAAAACAATTCTTGATAAATTAAACCCACATAATAAAGTTAATTATGATTCCGTTTTAAAAGAAGTCATTGCCGATTGGCAGTCGGGTGCGGTTCGTCCTAAATTATTGATTCACAGCTGTTGTGCACCTTGTAGTACTTATGTATTGGAGTATTTAGCACAATATGCCGATATTACTATCTATTTTGCGAATTCTAATATTCATCCACGCGTTGAATATGAGTATCGAAGTGTGGTGCAACAAAAATTTATTGCTGATTTTAATCAAAAGACCGGAAATAACGTACAATTTTTAGAAGCACCTTATCAGCCAGCAGAGTTTATTAAGCAAGTTGGTCATTTGCGCGATGCCCCCGAAGGCGGTGAGCGTTGCCATATTTGTTATAAAATGCGTTTAGATTTGGCGGCAATTAAAGCGCAAGAGTTAGGATTTGACTATTTTGCAAGCGCATTGACGCTCAGCCCTAAAAAGAACAGTCAAAAAATTAATGAATTAGGATTTGAGATCCAAGAGATCTTTTCTGTTAATTATCTCCCTTCTGATTTTAAAAAGAACAATGGTTATAAACGGTCTATTGAACTTTGCAAAGAATATGATGTTTATCGTCAATGTTATTGTGGCTGTATTTTTGCTGCTAAAGCTCAAGGTGTCGATCTAAAAAATGTGATTACTATTGCTAAACAAGGTTTAGAAAAAGCACTTTAAGCCGTTGCAAACTCATTAGATTACTGATTATTTTATAATTGTTATGACCTGTATTTGTATGATATAGGTCAGATTCCAGTTAGTTTTAGACAGAATTACAAATCACATCACGCTTTCTTAAGATAAATTATTATTGTGTATCGCTTTTGTTTTAGGGGATTTTTTATCCATCCCTATTAAAAAGAACTAAGATTTGGTTATAATGATTTATATAAAAATAAAATTAATAATTTGAGATTTATTACCAATTTTGTAATAAATTAAATCTAAATTAATAAAATGTGAGTTTATTATGTCAAAAATATATAGGCTCGGATTGGATGTGGGTTCCACTACAGCAAAATGCGTTGTGTTAGATGAACATGACAATTTTGTTTATACTAATTATGTACGCCATAATACGCATATTGTGGCAACAGTACTTCAATTGCTCAGTGAAATTAAACAGAAGCTTGGTGATGATATACGCTTGTCTGTAAAAGTGACGGGTTCTGCCGGAATGGGCATTTCCGAAAAAGCCGATATCGCCTTTATTCAAGAGGTGGTTGCAGCATCGGAAGTGGTACAACGCAAATATCCTGAAGTACGGACGTTGATAGATATTGGTGGTGAAGATAGTAAAATGATCTTCTTTTTTCCCGATCGACCACCCGATATTCGAATGAATGGTAGCTGTGCAGGGGGAACCGGCGCATTTATCGATCAGATGGCAACTTTGCTTAATACTCCCGTTCAGCAGTTTGATGCGCTTGCTCAAAATCATGACCAAATTTTTCCTATCGCTTCTCGTTGTGGTGTTTTTGCCAAAACCGATGTCCAAAATTTAATTAGCCGCAATGTCTCGAAAGAAAATATCGCTTATTCAGTTTTACATGCCGTATGTATTCAGCTAGTCAACACCTTGGCTCGTGGCTATGATATTGTGCCAAAAGTGATGTTAATTGGTGGGCCTTTCTCATTTATCCCAACATTAGGTAAAGCCGCACTAAATACGCTAAAATTAACAGATGATCAGGTTGTTACCACCGAACATCCGACCTTACTGTCCGCTTGGGGTGCTGCAATTCACATTATTGAGCGAACCGAGCTTTCGTTGACAGATTTTATTGCACGATTAAATGCTTCTACTCAAATTAAAGTTAATGAATCATCTAGATTAAAACCGTTGTTTAATGAGTCGTTGTCATTTGATAATTGGAAAAAGAAGCGCAAATATATCGAAATTGCTAGATGCAATTTAGCAGATTATCAAAAACAGAATGCTTTTTTAGGCATTGACAGTGGCTCTACTACCACCAAAATTACGCTTGTTAGTGAAGATAATGAGCTGTTGTTTACGCATTATGCACCCAACAATGGTCAGTCGATTAGCGCCTTAATTCATGGCTTAACTAAATTAAACGATGAAATTACTGCATCAGGTAAGGAGATTATTATTGCTCGCACCGGTGTGACAGGTTATGGTGAAGAACTATTAAAAGCCGCTTTTGCTATTGATGACGGTTTGGTCGAAACCATGGCGCATTTTGCCGCAGCTAAACATATCGATCCTGATGTCAGTTTTGTGATGGATATTGGCGGCCAAGATATGAAAGCCATTTTTATTGCTAATGGTGTGGTTAATCATATCGAATTAAACGAAGCTTGTTCATCGGGTTGTGGATCGTTTATTGAGACTTTTGCCAAATCACTTAACTCTAATACTATTGATTTTGCTGATGCCGCGTGTCAATCTTCTAATCCATGTGATTTAGGTACACGCTGTACTGTTTTTATGAATTCTAAAGTGAAGCAGGCATTGCGTGAAAATGCCACCATGGGTGATATTTCGGCAGGACTGGCGTTTTCTGTGATTAAAAATGCCATTCATAAAGTGCTGAAACTGCATGATATGCGTAAACTGGGCGATCATATCGTGGTGCAGGGCGGTACTTTTAAAAATCCTGCGGTATTTCGTGCGTTAGAACAGTTAACCGGTGCGCAAATTACCAGTTCTAATATTCCTGAGTTAATGGGAGCTTATGGCGCAGCGTTGGTCGCTAAAAACCATTATTTAGCGCACCCTACAGCTTCGCAATTTATTGGTTTAGATAATCTTCACAAAGCAAAAGACAATAAAGCTAAACCGTCTCGCTGCAAAGGTTGTGAAAATAAATGCGATATTATCATCTACCGATTTGCCAACGGTCAACGTTACTATTCGGGTAATAAATGTGAACGTTTTTTAAGTAATAATCAATATCGCGATTACAGCTCGTTTAATATGTTTGATTATAAAAATGATCTGCTATTTAAACGAACTAATGTGGTTAATGCCGAAGCTAAAATTAATATTGGTATTCCTCGTGTATTAGGGCAATATGAAAACTTCCCTTTTTGGCACACGTTATTGACTCAAAGTGGTATAAACGTGACACTTTCACCTTTTTCAACACAAAGTATTTATGAAAAAGGGGCTGGAACGGTAATGTCTGATAGCATTTGCTTTCCGGCAAAATTAGTGCACGGTCATATCATGGAGTTGATTGAACAGAAGGTCGATCGTATTTTTATGCCGATGGTTGTGTTTGAATCAGCTCAGTTTGACAATGCGGTTAATAGCTATAATTGTCCAATTGTCAGCAGTTATGCTGAAGTGATCCACAGTGCGATCAATCCCGAAGAAAAATTTCGCATTCCATTAGATTATCCCGTTATTAACTTTACCAATAGTAAGTTACTTAAAAAAGGCTGTATCAATTATTTAACTTCGTTAGGTATCGACAAAAAAGTTGCCGACAAAGCGTTTGAAGCTGCATTAATTGCACAAGCTGAGTTTAAACATGATTTATACAGTAAAGCGGTTGAAGTACTTAATAATGCCAAACAAACTGGGCGCTATGTATTTATTTTAGCTGGACGGCCATATCATAGTGATAGTTTAATTAATCACAAAACGCCCGAAATTTTAAATGCGCTAGGCTGTGATGTTATTACCGAAGATTCGGTATTAGGTGCCATTCATCAATTATCGCCAGAACTGCAAATTTGTTCACAATGGAGCTATCCAAATCGTTTATATGCTGCCGCTTCATTTGTTGCACAGCAACCGAATAATATTCAATTTGTACAGCTCAATTCATTTGGTTGTGGGCCTGATGCGATTGTCACTGATGAGTGTAAAGCAATCTTAGAATCTAAGGGTAAAACTTGTACGATCATTCGTGTAGATGAGATCACCGCAACGGGTTCTGTCCGTTTACGCTTACGATCGATTATCGAATCAATTCGTATGAATCAACATCAACCATTGAAAATGGTGGAACGTAAAAAAACGGCAGTTTTCAGTAAAAAGGATAAACAGCGTCGTACTATTTTAGCGCCATTTATTTCTGATTTTTATTCACCGTTATTACCGCCGATTTTTGCATTATCAGGTTATAAGCTAGAAACGTTACCAAAACCAGATAAAAGCTCGGTTGAGTGGGGATTAAAGTACTGTAATAACGAAATTTGCTACCCAGCAACGATTATTGTTGGCGATGTGATTAAAGCGTTACGATCGGGTAAATATAATCGTGATGAAGTGGCAATTGGTATCACGCAAACCGGTGGGCAATGCCGTGCGAGCAGTTATCTGTCGTTAATCAAAAAAGCCATGATTAGTAATGGTTTTGAAGATGTGCCGATTGTGTCACTTAGTACCGATAATATGAATGCAAGTGAACAACCTGGCTTTAAAATTAATTGGCTTAAAACTCTGCCAACCACCTTTTTTGCTATGTTATTTGCTGATTCATTATCGAAAATGTATTACGCGGTGGCACCTAGAGCCAAAGTGAAACAACAGGCTAATCAACTTAAAGAGCTGTACATTAGAAAGCTACAGCAGCTACTTAATGAGCAGAAAGGGCATAGAGCGATTTATGCGTTATTGGCGCAAGCTGTTGAGCATTTTAATCAGGTTGAAACCGTCAATAAAGATTGCCCACAAATAGGGATTGTTGGTGAAATCTATGTAAAATATAACAGCTTTGGCAATCAGCATAGTGTCGAATGGTTAGTCGATCAGGGAATTGAGCCAGTAATTCCACCCATGATTGAATTTTTTGCTCAAGTGTTTGTCAATTATGACAGTAATATTGATAATCATCTTTTACCAAAAAGTTATCTATCGTCATTACTGTTCTTTTTTGAAAAAGTGGCCCAACGCTATATCAATAAAACTAATCAGATTTTATCGGATTTTAAATATTATCAACCGTTTCATAATATCCGTGATATCGCTAAAAAAGCCGAGCAAATTCTTAATTTAGCCAATCAATTTGGCGAAGGTTGGTTGATTCCAGCCGGTATTATGACCTTTGCTGAATATGGTATTAATAATGTCATTAGCTTTCAACCATTTGGTTGTATTGCTAATCATGTAGTATCAAAAGGGGTAGAAAAACGGATGCGTGATCTTAACCCTAAACTTAATTTGCTCTATTTAGATTTTGACGACGGTGCTGGTGAAGTCAATGTACTCAATCGTTTGCATTTTATGGTCAGTTCGTTAAAGTATACCCAATTGCAACGAATTGTATAATGAAATAAAAAACTGCTATGTTATATTTTGCCAATATTATCATAGCAGTAGGTTAAAATTTAGGATCATCAGTGATATCAGTTTATCAATTAAAGCCGAAGTTTCAGGCACTACTTAGACCTTATACCCATAAGCTTTATAATGCTGGTGTAACGGCTAATCAAGTGACTTTATTCGCCTGTTTGGCATCGATTTTAGTAGCACTAATGGTTGGGTGTTTCGCCCAATATCATTGGTTATTTATGTTAATTCCAATATGGATGTTTATTCGAATGGCGCTCAATGCTATTGATGGAATGTTAGCACGTGAATTTCAGCAAAAATCTAATTTGGGTGCTTATTTAAATGAAATTTGTGATGTGATATCAGACAGCGCATTATTACTGGTTTTTATGCCACTAGACGGCGTGAGTAGTTTTCTGGTGATTTTGGTCGTGTTACTAGCCTTTTTGACTGAATATAGTGGCGTATTGGGATTAATGATTGGAGCATCACGCCGTTATGATGGACCAATGGGGAAAAGTGATCGCGCCACTATTTTTAGTATAATAAGCTTAGGTATAGCCACCCATTTACTGCCTTTAAGTTGGATTAATACGTTATTGTGTCTGATTACTCTTTTACTTATCTATACCATCTTTAATCGAGTGAACAAAGGCTTATTAGAAGCGCAAAATAAATAAGGAATATATTATGCGTCAAGAGCAACAAAAAACCTTTATAAGCCATGATGGTTGTCAGTTATTTTATCGCTATTGGCCGGCAATCGACAATAACTGTGGTAAAGATCGCGCTATCGTCATTTTTCATCGAGGCCATGAGCATTCAGGTCGAGTGGCACATCTTGCTAACGAACTTGAACTACCTGATTATCAAATTTTCGCTTGGGATGCGCGAGGTAACGGTCAATCGGCAGGTGAACGAGGCGATGCCCCTAATTTTGCCACACTGATTAAAGATGCCCACTGTTTTATACAACATATTAAGCAAGAGTATCACTTTTGTGATCAAGATATTGCTGTTATTGCGCAAAGTGTAGGGGCGGTTATTGCTGCAGCTTGGGCACATGATTATGTACCGAATATTCGAGCCTTAGTCTTAGCTTCACCGGCCTTTAGCGTCAAGTTATATGTCCCTTTTGCGGTATCGGGTCTAAAATTGCTGTATAACTTAAAAGGCAACTTTTTTGTTAACAGTTATGTTAAGCCTAAGCTGCTGACCCATGATGCGAGTCGAGCACAATCGTTTACTCAAGATCCATTAATTACTAGACCAATATCGGTGCGGTTATTATTAGATTTGTATGCGGTGGCAGATCGCATAGTTCAAGATGCAAATGCGATTACGGTACCCACGCAACTACTGGTGTCGGGGTCTGATTATGTGGTAAGGCGTAAACCACAACAACAATTTTATGAGAATTTGGGTACCGCACAAAAAGAGTTACATATATTACCTGGATTTTATCATGATACCTTAGGTGAAAAAGATCGCCATTTCGCTATTGATCGAGCACGGCGATTTATTGTCGGTTGTTTTGCCAATCCGATAAATGTTCCTTGCTTAGTTAATGCCGATTTAGTTGGTTATACAAGGCAAGAGGCGGATAATTTAACTATGCCACCCGTTGGTTTGATTAAGCCTTTATACTGGAAATTTATTCAAACCAGTTTGCGTTATGCCAGTAAAATGTCTGACGGAATCAAACTCGGTTTTGACACTGGGTTTGATTCAGGCAGTACGCTTGACTATGTCTATCAAAACCAACCATCGGGCAGTTCTAAACTTGGACAATTTTTTGATTATATTTATCTACAATCTATTGGTTGGCGTGGTATCCGTCAGCGAAAAGTTCATCTTGAAGCGCTGTTAAAGCAAACTATTTTACAGTTACAACAACAAAATCAATCTGTTAATATTGTTGATATTGCAGCAGGGCATGGACGTTATATTATTGAAACGATAAATCAAATCGCACATAAACCTAATTCAGTGCTATTACGTGATTACTGTGATATTAATATTCGCGATGGACAAGCATTAATTCAGCAGCAGGGCTTAACGGATATTGTTCGTTTTGAAAAAGGCGATGCTTTTAGTCGGCAAGAGTTAGCACAATTATCACCTCAACCTAATTTAGCAGTAGTATCTGGTTTGTATGAGTTATTTAGTGACAATCAATTGTTGCGAGAATCGTTGTCAGGGTTAGCCGATGTCATGTCTGAAGGCGGATATTTAATTTACACTAATCAGCCATGGCATCCACAACTCGAGTTTATTGCCAGAGCATTAACCTCACATCGTGATGGGCAGCCATGGATTATGCGCCGAAGAACGCAACTGGAAATGGATCAACTGGTTAGTGAGGCAGGTTTTCAAAAAATAACCATGAGTGTTGATCAGTGGGGCATTTTTACGGTTTCACTAGCACAACGAATAAAAAAATAATTTATGCCAATACCACGATATACGATGACTAAACTTACCGTTCAAAAATGGCTGTGGCTTATTGGATTAACGTTGTTATTTTTTAGCAGTTATAATTTTGCTAATTGGTTTACCTCAACACGTGTTCAAGTTAATAGTGTGGTTTATGCTTGGGAACAAGCAATCCCTTTATTGCCTTGGACTATTGTGCCTTATTGGTCAATTGATTTGATGTATGGATTGGCTATCTTATTGGCTAAATCTAGTCAGTCACTAAAAATACTTGGCTTAAGATTATTATCAGCACAAATTATTTGTGTCGTTTGTTTTCTTGTTTTTCCACTAAAATTTAGTTTTGAGCGCCCACCATTAGACGGTTTTTTTGGACTTCTATTTGATATTTTAATGGGATTTGATAAACCCTTTAATCAAGCTCCTTCATTACATATTACGCTGTTAGTGATTCTATGGCAGTTTTATGCAAGTTATTACCAAACTGTATTGGTGCGTTATTTACTGCATCTTTGGTGTTTATGTATTGCGTTATCGGTATTAACAACTTGGCAGCATCACTTTTTTGATGTACCAACAGGTTTATGGGTTGGTTGTTTTTGTATTTGGTTGTGGCCACAATCAGGGGGATCAATATTAAAAGCTAGACCGCTGTCTAAACAGTATCGATGGGGTGTGATCTACTTTATCTTGTCATTATTATCGTTTAGTTTAGCGATTTATGTTGGTGGTTGGGGGCTGTGGTTATTATGGCTATCGGCATCTTTGTTATTGGTTGCCGTTAATTATGTGATCTTAGGTGCTGAGGGTTTTCAAAAACAACTTAATGGACAGTTTAATTTAGCAGTTGCGCTATTATATCTCCCTTATTTTTCGATTATGTGGCTCAATTCACGATTATGGACAATCAAGCATCAAGATGTTGATCGAATCACGGATAATGTTTATTTAGGTCGAATTCCTTCTGGCCATTTTTTAAATAAATATCAATTTTTAGCGGTGATTGATTTGTGTGCTGAATTGCCCATTGGGCATTTTGACGGTAGCTATAGCCTGATTCCGGTATTAGATATGACGCCATTATCTGAACAACAGTGTCAATATTCAGCGCAACGTATTGAGCAATATCATCGGCAGGGAAAGTTATTAGTATGCTGTGCGTTGGGGTATTCAAGAAGCGCTACTGCCGTTATTGCTTGGTTATTGTGGACTAAAAAAGCATTGACTGTTGAAGATGCAATAACACAGGTTAAAACGTGTCGCACGACTATTGTTATTTCAGATAGGCAGCGTTTAATTTTAACAAATTGGCTTGCTCAGCTCACTAACAGGGAATCGATATGTTAAGCAGTGAAAATATTAAGCAACAATCCCAGATTAATCAGACTGATATAGCGACATTTTGTAGCTTGCTGACCGTAAGTCAACAACTTGATATATTTTCAATGTTATTGACCTTGTCAGCTGTAATTATGGGATTATTGAGTGATCTATTGCATTTTTCATGGTTCATGTCTTCAACTTGTTTAGTTGTGTTTTTGCTTGGTATTGTCACCAAATATTATGCAGTGCGTATTGCTTTTGATAAAAAACTATTTGATTATTTAACCAATCATTTAGATCAGGTACCTGATGTGCTTAATGAACTCGATCAAGCATTGTTGAAATTGCATTTAATCAAATCGGTTCGAACGCCGGTTAGAACCATTAAACAACGTCAAATCGGTACATTAGGTCTTTTCAAAGTACAGTTAATCGTGTTAGCTATACAGCTTTTGCTAGTAGTGGGTGTTTTGATTAGCATAATCATTTGTCGTTGATGAGTTGTATAACGTTTATTTTTGCGAGATGACTTAATTGAGCAATTAGGAGAAAAAATGTCGATTTACCAACGTGATACGTTATTATTATTTATTGGTATAGGCTTGTTTTTGCTGATTGCCACAACGATTGCTTGGGTGTTAAAAAGGCGTACAACAGCACCAAATAGTGTTATTGATAATTTAATTACGCGTATCAATGCATGGTGGGTGATGGTGATCATTATCGGTGTTGCTTTTTGGATTGGTAAGTTAGCCGTAATTTTTCTGTTTTTCGTTATATCGGGATTAGCACTGCGAGAATTTTTACATTTAACACCGATTAGCCGTTATGACTATTTTGCTTTAATCTTTGCCTACGTCATTGCCTTACCAATGCAATATATTTTAGTTGCATTGTCTTGGTATGGTCTATTTAGTATTTTTATTCCCGTCTATGTCTTTTTACTTTTGGCGATTTTAGCCTCAATAACCGGCTCAACCAATAACTTTTTAGAAAGAACCGCAGATGTGCAATGGGGACTGATGATTACTGTCTATTGTATATCTTGTGTACCAGCATTACTGGTATTAGATATCGACCATTATCAAGATCGTAATTTATTACTCATCGCTTTTTTGATTTTAGTGGTGCAGTTGTCAGATGTACTCCAATATGTGTTTGGTAAATTATGGGGTAAACATAAAATTAGCCCCAATTTATCGCCGTCAAAAACAGTAGAGGGGTTTATTGGTGGTGTGGTTTCGGCAAGTTTAATTGGCGCAAGCATGTTTTGGATAACGCCATTTAGTTTTGTGCAAGCTGGCCTAATTTCGCTGATGATTACTTTACTCGGTTTTTGTGGTGGATTAGTGATGTCGGCAATTAAACGAGATAAGGGAGTAAAGGACTGGGGCAAATTGATAGGTGGTCATGGCGGTATACTGGATCGCTTCGATTCTATCTGCTTTGCTGCGCCGATTTTTTTCCATGTTGTTCGATATTTTTGGGTTTAAGTCCAATCCTGCTCAACTATGTAACAACAATAAAAGCGTTATTTTTATCGAAATTTGTATGCAAAAAAAGAGCAAAATAACTCAATTTATGATATAAATACCATTCATTGTATTAACGTAAAGATATAAATAAGGACTTTAGTATGTTAAAAGAACAAATGGTAGTAAAAAATTCAACTGGTCTTCATGCTCGCCCTGTTACCACACTTGTTAAATTAGCAGGTCGTTACAAATCATCAATTGAACTTGTTTATAATGACAAAGCAATCAAATTAAAAAGCATGATGGGATTACTTGGTGCTGGCGTTAAAGGTGGTTCAACTGTTGAAATTATTTGTGATGGTGAAGACGAACAAGCCGCAATGGATGAAATTCGCGAATTATTTGCTAGTGGTTTTGGTGAGTAATCGGTTAAACAAATAGCCACGCTTACAAGATTATTATTCCGTCGACTTAGGTCGACGGAGTTGTTTTAAAAGGGCAGTAACTAGATACTTTAAAGTAGACCAATTTATAAGAACTTAATCTTTGATGATTGAATTTAATTCATGATGATCAATCGATGGCAATAAAGTAGTAAAGCCTTTAGTTAGATAAAGTAGATAGAAAAATCCAATTGCTAACCAAACTAAACCAACAATCATCGCCGTTGCATCAAGACTGGTCCATAGCCATAGTGAAAGTAAAACACCAATCGCAGGCAATAATCCATATTTAAATAGCAGTAATGCTGTTTTCGCTTTTGAATCACCTAAGTAACTTTTAATCACGCATAAATTGACAAAAGTAAAAGCCACTAATGCGCCAAAGCTTATCATCGACACCACTAAACTAAGATCTAATACCAGCGCTAACAATGAAAAACAGGCGACAAAAATAATCGATAAATAAGGTGTTCTATAACGAGGGTGAATTTTATAAAAGATTTTTTTAGGCAAAACACCTTCACGTCCCATAGCATAAAAAATTCTTGATACACTGGTTTGCGCTGTCATGGCTGATGCAAAAACACCAGTTAAGTATGCGGCTTGGAAGAAGTTATACATAAAATTACCGCCTAATTGGCTTATATCACCCACTCGACGAACGACGACTAAACTGGCTGTATCTTTATTATCTACAAAATCTGTCCACATAGGATATGCCAGATGAGCACAATACGATACGACTAGAAAAATACAGCCAGCAATTAGAACTGTCCAGATAATTGCTCTTGGTAATGATTTTTGTGCATCGTTAGATTCTTCGGCTAAAGTCGCTATGGCATCAAAACCTAAAAAGGCAAGACATAATATTGCCGCTCCAGACATTAAGCCACTAAAATCTCCTGCATTAACTTGCAGAGGTTTCATCATTGCCTCAGGGGTAAGATTAACATTAGTTAAAGTTAAAAAGATAAATAACCCTATAAAAATCATTTGAACAATAATCAATGTAAAGTTTACAGAGTTAATCAGTTTAATCCCTAAATAATTTAAAAAGCTTACACTGATTAATGAACCCAATACAAAAACATAAGCAGGAATGCTTGGAAATGCTTCATTCAGGTAGATACCTAAAACCAAATAATTCAATATTGGTAAAAATAGATAATCAAGGATTTGTGCCCAACCTACCAAAAATCCAACTTTTCCACCAAAAGTATGTTGTACATACGAGTAGGCAGATCCAGCAATCGGCAGTTTATTTGCCATTCGACAATAACTCAATGCTGTAAAAAAGATCATGGCTAAGGTGATGATATAGGCTATAGGTAAGTGACCATTACTATCAACAGTGACTTCCCCATAAGTGGTAAAGATCCCCAAAGGAACCATATAAGCTAAACCAAATGCAATCAATGCAGGTGTGGTTAAAACTCGTTTCATTTTTATTGCGGACATGACTTTGCTCCTCTGTCCCAAAAAACAATAAAAAACTACTAAGTATAGTTTTGCCTTTTTACCCGCTTAAAGCGGCAAGGAATTCTGCCACATTATGATAATTATGCAAGCTAATTTTTAGTAAAAAGGTACTAAAGCGAGCGATTTATAGACTTTAACACACATTAGTCATTATTTTTAAGCTGTTTACACTGGAATTGCTCGTTAAAACGTAAAATTGAATTGTGCATATTTGTGATCTTGCTCTAACTCTTGATAAGACAAAATTAGTGTCACCGAAAATAATTCATTGTATATTTAATAAACAGAGATCATAAAAGTCAGTAAGTTTAAATATCTATATTTAATTAAAAAGGAGCGGTATATGCAGTCAATACCTGTTTTATCGGTTGAGCTTACCAGTGATATCGTTAATCAAAAATCATCGGTTATTCATTTAATGTCCAATGCCAGTCAAAACTATTTAACTAATGTTGAAACTTTTTTTGATGATGTGATGGCTCATGAGCAAGAGATGGAAACCGATGTGTTACCCGATGTTGCTTTGCCTCATGCCAAAAGTAGCGCAGTAAAAACGCCATTTATTGTGGTGGGAAAATATCTTGATGGCATCATTTGGAATAACGGTAAACAAGTGAAGTTGGTGATTTTGATTGGTGCACCAGGACATGCCGATAAGGCGCATTTAGCGATTATTGCTAAATTAGCAACTCATTTAGCGGATGATGATTTTATTGCAACTTTACTTAATAGTGATACCCAGTCATTAGCAGATAAAGTACGAGGTTTGTATGAATAATAGTGCGATTGACAAAAAGAAGATTGTTGCAATTTGTGCCTGTACTGCTGGTATGGCTCACACTTATATTGCTAAACAAAAGATTGAAAATGAGGCAAAAAAACGGGGATGGGATTGTAAAGTAGAAACTCAAGGCGCAGCAGGTATTGATAATCCATTAACCGAACACGATTTAAAAACTGCAGATGTGATTATATTAGCCACTGATATTTCAATTGAAAATGCCGAGCGGTTAGAACCATATAAAAACGTCATTAAAGTAAGCACAGGCGAAGCCGTGAAAAATACGGTCAACATTTTCAATAATGCCGAACAAATGTCAACTAAAGTAGTAAAAGACAGTATTGGTAAAGAAATATTTCGTGCATTAAATACCGGAATCAGCAAATTTTTACCCGTTATTATTGCTTCAGGTATTCTTTTTTCGATTGTGTTAATGACAGGTGATGTAACCAACGATACGATTTTGCCAAGTAATCAGTTTTTTGCTGATTTACAGCAAGTAGCAATTTATGGTTTTGCTATGATGGTACCTGTGCTTGCAGCTTATATGGCCTATTCTATTGGCGGTAATGCGGCGTTAGCGCCTGCGTTTATTATGGGCTATGTCGTCAATAACCCAATTGGTGTTAATCATGTCAGTACAGGCTTTATTGGTGCGATGATTTTCGGTGTTTTAATTGGTTATTTTGTAAAATGGTTTAAAACCGTTAAAGTCCATCCTGTCATTGCATCAGTAATGCCAGTCATGATTATTCCAACAGTCACGATATTGTTGATGGCGCCCATTTATATTTACGGACTATCTTACCCGTTAGATTGGTTTGTGAAAGCAATGGTAGCTACGTTAAAAGGCATGTCAGAAGTCAATGCAGCGTTTTTAGGCATTGGTATTGGTATTCTTGCTGCACTAGATATGGGGGGACCATGTAGTAAAGCAGCAACAGCCTTTACTTTGGCAGCTATGGCGGAAGGTGTTTATGGACCAAATGGTGTGTTCCGCATGTGCTGTGCAATTCCACCATTAGGCTTAGCGATTTCATCATTGATTATTTCTCGTTCTAAATATACTAAAGAAGAAAAAGAGTTTGGCATTACCGCTTTCTTTTTATCATTAGCCGGTATAACCGAAGGTGCAATCCCATTTGCCGCTAAAGATCCAAAACGTGTAATTATCGCTATTGTTGTCGGTACGGCAGTGGCAGGTATGTTAGGGATGATTAATGGTATTGAGTCATTAGTAGCGTTTGGTGGGCTGGTTGCCTTGGGTGGCGTAACAAAAGGTGCAATGTGGTATATTATTGACATGTTTATTGGTGCATTGATTATTGCCGCAATATTGCATTTTACGAAAAAGAGAGCAGTAGAAAGTGCCGAGCCAATTGAAATCGAAGCTGAATAACTGTTTATCACGACGCTACCGTTGTGTTGGCGTCGTGATAAATAACTCGATTCTTTAAATGAACAATTACGATGCTTGATATACCGTTTTACCACCAACGATCGTTGTTAATACTTTAACGTTTTGTATATCTGTTGCCGGTATGGTAAATGGATTACGATCTAAAATGATTAGATCGGCAAATTTGCCTTTTTCAATTGAACCAATGTATTGCTCTTGTTTCAATATATAAGCGGCTCCTATGGTTGCACAACGCAGCACTTCTGTTACTGTCAAATTTCGATCACTGTTTAAACGAGGGTGATCGGTATCTATTTGTCGTGTCATTGCCACTTGAAAATCGTACCATTCATTAAGGGGATCGATTGGCCAATCACTACCAAATGCACAATTCACACCAGCATCAATATATTGGCCATGTGCTTCTAATCCATTATAACGTTCTGGACCAAAAAGCGTATGATATTGTTCAACCATTGTTGCGCTGCATCCAGCCCATTGGAACGAAAACACCACACAAGCTTTTAATTTTTGATAGCGTGCAAATTGATGCGCAGCACTAAGCTCATTGTGAGCCGTACTTGGTCTTATATCCGCATCAGGCAATGCTTTTCGCATTTTTTCAATAGCATTGAGTACCACTTCAATTGCACCTTCTCCTACTGTATGCGTATGTGGGTGAAAGCCTGCTTTTGCTGATTCAAGGATTAACGCATCAAGCATTTCTGTTGAATAGTAAAGATCGCCGTAACGATCGTTTTCGTGTTCAAGTTGATAAGGTTTTAATAGCCGTGCCGTCATTAATGGTGCTTGCATAACCCCATCAACAAACAATTTAGTATGCGAAATTTTTATACCTGGTTTAGGTTGCCAGCTTTTATCATCATAATGATGAGCAAATTGCTTAACTTTGTCCAATAACAGCGGAATTTGATCTATTGATGATACATCATCGGGTGGTAACTCATGTGCACCAAATAGGCGTATTGAAAGTGCGTCTTGTTGCTTAAGGGTCAAAAAAGCATCAGCAATGGTTTCAGTAATGCGAGCATCCATCACTGCCGTTACGCCTTGTTTATTCAGTTCTGCTTGTGATAATTTTGCAATATTCACCGCTTGCTGATCGGTTAGCTTAGATATGCTGTCAAATGCACGCATCGCCGGCGCATCTTCTAAAATGCCATTAAGTTCGCCATTATTAGTTCGACCAATCTTACCATCTGATGGTTCAGGCGTATCTTTATTAAGACCAAATTTTTCTAATGCCAGACTATTGGCAACGAGTGTATGGCAATCATTTGAAAACAAAATTACCGGGCGCTGGGTATTAAGTTTATCAAGATCGAAACGTGTAATATCGGTACCTATTGGCAACACTTCTTGACGTAGCCATCCTCGTACTTGTAACCAATTGGTATCATTATCGGTTGAGTCTTGATCTAAATATTTTTGAATAATAGCTAAAGTTTGATCAACGGTTAAACTTTGATAATTTAAATTACAAGAAGAGAGTTGCATTCCCCCCCAAAAAGTATGCAAATGCGCATCTATAAGACCGGGAATCATCGTTTTTCCTTGTAAATCGTAAACTGTCGTATTATTATCGACAAACTGACTGCTATTTATTTGTTGCGTGCTCCCCGTTGCAATAATATAGCCATTTTCGATAGCAATAGCCTGACAAACACTGTCTTGTTTGTCTGCAGTATAAATATAGCCATTAATATAAATAACATCAGCTTTAGCCATTATTGGTGATTTCCTTAAATCAAGTTCTAAATAAATGTGAACGATAGCAGATTTATAAAAAATTTGTCAAATGCAATAATTTTCTTTATTGTGTGATGAGATTATGCTACAACTACAACCTTTAGTTACAGCGTCACAAGGTGAAAAGATGAAATATCAACAACTCGAAAACCTTGAATGTGGATGGAAATGGCACTATCTTGTGAAAAGGCATTTAGAAGGCGAGTTGATTACTCGTTATATCGAGAAGAGCGCAGCTCAGCACGCCGTAAATGAATTATTACTTTTAGAACATAATCCAATAGGTGTTGTGCAATGGATAAAACAGCATCTAAACCCTGATTTAGATAATCGCATGAAGCAGACCATTCGTGCGAAACGAAAACGACATTTTAACGCTGAGCAACAAAATACACGAAAAAAGTCTATTGATTTGGAATTTTTAGTTTGGCAACGATTAGCTAATTTGGCAAAACGCCGAGGTTGCACGTTGTCACAGACCATTACACAACTTATTGAGGATGCTGAGCAAAAAGAGCAATATGCAACGAAAGTATCGACAATAAAAGATGATTTACTGTCATTACTTGATGTGAAACAAGACAGTAAATAACGTAAATTACAGGATAAAATAGGTTTAATTATGGGAAAATCCCTTGTTATTGTGGAATCACCTGCCAAAGCAAAAACAATAAATAAATATCTTGGCAAAGATTTTGTGGTTAAATCAAGCGTAGGGCATATTCGCGATCTTCCAGTAAGTGGCAGTAGCCATCGAGTTGAAAAAACCACAAAAGATAAAGCCGAAAAAAAAGTAAAACGTTCTGAAAAACAGGTTTTAGTTGATCGTATGAGTGTTGATCCGTATAACGGTTGGAAAGCTCATTACGAAATTTTACCTGGTAAAGAAAGGGTTGTTTCAGAACTAAAAAAACTCGCTAAAGATGCCGATATGATCTACCTCGCAACCGACTTGGATAGAGAAGGGGAAGCAATAGCATGGCATCTGAAAGATGTTATTGGCGGTGAAGATAGCAAATATCGTCGTGTGGTATTTAATGAAATCACCAAGACAGCGATCAAAAATGCGTTTAATCATCCTTCCATGCTTGATATGGATAGAGTTAATGCCCAGCAAGCCCGTCGCTTTATGGATCGCGTTGTTGGTTTTATGCTATCACCTTTACTTTGGAAAAAAGTTGCTAGAGGATTATCAGCAGGTCGTGTTCAATCGGTTGCCGTTCGACTTGTGGTAGAACGCGAGCGCGAAATTCATGCCTTTATTCCTGAAGAGTATTGGGATCTTTTTGCTGATTTAAGTACAGCGAACAACGAGCAACTCACTTTACAAGTTACTCATTATCAAGATGAAGCGTTCGAACCTAAAGATAAAGTCGCCATTGATATTGCACTAGCTGAATTAAACAACAGCCAATATCAAGTGACCAATATCGAAGAAAAGCCAACTAAGAGCAATCCAACTGCGCCATTTATTACTTCGACCTTGCAACAAGCGGCGAGCACGCGCTTAGGTTTTGGCGTCAAAAAAACGATGATGCTTGCTCAGCGTCTTTATGAAGCTGGTTATATTACCTATATGCGTACCGATTCGACTAATTTGAGCCAAGATGCATTAGCCATGGTACGTGAATATATTGGCAAAAATTTTGGTGATAAATATTTGCCTAAATCACCAAATGTTTACAGTAGCAAGAAGAACTCTCAAGAGGCGCATGAAGCAATCCGCCCGTCAGACGTTAAATTACTGGCGGATAATATAAGTGATGTTGAAGCTGATGCGTGTAAACTTTATCAATTGATTTGGCGTCAATTTGTTGCCTGTCAAATGACTTCAGCCGAATATAACTCGACAACAATTACTGTTAAATCTGGTGATTTCTTATTAAAAGCTAAAGGACGTACCTTACGTTTTGATGGTTGGACTAAAGTGCAACCGCAATTGGCCAAAAATAATGATGATAAAATTTTACCCGCTGTATCAATTAACGATAAGTTGGGCTTGATTGCGCTTAATCCTAATCAGCATTTTACTAAACCACCAGCACGTTATAACGAAGCATCGTTAGTCAAAGAGTTAGAGAAACGTGAAATAGGCCGCCCATCGACTTACGCAACGATAATCTCAACTATTCAAGATCGTGGATATGTGCGTTTAGATAATCGTCGTTTTTATGCCGAAAAAATTGGTGAAATTGTTACTGATCGTTTAAATGAAAACTTCAATGATCTCATGAGTTATGACTTTACCGCGCGTATGGAAGATGCACTCGATCAGATTGCTAATAAAAAACAAGAGTGGCGAGAAGTGCTCGATCAGTTTTTTAGTGATTTTAGTAAACATCTTGAAGTGGCAGAGCAATCACCCGATAAAGGTGGTATGCAACTTAATCCTTTGGTGCTCACCCCTGAAATTAAGTGTCCTCATTGTGGGCGCGAAATGGGCATTAAAACAGCAGGAACGGGCGTATTTTTAGCGTGTTCAGGCTATGCACTACCGCCTAAAGAGCGTTGTAAACAAACGATTAATTTAATTCCAGAGCACGAAACTCTCAATATTTTAGAAGAGTCGGAAACCGCTGAAACCGATGCATTAAGAGCCCGTAAGCGTTGTCCAAAATGTCATACCGCAATGGATAGCTATTTACTTGATAATGAACGTAAATTACATATTTGTGGTAATAACCCAATTTGTGATGGCTTTGTTGTTGAAAAAGGTCACTTTAAAGTAAAAAGTTATGAAGGTCCAATTATCGAATGTGAAAAATGTGGATCTGAGATGCATTTAAAATCAGGGCGTTTTGGGTTATATATGGGCTGTACTAATCCTGATTGTAAAAATACCCGTAAAATTTTAAAAAATGGTGATGTTGCGCCCCCTAAAGAAGATCCAGTCGATTTGCCTGAACTTAAATGTAGCAAATCTGACGCTCATTTTGTGTTACGTGATGGCGCATCAGGTATCTTTTTGGCTGCACATAATTTTCCAAAATCAAGAGAAACCCGTGCACCATTAATTGAAGAATTACAACGTTTTAAAGATCGGTTGCCCGAAAAGTTTATCTATTTAACGCAAGCACCGAATAAAGATCCGGATGGTAATCCTGCCATTGTTCGTTTTAGTCGTAAAAGCAAACAACAATATGTCACATCCGAAGTTAACGGAAAATCGACAGGTTGGGTGATGCAATACGTTGACGGTCAATGGATAAAGAGTAAAAAATAGGTCACAAAACCTAATATGTTTACCAAGTTGTTTTAGGTAATGCATGCGTTTTAGTATAAAAATGAGTTTACGTTTATGCTAAAGTGTGAAAGGAGTTATTTTGTCCCTTTACCTCTTTGTTAATCGAAAAGGTGAAGGGAATAAAAAGAAAGGAACCTTTGTCATGAAATTGCAACAACTGCGTTATATAGTTGAGGTTGTTAATAATGATCTTAACGTATCGTTAACATCAGAAAAGCTGTATACTTCACAGCCTGGTATTAGTAAACAGATTAAGTTATTAGAAGATGAACTTGGTGTGCAAATTTTTACCCGCGTTGGCAAGCATCTTTCCGAAGTCACTGATGTTGGCGAACAGATTATAACTTTGGCAAGAGAAATCCTAAATAAATCCAATGATATTAAAATTGTTGCCAAAGAGTATAGTCAGCCAAATCAAGGTACCTTGACCATCACCACCACTTATACACAAGCTCGTTATACACTTCCGGTTGTCATTCAGCAGTTCATGAAACAATATCCCAATATTACTTTACATATGGAGCAGGGTTCATCACCACAATGTTTATTGCAAGCGCAAACCGGACAAGCCGATTTTGCTATTGTGACGGATCTCTCTCAATTAAGTGAAGATATGATTGCACTGCCTTGTTACCACTGGAATCAGGCTGTGATAGTGATGAAAGATCATCCTTTAGCAAAAAGTCGTTTAATTTCGATTGCTGAGTTATCTAAATACCCATTAGTTAGTTATGATTTTTCGAATGATGGGTCTGATTTGAATCAGGCTTTTAATAAGGCTAATCAATCACCTAATATTGTGTTTAGTACAACGGATGCCGATTTGATTAAAACCTATGTTAAATTGGGGGTTGGTGTTGGTATTGTTGCAAAGATGGCAGTGAGTCAAAATGAGGATAATGATTTTGTGGTACTGAGTGCAGGGCATATCTTTCCTTATAGTACGACGTATATTGCATTTTCGCGTTCACTATTTTTGCGCAGTTACATGTATGATTTTATAAGGCAATTTTCTCCACATTTAAATAAATCAACCGTTGATCGCCTTATTTTGTGCGAAAATAACGTTGATGTTCAAACTATGTTCAATGGGGTGAAATTACCGATTCGTTAATGAGATTGAAATAATAGCGCTATCTATTTAAGTCCGTAGTAATCAAATCAAATAAAGTGCGAAATAATTCGCACTTTTTCGTTTAGCACTATTTTTTATGGCGTGCTTTTAAAATACCTATCACATCTTGTAGTGATAGATTTTGATCTTGCAATAATACCAGTAAATGGTAAATCAAATCGGCTGATTCATTTTTTAACTCTTCTTTATCATGAACGGTAGCTGCTAAAGCAGTTTCAACGCCTTCTTCACCTACCTTTTGTGCAATGCGTTTTGTTCCATCATGATATAATTTAGCTGTATAGGATGATGTTGGATCAGCACTTTTACGCGCTGCAAGCAGCTGTTCTAGTTCGAATAAAAATCCCCATGTCGTTTGTGCCTGAGCAAAACAGCTGTTAGTACCTGTGTGACAAGTTGGACCCACAGGATCAACTAAAATAAGTAATGTATCGTTATCACAATCGGTTGAAATACTTTTTACATTTAAAAAATTGCCAGATGTTTCACCTTTAGTCCATAGACGCTGTTTAGTGCGTGAATAAAAAGTTACTTTGCCACTATTTTGTGTTTGTGTTAGCGCATCTTGATTCATATAGCCAAGCATTAAGACATCACCCGAGACGTAATGTTGGATGATAACAGGCATTAAATTATCCACTTTTTGCCAATCAAGTTTGCTTAAGTCTAATTTTGTATCGGAATTTGGAATTAGCATAATCGAATTTCTACTCCATGTTGAGCTAAATACTGTTTAAGTTCACCAATATTGATAATTTGTTTATGAAAAACAGAAGCGGCTAAAGCGCCATCCACATTTGCGTCCCTGAACGCTTGTAAAAAATGCGCCATTGTGCCTGCGCCGCCTGAGGCAATTAAAGGCACATGACAAACATCACGCACAGCTTGTAGTTGTGTCAAATCGTACCCATTACGCACACCATCTTGGTTCATCATATTTAATACGATTTCACCAGCGCCGCGTTTTTGTACCTCTTTTACCCAATCTAAGGTAGTCCATTTGGTCGCAACTGTACGCTTTTCATCACCTGTAAATTGATAAACATGATAATGTTGAGATTGTTGGTCATACCAAGTATCGATTCCAACAACAATACATTGCACACCATAACAATCTGCTAATTCAGTAATTAAATCTGGATTAGCTAATGCGGGTGAGTTGATCGAAATTTTGTCGGCCCCAAATGTTAATATCTGACCTGCATCTTCAACCGTTTTAATCCCGCCAGCAACACAAAAAGGAATATCAATAACTTCAGCAACTTTTGCCACCCAACTTTTATCAACAACTCGACCATCAGATGAGGCTGTAATATCATAAAATACCAGTTCGTCAGCGCCTTCTTCGGCATATCTTTTCGCTAAAGGTACGATATCACCGATAATTTCGTGATTGCGAAACTGTACACCTTTTACTACTTGACCATTACGAACATCTAAACAAGGAATTATCCTTTTTGCCAGCATGAAATTGCCTCCTGAACTGTAAATTTACCTTCAAGTAATGCTCGCCCAACAATTACGCCTGCTACACCACTGTTTTGTAATGCTTTAACATCGTCTAATTGACCAATCCCACCAGAGGCTTGAAACTCGATTTGTGGGTATTTTTGACTAATTTCTTGGTATAATTCAACATTTGAACCGCTTAAGGTTCCGTCTTTCGAAATATCGGTACACAAAACATGCTTTAAACCAAATGGTAGGTAGTTATCAATAACTTGTTCAAGTTTTTGCTTTGAGTCCTCTTGCCAGCCATGTATTGCAACGTATTTATCGCCTTGGCTGTCAATTCGAACATCGAGTGCCAATACCAAAGCTTCAGGACCGTAATGCTCAAACCACTGTTTAACCATTTCTGGTTGCTTTATTGCTGTCGAGCCGATAACTACCCGTGCAGCGCCAGCATCGAGCAGGGCTGTGACATCTGCTTGTGTGCGAATGCCACCACCGATTTGAACCGGTACGTTAACGCCACTTATTAACGTTTTAATCAAGGTTATCTGCCGTGCGTTTGGATCTTTGGCACCAGTTAAATCAACAAGATGTAGTAATTTTGCACCTTGCTTTTCATAAGACTGTAACCGAGTTAAAGGATCGTTACCGTAATTGCGTTTTTGATCATAATCACCTTGATGTAAACGGACAACTGAACCATCAATTAAATCAAGTGCCGGTATAATATTTGGAAATGTTGACATTGTTATATCTCCAAAAAGTTTTTTAGCAACGTTGCACCGACCGAGCCAGAACGCTCGGGATGAAACTGTACGCCGTAAAAGTTGTCTTTTTGTACGGCAGCGGTAAAGCTTTCGCCGTAATTGGTTTCTGCAATAGTTGCTGAGCATAATGGCATCGCGTATCCATGTACAAAATAAAAATAAGCACCATCTGGAATATCACGAAACAGATGATGTCCGGCTTTAGGATAGACCTGATTCCATCCCATATGAGGTAGTGGCAATCCACGATCAGGTATTTCAGTTACTGTTTCATGGATAATACCTAAAGTATGAACATGCCCTTCATGGCTAAAATCAGCTAAAAGTTGCATGCCAAGGCAAATCCCTAATACTGGTTGGGTGCAAACTTTAATGAGATCAATTAAATCGCGATCTTTGAGTTTTTGCATTGCCGATGAAGCCGAGCCGACGCCAGGTAAAAGCAGTTTATCTGAATTAAGTACCACATTAGGATCAAGACTGATTATCGATTTATAACCTAATCGATCTATGGCATATTTTACTGATGAAAGGTTAGCACAACCGGTATCTAAAATGACAATATTCATTACAGGACTCCTTTTGAGCTTGGTAATCTGTCACTTTCAATCTTAATAGCTTGTTTTAATGTTCTGGCAAAAGCCTTAAACAAGCTTTCTACTTTATGATGATCGTTAACACCTTCAGTTTCGATATGTAAAGTAATTGCCATTGCATAACTTAGTGAGTAAAAAAAGTGTTCAACCATTTGTGTACTCATATCGCCAACTTTTGGTGTAGTAAAATGTGCCGAGAAAACAAGATATGGTCGGCCCGAGATATCCATCGCGCATTTTGCTAAACATTCATCCATTGGAATGACCGAAGCATAACGTGTGATACCCCGTTTATCACCCAGAGCTTGTTTTAAAGCTTCACCCAAGGCAAGTCCAGTATCTTCAATAGTATGATGATCGTCAACATGTAAATCACCTTGTACTTGAATATTGAGTTTAATTCCGCCATGTGTCGCTATTTGATCTAACATATGGTCAAAAAAACCAATACCGGTGTTGATTTGACTACCACCTTGACGATCAAGCCAGACTTCAACTAAAATTTTAGTTTCTTTAGTATTACGTTCAACTTTAGCATAACGATCAGCTGTGGTTAGCCTTTGGGCTATTTCGCTCCAATTGAGTGTTTCGGGATTATAGTGCAATCCTTTTATTTGCATATTTTCGGCAAGTTGCATGTCGGTAAGTCTGTCACCAATTACATAACTATGCGCTTTATCTAATTTGCCACTGGTAAGATAAGGAAGAACCAGTTGTATTTTAGGTTTACGACACTGACAATGATCTTCAGGAAAATGAGGGCAGATCAAGACTTCTTCGAAGTTAACTCCTTGTGATGTAAAGATTTGCATCATTAAATTATGCGGTCCATCAAAATCTTGTTGCGGATAACTTTTAGTGCCAAGTCCGTCTTGATTTGTGACCATGACTAATTTAAAGCCTGCTGATTGGAGTTTAAGTAGGGCAGGAATAACATTAGGTTCAAAAGCCAATTTTTCAAAACGATCGACTTGAAAATCAATAGGTGGTTCGGTAATTAATGTACCATCACGATCAATAAATAAATATTTTTGTAACATTATTGCTCCTATTTTATCGCTTTGAGTGCTGATATTACAGCTTCACATTCGGCTTGTGTGCCAATAGATATTCGAATAATATTTTTTTGTCCAATGGATTTGCTTTGATCTCGCAAAATGATACCTTGATTCCAAAGGGTCTTAAATACATCTTTATCATCTTGGAATTTAACACATAAATAATTAGATCGACTAGGATAAACTTTTTCAACAATCGATAATTGATTCAGTGCGTTTGCAAATTTTTCTTTTTGGTTATTGAGATTGATAACGTGAAGTTTCATGGTATTTATGCCGTCTTTACTTAAAGCTTGAGCGGCAATGTCTGCTACTGGGGTTGCTAATGGATAGGGAGCAATGACTTTTTGTAATGCATCGATCACCGGTTTATTAGCGATGGTAAACCCACAGCGTAATCCTGCCAAAGCAAATGCTTTAGATAAAGTCCGTAAAATCACTAAATGTGGATAGGTCGCTAACCATTTGATCACAGAAGATTCAGGCGAAAACTCGATATAAGCCTCATCAATAACAACTAGCGCGCGGTCTTTTGCCATATTAAGTAATGATTTAATATCATCAGGATTAATTAGGTTACCGGTTGGATTATTGGGTGAACAGACATAAATTAATTTTACGCTATCAAGATTTTGTTTAATTGCGTCAAGATCGAGTTGCCAATCTGCTTTAGTAGGGACTGTTTTGGTTTGAACTCCGAGTGTTTCAGCGCTAACTTGATACATACCATAAGTTGGCGGGCAATATAAAATACTATCTTGTTCTGGCTCACAAAATGCTCGCATTAATAGTTCAATCGCTTCATCTGCCCCTCGACTGACAATTAATTGTTCATTAGTGACTCCTGCATACTGCGCATATCGGCTAATTACCTGTTCAGGTTGTGGTTCTGGATAGCGATTTAAGGTTTGTTCAGTTAATTCAAAATGAGGCGCAACAGGGTATTCGTTAGCGTTAAGCCATACATCACCTTTACCACCAATACGACGGGCGGATTGATATGGGGTCAGTTTTTGCACATTCTTTCTGACTAGTTGATTAATGTCCATTGTTTATCCCTAATTTTACTTGGTTGTATTTAGTGTCGCTAATCGTAAACTAACCGCTTGTTTATGGGCGGTTAGCTGCTCTGCTTCTGCCATGAGTTCAACGGCATGACCAATCTCTTTCAACCCTTCTTGAGTGAGTTTTTGCACTGTCATACGTTTTTGAAAATCAGCTAGCCCAAGACTTGAGTAAGTTGCTGTATAACCATAAGTGGGTAGTACGTGGTTGGTACCCGATGCATAATCACCAGCAGATTCCGGCGACCAATCACCTAAAAAGATTGATCCAGCACTGTTTATTTTATCAACTAAGTCATCTGCATTTCGGGTTTGTATAATTAAGTGTTCTGGCCCATAGCGATTACTAATTGTTACACATTCTTCTAAATCTTTAGTCACAATCAAACGGCTTTCTTGTAAAGCTTTTTGGGCGATCTCATGTCGTGATAATGTACTAAGTTGTTTGTCCACTTCAGTAGATACTGCTTGAGCGATTTTTTCATCAGGGGTAAGCAAAACCACTTGTGAATCTGGGCCATGCTCTGCTTGAGATAATAGATCGGCTGCGATAAAGGCTGGATTTGCCAAACTATCAGCAATGACCAAAACCTCAGAAGGGCCCGCTGGCATATCAATAGCAGCACCATCAAGGCGTTGACTCACTTGGCGTTTAGCTTCGGTCACAAAAGCATTACCGGGTCCAAAAAGTTTATCAACTTTAGGGACGGATTCTGTGCCAAATGCCATTGCCGCGATAGCTTGGGCTCCACCTAATTGATAAATTTCACTTATGCCACAAAGTTCAGCAGCATATAAAATTTCGTCAGCGATTGGAGGGGGCGAACATAAAATTACTTTACGACATCCGGCAATTTTTGCTGGAGTGGCCAACATTAATACCGTTGAAAATAAGGGGGCTGAACCACCTGGAATATATAACCCTACTGAATCAATAGGTCGAGTGACTAGTTGACAATTTATGCCTGGCATCGTTTCAACATTGATGACAGGTTTAACTTGGGCTTGATGGAACTTTTTGATATTTGATACCGCTAACTGCATGGCTTGCTTCAATTCTTGATTGACTCGAGCAGTTGCCGCTTTTATTTCAGCTTCAGTTAATTTTATTTGTTTAATTTGGACTTTATCAAATTTATTACTAAGTGCTATTAGCGCCTTATCACCGTCTTGTTTTACTTGTTCTAAAATTGTCGTAACAGCTTGACTGATAGTATCTGATGCAGCAATGGCAGGTCGCATGAGTAGTGCTTGCTGTTGTTTATCTGAACATTGTTGCCAATATGAGATTTTCATTTTTATTACTCCATCATTTTTTCAATTGGTAATACCAAAATAGAGCTGGCGCCTAATGCTTTTAGTTTTTCCATGGTTTCCCAAAACAGTGACTCACTGCTAACCATGTGCAGCGCAACTCGATTTTGTTCGCCCGTCAATGGGAGTATTGTTGGATTTTCCGCGCCGGGTAACAATGCAACGACTTGGTCTAACACTTCAGTTGGAGCATGTAACATAATATATTTTGATTCTCGTGCTTGAATAACTCCCTGAATACGTGTCATTATTTTATCGATTAAGGCTTGTTTGACTTGTGGCATTTCACCTTGTCGCTGAATCAGGCAAGCTTTAGATTGGTAAATAATTTCAATTTCTCGTAGCCCGTTGGCTTCTAACGTGGCGCCACTAGAGACAAGATCGCAAATCACATCGGCAAGTCCAGCGCGCGGAGCGACCTCGACCGAACCATTTAGCAAGCAAGTTTTAAAGTTGACGTTGTATTGTGATAGATAACGACGCAATAAGTGTGGGTAAGTAGTGGCAATACGTAAATCATTTAAACATTCAGGGCCAGTATAATCAAAATCACGCGGCGCAGCGATTGATAAACGGCAGCCACCAAAATCTAAACGCCGTAATTTTTTATATTGTGGATTTTCACCTTCTGCTTGACGGTCGAGTACTTCTTCCTCTAAAACGTTTTCACCAACAATACCAATATCTACGACTCCATCAATTACCAAACCAGGTATATCATCATCACGGACACGTAAAATATCAATAGGCATATTTTCAGCAAAAGCAATTAAACGTTGCTCTTGAAGATTAATTTTAATACCACACTGCGCAAGCAATTTTTTTGACTCATCACTTAAGCGTCCCGATTTTTGCATAGCAATGCGTAAACGTGAATTATCCAACATATTTATTCTCCAACTTAACCAAAATTTATCAACTAAAAACAAAAAACCCTCGGAAGTTTGATCTTCCGAGGGTTTTCTATTTGCTTTTGCGTTATCACCGGAAGATCAAATGTCTTCCAGCACCTATCGCCCGAAGACTATTCAGGAATGATGATGGTGATGATGTTTAATAACTAAAGCGCAAAAACAATTCATAAAATAAACCAATAATTTAATTGACCATAAATACTGTTGTACAAAATATAACAGTTTTTGCTCACTGGCAACTGTTTTTTTAGTTTTGATCAAAAAAATCTAAAAAAATTTTACCTTAACGTCGATTTGACCTCTTTATTGTGAATAAACATGACCATTTTATAGAATATTTTTTAGCTGGTGGCTGACCTTATAACGACAAAAATATTCTATTTTTTCTAAAAAAGTTGTTAGTGTTTGGCGATCAAAACAGCTTTTTATAAAATAGCAGCCATCTCCGGTAATTTTATAAAACTCAATTATTTCGCAATAAGATTTAATTAGCTGCTCGAAAGATTCAAATTGATTCGTGTTCATGTAAATAGTGATGAATTGCAGATGTTTGGTTTTTTCTTTGATTGTAAATTTTTCAATAATACCTTTAATTTGTAACTCTACTACTCGTTGACCGACTGCTTGACCAGACAGATAGATTTTTTCACCAATCTCTTTCCAGGATTGTCGACTGTTATTTTTAAGTTCATTTAAAATAGCTCGATCTTTTTTATCCATTTTTTCACGCTGAAAGTTAATTTATCTAAATGCTTTCAATACACTATGTTAGGCAATGACAAATTATCGCATAATTTAGTTGTATAAAACAATGACAGGAGAAAGCAGTGAAACAAGGATTAGTAATTATTGATGTACAAAATGACTATTTTCCGCAAGGTAAATTTACATTAGTTGATACTGAACGTGTGCTAAACAACATCTTAACAATACAAAAATATTTTTCCGAAAATGGCTTACCCATTTTTTATATTCAACATATTAAATTAGATCCTAATGCAGCTTTTTTTGCCAAAGGGAGTCATGGTGCCGACATTCACCCAGATTTGCTAGCTTCGAGCAATCAATATAAACAAATTATACAAAAGTCTTATCCCAATAGTTTTTTTCAAACCGATTTACAACAAAAATTACAGCAGCAAAATGTTAAACAATTAGTTATTTGTGGCATGATGAGTCATATGTGTATTGACTCCACGACGCGATGTGCCAGCGAATTAGGTTATCAACCAATATTGATTGATGATGCTTGCACTACTCGAGATCTTGAGTTTAATGGTGAATTGATACCGGCTGAAACTGTCCATAACAGTTTTATGTCTGCTTTAATGAATTTTGCATCTGTAATAAGTTGTGAGCAGTTTATTGAGATTAGTTAAGTCATAGAATGAACAATTATTAAATCGATTCTTTTGATGTTTTTATTGAATTTTATTGTTGATTTGCAATGTGATATAATTTAACTATATGAAAAAGGTTATTTATTATAAGAATTCGTCATGTTGCATCCTTCAGATCATACCGATAGCTATATATTCGTATGGCTGTTTATGTTTCCTTTCTTTTATTTACCCTATTTAAGTGCTTTTTTGTTTTTTGGGATTAGATATCATTGGTTTGTTAAATATTGTTTAGTCATTTTTATTGGTTTACTTTGCTTTGACTTGTTTGATTATATCTATATGGATATGGGTGTGATGGTATTAGTGCTGTTATCCATTTTTACTATTCTTTTTCCGATCACAATTCGATACCATCGTGCTAACAGATTAAATAAATCTAATAACTATAAAGTTGATTTGTATCGTTGTACTCAAGTTGCGACATTAATTATCATTGGATGGTTATCATACAGTCTATGTTATAGGGAATTTTCCCTTTTATTATTTCCAATAACAGGCATTCTTTTTGCCTTTGCTATTCGATATTATCAATTACATAGAAAAAAGTACAAAGATAAAAAACAAAAATTTTTTGATGTGATCTATTTTATCTTACCGTTTTTGTCTACATGCTTTTGGCCTATTTATCTGATTATCCCTTCTATGATTGAGTAAACTTCCAAGTAATGAATGTTAATAAAGTAGCGGTTAGTCTTTTTTCTAACGATACGATTTATCGTATTTATCCCAAGTAGGGTTATGATGCAAATTTTGGGATCAATTCTACTGATGTTTCAACTGTCAATTTTTGTGATTCGGTAACCACAGTAAATCAAAAAAATTATTATATTAACTCGGTAACATAAGGGGGGGATAAATCTTAGCAATTAAGCTTAAATTGTCCCATGATATTGCCGACAGTAATTGGGCATGAACAACATGGTAAAGTGATTAAAAAAAGCGCACAAAGCACACAAAATTGTTAGTGCTATTATTGAAGAGATGAGCGTAAATTAATTTCCTTAATATTTTCATTGCAACTGTATTAGGAAAGGCAATAAGCTTGTTGCTTAATTTTGCCTTTCCTTTGTTTTTTCTTATTAACTTTTTAGTTTAATTTATTGTTTGGTTTTTTATAGTAGATTGATTAATTGATACCTTTTAGAGAAAAGGCTAAAGCATCCAGTACCTAATAGCAGTAAACTTAATGCTGTCATTGCCATAAATGCAGGATATTCAAAGCCGCCCCCCGTATTAGTAAACATCCATCCATTTGCTGAATGAATATAAGTAATAACAATCATCTGAATTACGGCTAAAAAGCTGATTATGCGTGTGAAAATCCCTAACAATAATAAAACACCACTCCCAATTTCAAACAAAATAGTTAAATACCCCACAAAACCTGGAAAACCAAGTGACTCAAAATATTGGGCAGTGCCAGCAGGGGTAAACACAACTAATTTAGTAAAACCATGCGCTAAAAACATGACACCAAGCGTAATGCGTAAAATAAGTGAGGCTAAATCAATTCGATATTGTTTCATTTTATTTTTCCTATATGTTAACAATTATTATCATTTAAATGGTAAGTTCATCATAATGGTTATTTATTTGTAGATAAATAAGCTATTATGTGACTTATTGTCTCATTAAGTGGAACAATTACTTGACTAGGTGAAAATGGATGAATAAATCAAATAAATTTTTGGAGATGACAGTTTTTGTCACCGTTGTTGATTGTAACAGTTTTATTGAAGCAGCGGGTAAATTAAATTTGTCTAAACAAGCGGTATCGCGTTATATTCAAGCTTTAGAAGATCGCCTACAAGTAAGATTATTACAGCGTACAACACGTAATATGGTTGTAACTAATGAAGGGCAAACCTTTTACTGGCAAGCAAAAGCCATTATTAATGCTACAGCAGAAGCAGAAGAAAGTCTGAGTTTAAAGCAAGCTAGCCCACAAGGTATTTTACGAGTTAATGTTCCTGTTAGTTTTGGTGTTTTGCATTTAGCACCATTATGGCAAAAATTTAGCAAAAAATATCCTCAAATCATTTTAGATATCACTCTATCCGATCGCTTTGTTAACTTATTGGAAGAGGGATATGACCTAGCTATTCGAATTGGTAATTTAGACAATTCTTCTTTAATTAGTCGTAAATTAGCTACAACTAAAATGATTGTAGCCGCTTCCCCTGATTATATTGCTCACTATGGCATGCCAATAAATCCCGATGATCTTAAACAACATAAAATTATTATGTACAGTCACTGGGCAAAAAAAGAGCAATGGAATTTTTATCAAAATAATCGCTGTTATTCGGTAAATTTGAGTGCAAATGTCTATTGTAATAATGGCGATACATGCAGGCAAATAATACTTCAAGGTGGTGGTATCTCAAAGCAGCCTGACTTCATTATTGGTCAAGATGTTAAAGCCGGCCAGTTAGTTTCGGTTTTAACTAATTATTATGTTGAAGATTATAATATTTATGCAATGTATCCAAGCCGTAAATTATTGCCACTTCGTACTCGTTGCTTAATCGACTTTTTAATCAGTGAGCTTGAACAGGTACAGTGGTAAAGTTGTTGTTGAAAAAAACGATACTATTTGAAAAAAATAGATAAATAATATAATGTATACATAAAAATGATTAAAGTCATATTTTGTTATAAATAATGTTATAACACAACAATGTATTAGGAAATTTTCATGAGTATTTTGTCTAGACTGTTTACTTTTAAAAAAAGTAATGTAGCGCAATCAGACAGTGCGATCATTGAAAATCCCGCTATAAAAAATCCACTTTCATTAACTATTTTAGTTGATCGTACTCTCTCTTTTGATTTCAATAAATTAACTCGATCTCTAGGCAAAATTAATTCTTCAATGAAGAAAGTCAAGTTCCAGTCTTTGCCTTGTGGCAAGGGTGAAGCATTTAATGCTTTAGCGAGCTGGAACCAACACTTAATTAAAGTTGTTGGTTTTGATACGGCTTGCTCACCCGAGGTAGTAAAGCAAAGTATTGAATTTGCTAAGGATAATCAAGATTTAATTCAAACGATTAAACATCATAATAGCCATATTATCATCTCTTATCATGGCTATGAAGACGATCTTATTAAACAGTATTTGATATTAACGCAATTTGCTATTGGCTTTGAACATTTTAATATGGTAGGGCTACTTAACCTAAAGGCACAGACTATTTTGTCAACTCATGTGGTTAGTGCGTTAGTCGAGAGCGATAATGGGATTGAATTACTTTGTGAATGTTTACCCCTATTTTTTGTCGGTTTTAAAGCCATGAAAGTAGATATTCATACTGGCATCTGTATGCGAACTTATGGTGCTGGTCAGCTAGGATTTCCCGATTTTGCTGCGTTTGCTGATAGTTTTGATGAAACAGATAAATACCTAAATATATTCAATAATCTATTATTGTATTTGCATCAGACTCATGCAGAAATAGCAGCAGGGCATACTATCGAAGATGATCGCGGTAAAATAATGCTTTTGCGTGAACCCTCAGCAGAAGAGGGCTTTTTAAAAGATGGAAGTTTGGTATTAGTGGCGCAATATCGTAAAGTATAATTCTCAATAACATCCTGCACTAATGACAATTTAGTGCTTATTTTTTGATTGTATATGATAAAGGAAGGTATCAATGAATTTTTTTTCACGTCTTTTTGGTAAAAAAAACAAATCAATGTTAGAGAGTGGCACATTAGTGGCTAATCCAAATATTGACAATGCCATAAGCCTAAGTGTTTTGTTTAAGGGCAAATTGGATTTTGATAAAAATCAATTAAAAGAAGCGCTACTTAAGATAGATCCTTCAATAAAAAATATTCAATATGAAACACCATTCGAGCAATTAGATGGAGGATGTTACTTGTTAATTGGTTGGGATAAACATGTTATTCAATTAATTGGTATGAATCATCCTTATCCTGCCAATGCGTTAGAGCCTTGTATTGCCTCAGCACATTATAGCCAAGATATCAAAGAACAAGTTCGTCATCACGATAGTCATTTAATGTTATTTTATAAAGGCTATGAGCAAGATGTCCTCGAACAATATTTAGCATTGGCGCGTTTAGCAGCAAGTTTTGCAACGTTTAATGCGTTAGCCGTCATAAATGAGCAAGCTCATACTTCTTTCCCAATTGAATCACTGTTAGAATTAGTTACTGATGAAGATGGAATTGATTTACTATCCACTTCTTTACCAACATTGTTCTGTGGGTTTGTTAAATATCAAGTGGAAAACGTCGACGGTGTCTGGATGCGTACCTATGGTGCCGATGCATTTGGGCTGCCAGATTTTGCTGTATTAGCGAAAAGTCATGATGAAAGCGAATACTACTTTACGTTATTTAGTAATGTGCTCAATTATTTACGTGAAAGTGGTGCAACCATGGTTGCGGGCGATACAATGGAATGTGGCGATGACAAAATGATGTCTCTACGCGCACCAAATAATGATGAATCTTTCCTAAAAGATGAAGGTAATGTGCTCGTTGTTGAAATCCATGATAGTCAAGTTAATTCTTAATTGAATGACTCACTCATTTGCAATGACATTATCAACGTAATGGTTTTTATCATTTTTAATTTCATTACCGATGATTAAATAAATTAAAAAATCATTATAAATTTATGAAAAATGATATCACTTAGCATTGATATCATTTTTTCATGGTAATGACAATATCGCCAGGACTAAGTCGAATATGTTTGCCATGATATTGGTATTCTATCCATAAATTCGGATTGTTCGATTCACAATCATTCATGATTCGGAATTCACTGTAACCGGTGTGCTGATCCAAAATGGGCAAAATGTTGTCAATATGACCTTGAAAATCATGTTTATCGAGATAAATAATTAACTGTTTTATTAACGCTAACTTTCGATCAAATACAGAATGATGTTTCTGATATGATTCAATAAAATTAAGAATGTCTAGCATTTGCTACCTTTATACGAAGTTAAATCAAGTTATTATGCGTAGTTATACGTGGTGTTTTAGCTATTATCAATTATTTTATCAAATTTGATTGAATCTTTATCGCGATCTTTTGGATACTATGGCTATACGTATTTTATAAAGAATATTGCTTGAGGTATTTAATGTTAAAGTAACGGCTCTAGGATGATTGAGCCGTTCTTTAATAATTTTGTGCAGTTTTTGGCGATTATAGATTAACGACGAATCGCTTTAAATTGCTGAGTGGTCTGTTTTAGAGCAATTTCGGTCGGTAAACGTTCCATTGAGCTTGCACCATAGAAACCATTACAATCTGGACAATTTTGTAAAATATACTCAGCATCTTCAGGGGTTGCAATTGGACCACCATGACATAGTATGATGATATCAGGTCGAATTGCCTTCGCTGCTTTTGCCCATTGATTAATTAGTGGTACACAGTCAGCAAGTTTTAGTGCAGTTTCTGCCCCGATACTTCCGCCGGTTGTTAGTCCCATATGAGGTACTAAAATATCTGCGCCGGCTTTTGCCATATCAATAGCATTTTGTTCACTAAATACATAAGGTGTTGTCAGTAAATCTTTTTGATTTGCTTGACGAATCATCTCAACTTCTAACGCATACCCCATGCCTGTTTCTTCAAGATTTGCCCTAAAGTTACCATCGATTAAACCAACAGTTGGAAAGTTTTGTACGCCTGCAAAACCGGTTTCTTTTAATTTATCTAAAAACTGATCAAATTGACAAAATGGGTCTGTACCATTTACGCCAGCTAGCACAGGGGTATTTTTAACTACCGGTAACACCTCTTTTGCCATATCCATAACAATTTCGTTGGCATTCCCATAAGCAAGTAAACCTGCTAGCGAACCACGACCCGCCATACGATAACGGCCAGAATTATAGATAACAATGAGATCGATACCACCCGCTTCTTCGCATTTAGCCGACAATCCAGTACCAGCACCGCCACCAATAATTGGTTGGCCTTTAGCTATCATATCGTGAAATTTTTTTAACAACTGTGCGCGTTTACTTGTCATAATTCTCTCCATTTATTTCATTATTTTTTTAAATTCGTTGATAATTAGATCACAAAACTGTGGTGAGTTTATGTGATAAGGAACTTTAATTAATCGTCTTTTTTCGGTGACCATATACGTTTTTTCGAACTCTTCAATAAAGGCTTTGTTAGCGTCTGGTGACCAAAACGCACCGCCTTTTATATCTAAGGCTGAAAATCCTTCTTCGGGGATGATAAAGGTGACATATCCTTGGCATTGGTTAAGTTTATTTGCAATCCAATTCGCCATTTGTTGATTTTCTTCTGGTGTGGTTCTCATTAATGTTACTTGCGGATTGTGTGGATAGAACAATCGATTTTGATATTTTTCAGGAATGGTATCAGGGCTTGCAAAATTAACCATATCGAGTGCCCCACAAGATCCAATATAAGGTATTTGGCTTCTAGCTATCGCATCAAACCGATTATCATCGCAAGCCAATACACCGCCAAATAAATAGTCGCATACTTCGGTTGTTGTAATGTCAAGCACGCCATGTAAAAGGTGGCTATCGGCCAATTTTTCCATTGCCTTTCCACCACTACCCGTGGCATGAAAAATTAAGCAATCATATTGATCATGAAGCTGAGCGGAAACAGATTGTACACATGGCGTTGTTACACCAAACATCGTTAACCCTATCGCTGGTTTATCTTCGACCACTTCTTGCTTTTTAAATAATATTGAACCAGCGATAAAGTTTGCTGCATTGCTTAAAATTTTTCTTGAGATAACGTTTATCCCAGCAATATCAGTAACTGAGTACATCATGGCAATATCACTAGCACCGATATAACCCGAAATGTCACCCGATGCCATGGTTGATACCATCAATTTAGGTATACCAATTGCTAATGACTGCATAGCCGGTGTAATTAATGCAGTGCCGCCTGAACCGCCCAACCCCAGTATTGCACCAATATCGTTTTGTTTAGATAAAAATAGCTCAAATGCTTTCGCCATTGCGACAATGGCTTTTCCTCTATCACCACAAAAAACAGCACCACTACCTTCAGGATGAAAACTAGCAATCAGACTGGCACTGACATCAGCCAGATGATTAAAAGCATGGGGCTGCGTTGATAAGTCGACAATTTTACAGATTAAATCTTTTTCAGCGAGCAGGTTTTTAATATAAACAATTTCTTCCCCTTTGGTATCAAGTGTCGATACTAAATAAATCATATTGTTAGATGTCATTTATCCCTCCTTTATGGATAAATTAAAATTCGATACTTTGACCTATGGGGTGATAGTCTGCCACATATTATAAATCAAAAATGAGACTTTAGTCTCATTTTTTTGTTAAATCATAAAATTTATTGAATACCGAAAATTGAAGTATGATATATACATTAAAAATGTAATTAGAAAATTGACCGTATGACTCATAACAGCTTAGCTTCATCACCTAAATATAGCGGTGTGAAAAAACGAACGTTTGATCGTTTAATCAATACTGCACTAAATGCCCTAGAGCAGGGGTGTGAACTGACGATTACTGAACTTGCAGATAAATCGGGCATATCTAGAGCCACAGCTTATCGTTACTTTCCAACTCAAAGCGACTTAATTGCTGCTGTTGTAGAAAGCGCATTAGAGCCGATCTTTTACTGGCAATCCGATAATCAAGATCCAGATCAACAAATATTGGATTTTTTAGCTTTTGCCTTTCCACAAATGTTAAAACATGAAGGGGCACTTCGTGCAGCATTAAGAATTTCATTACAACAATGGGCAGCAGAAAGAACAACGTCATCTCAACAAAGTGATAAGTTAGTTCGTGGTAACCGGAAGGAAATTTTATCAACTATTTTAAAACCACTTAAATCTCAAATGCCTGAACAAATCTATAATAATGTTTTGCATGCGATTTCGGTTATTTATGGGTCAGAAATATTTTTAGTGCTGAAAGATATCTGGAAACTCGATAACCAACAGGTAGTATCTTTGTCACAATGGATGGCTAAAGCAGTCATTAATCAGGCTAAACAAGATGCGCTAAAAATTCAATAAACGCAGTATGCTAGCAGCTCAACACCTTAATTAATTGAACTACATTAAAGTGTATTGAATCTGTTGATAATAATCTACACTAAAAGTGTAGTATCAGCGTAAAGAAAATGATGAAAAATGCCTTAGCCTTATCAGCCCTAGCAACGTGAGAACATCAACTTAGCTTAATTAAAACAAGCAAGTACGTTAAAAGCATATTGGAAAAAGTGCCTTATTTTTTATTCAGCAATAAAATTGAAAATAGTATTGAGTGTGTAATGCTGATTACCTCTAAACTTAAAGTGCTATGATTTATTATCCAGCATGTTTATATGTAGACCAACCTAAAATGACTAGACACAATTGGGCTTTTATCCGCAAAAATGCTAATAACAAGTAAAACGCTAGCACGCTAAAACTGAGTACAGACTTTTATTTAATAGTGATTGATGAAAAGGAGGGAAAAATTAAAAGTAAATTTGTGAGATTTGCTTCATCCGTTTGTTGTTGTTTTTAGTTGTTTAATCGATTATGGCTAACTTGTTCTCTAGCATAAGTTTAATGATTACCGTCTAACAATTTTGATAGCATTTGATGAAAAATTGGCGTGTTATTGCCCAATACTGAAAAAAATTGATTATCGATCGCTTCCACTAAAGATACTGTTTCATTGGCTTTATCTAAACCACTTTGTGTCAAATTAATACGCTTTGCTCGGCTATCTTTGATTGAGGTCGATCGCTTTACTAACCCTTTTTTTTCTAAATTATCTAAAATTTGCGAAATTGTCATGACATCAATATTGGTTTTGGTCGCTAATATTACTTGGGTTATTTCGTCATCAGATTGGGATAGATAAGCAAGCGTTGCCAGTACAATAAATTGGGGATGAGTAATCGCGTATTTTTTTAGACATTGTTTGATTTTGGTCTGCCAGGACGAATAAGTGCGCATAAAGACAAATCCTAATGAGTCAGCGTCTTTTACAAATTGTGTACGAAACTTATTGTCCTGAATCATCATTTACCTTTCAACTAAATTTTTCAATGCATATGTTTTGTCAATAATATCATCAGACAGTTGTTTTATGAAATGATAAGATGCACTATCCGCTACGTTTTGATTAGGCTTTAATGATATTTCTGATTTTAATGCATATTGATTTGTTGCAATTGGCACAATTTGATGTGAAAAATAGAAAACGCCCATCTCTGGCATCATAAATTGTTCAGTAAATTCTTGATTAACGATAACCTTTGATAAAGTAACGGGCATTTCTGGTGTATTTTGTAATTTAAATATACCTTCTGCACCCGTTTTCATCTCACCGAATAATTTAAAATCCTCAAGATCGGTTTCCCACAATTTTCTTAAAGATAAATCAACATAATATTGCCATACGTGTTCAGGTTTAGCCGTAGTAGGGAGTAAAAACGAGGTTGTAATAGTATTCATAGTGTTCTTCCATGATTTTAATAAGTGTTATTATTATAAGTGTACATATTAAATTAGTAAAGTATATTTTTGGAATTTAGTATTATCAACAACGGAACGATTTTTTGTTATTCAATTTATTGAATACTAGCTAGATTTTTGCTGTAGCGATTTAATAGTCATTTATATTTTATGTTGAATCATCTCTGGCATACTCAGGTTTGTCTATCTGCACCTGTTATTTTGTTAATTAAGGCTTTTATAATGTAAATTAAATGGTTTTTATGGTGGAAAACTCTTGTAAAGAGTAATGGTTAAAAAAATGGTTAACATTTGATTTTAAATGTTTTATAGGTAGATTGCACGATAAGTGTCATGCATGTCATTATCCATTACATTTAATAAACAGTACTAAATAGCTGACAAGTATTGATTAATAGTTTTGGTTTTTAGCACTTTTATCGTAGAATGCCCAGCAATATTTTAACTATATATACCTAGTGATGAATCTAATTATGTTAAGCATTCATTATGCTAGTTAGACTTTCACTTTATCAAATCAGATTTGCTTTTAAACTTAGTAATTCGTAATAACATTATTTATTGATCAAATAAGACAAATATTAAGCTTATCAAAACCGTTGATTTTTGCTTAGTATTTAAAGCAATACATTTTAAATAGTACTTTAATATCAGTTGTAGATTATCCCTATTAATTTTATGTTCAACGTGAACTCAAAATGTTAGTTGTCAATTTTTTTTGAAATATCCTAGGAGATAAGCAATGAGAGAGGATAGTAGTATCTATAATGGTATAAGCCAAATTTTACTTAATGTCGCGCCAATAGAAGCGAAAAAAGTGATTATGAAAGCTAAATTTTTATCAAATGATCAGCGTTGCCATTATGAATATGATTATATCAACGATCTTAATGAAAGAAATTGGTTTACGACTTCAAGATATGTGAATTTAGGAATATTAAGTTATCTAATCAAATTAAGGCAATTTCACATCGATAATAATTTAACTAACGGTAAGACAATATGGACAGGATGTGAATTGATGATTGATTTAGATAAAAATAGAGTCAATATTAATTTTATGTACGATTAAATGCCCAAGCAACTAAAAAGATCCCAAAAAAAAGATCTTTTTGGTTGTTTAAACTCACCTTTGTATGATGATAACGCTATATTTATTGATTTAACTTTGTTTGCATAAAATGAATATTAGCAGTTAACTATGAATTTTCTTCAAGCACGTCATTAAACAGCGAATAGTAAACTTAGTCATTTAATGACTAAATAAGGTTTTGCTGTGTAATACTCAAAATGATTAATGATATTGTGTCTGCTGTTGATATTGTTCATCATTAACTAATAATAAGCATGTATCACTATTTGATACCGCCTTTTGCAAGCGTTGTTTATCCTGTTCATTCAAATTATGAATACAAGCAGCAATATAGCTACAAGTTTCGCTTTGCAGGGCTTTTTCAATAGTTGCAATTAAATTTTCATTTTTCAAATTAGCCAATTGAATCACTTTTTGTTTATCAAGCCCAGCTGTATTAAACCATGAACGTTTTAGCATCGGTCTATCTGAAAGCCATAATTGCCATTTTTTGGCTTTATTTAATGATTTTAATAAAGATTGCTGTTGTTGTAATAATTGTTGAAAAGGTGATTCAAAATCAACCGCAATAAGTTGTGGAGTTGAATGTTCAATAAACATAATAACCTCTAAACTGTATTTATATACAGTGTATATTAATACAGTATTTCGCGGTTGTAAACTCTGTTTGATGATTCTTTTAAGGTAAATCTATTTATATAAAATCAAGAGCGAAAATATTGATAAGATAAAATACCTAAAAAAGTCATTAATATTGAACCAATAACGTGAACAGCAATGGTTGTTAGTGCCCATGTTATTTTGCCTTCTTGTATAAAGTTAACTATTTCGGCTGAAAATGTTGAAAAGGTAGATAACCCCCCACAAAAGCCAGTAATAACCAGCAGTCGCCATTCTGCTGAAAGATGACTATGTGTAAAAAATGCAATAGCAAAACCGATAACGTAACCCGCAATCAGATTAGACAGTAAAGTACCAATAGGAATGGCAAAGGCAATCACATTTAATTTTAATGATAAAAACCATCTTAATAATCCTCCAGCCACAGAACCAACCGAAATAGCTAAAATAAGTTTTAACATATAAAGATCCTTACAAATTCGATAGTTTTATTTAATGATATTTTATCTGTTTTGTTGACAAAGGTGGTTAACTATAACCGAGATCATAACAAAATGTATACCTCGGGTTATAATCTTATTATTAGCTAAGCAATAAAATTGTATAAGACTTTATTTCAATGATTAGGATCACTAATTCAATGACAATCAAGGCAAATAGCTGCCTATAAATAAGCCATTCTATTTAGCGAATTTATGACTATTTTTAGTCAAAAATGTGCAGTTAATTTTATTTTTGTAACATGAATGGCTCATGGATTGGTGGCAAATTATTTAAACATATTATTTTATAGGACTTTCAAACTCGGTTAACTATGCTAATTCTAGCTAATTTTGTATTAAATAAGTTAAAATAATAACGAATAACCGTTTTTTATTAAGGATACATTATGTTTACAGGAATTGTGCAAGGTGTGGGGCAAATTATTGATATTATCGATCACGATAAACTACGCACTTATAAGGTCAAATTGCCTGATGAGCTAAATCACAATTTGAAAATTGGCGCGTCTATTGCCAATGATGGTTGTTGCTTGACTGTGACCGGTTTTGAACAAGATTGGGTGTCGTTTGACATTATGCAAGAAACCTTAGCACTTACTACATTGGGCGCTAAAAAAATTAATGATTACGTGAACATTGAGCGTAGTGCAAAATATGGTGATGAAATAGGAGGGCATGTTATGTCCGGACATATTTCTTGCGTGGCAACCATTACCAATATTCAAAAAACAGCAACTAATTGTCAAATGACTTTAGCTATGCCAGCCCAATTTATGAAATATGTACTCTATAAAGGATTTATTGGTGTTGATGGTGCCAGCTTAACTGTTGGTGATATACAGCAAAATTGTTTTGATTTACATCTTATTCCTGAAACATTAGCAATCACCACGTTAGATAGCAAAAAAATAGGTGATCATGTCAATATTGAAATAGATTCGCAAACACAAGCAATTGTCGATACCGTTGAACGAGTTCTAGCGGCAAGAACTCAAAACTAAGCCAATTTAGTGTTGATATAAACCCATCAAATCCCAATTGATGGGCGATAAACGTTACAATATTCAACTATAACATTGAGCAATAGGTTTATAAGCTCAATGGTTTATTGACGATTTAATAACGCTGTTATTTCTACAATATCCTTTGGTGTGGTTTGGCAACACCCACCGATTAATTTCGCCCCGAGTTTTGTCCATATATCAATTTGATTTGCAAAGGTACAGCAATGTTGATGGTTTTTATGCCATTGCTTGGTGATAGGATCGTATTGCTCACCAGAATTAGGATAAACAATAATAGGCTTAGTTGTCAGCTTACTCATTACCGCTAATGCTGGCGTGACTTTTTCTAACGCAATGCAATTAATGCCAACACTTACAATCTGATCAACGTTGTTTAGATAGTTAATCACCTTTGATATTGGGGTACCATCACTTAAATGATTTTCATCTTTTAACGTTAAAGAAAACCAACAAGTTATCGTTGGGAATTGTGCAATAAGCTTGGTTAACGCTTGAATTTCGGGAAAAGAGGGTAACGTTTCACAAGCAAGAATATCGACTTTTGCCTCAATTAACGCTTTAATTCGATCCAAATGGAATTGAATAAATTGCTGTTCAGTTAGTTGATAATCGCCCGTATATTCTGAACCATCGGCCAAATAAGCACCATAAGGGCCAACTGATCCTGCAATCAGTAGTGGCTTGTTATCAGCTAGCTCATTTAAATAACGTTGTTTGGCTTGCTTAGCAAGTTTAACACTTGTTTTGATTAAGGCTATGGACTGTTTTAAATCAATCCCTTTTTTGGCAAACCCGAGCGGAGTAGCTTGATAACTTGCCGTGATAGCACAATCAGCGCCTGCTTTAAAATATTCATAATGGACTTGACTGATTAATTCGGGTTGCTCAATAAGCACTTTAGCAGACCACAAACTATCATTTAAATCACAACCACGGCGTTGTAATTCGCTGGCAAGCGCACCATCAATAACAATGTATTTTTTCTGCTTTAGCAAAGCAGCTATTGGATTACAACTATTCATTGGCATGACTCTTTTTTTGGTATTTTTCGGTAAAATGATGTGCAATAAAACAAACAATAACAAAAGGAATACCACAATATAATGCAATACGCTGCTCTGGATCGAACGCAAGACCGACACAGGCAATTAAGCATAATATAAAACCTAATATAGGTACAATTGGGTACAATGGGGCTTTATATTTTAGTGTTTTTAGCTCAGCAATTGAAAGTTGTTTTCTAAAAAAGTAGTGTGAAGCACAAATGCTTAACCACACTGCAACTACGGCAAAACCCGAAATAGCAGTTAGTGCAACAAATACCGAGTCGGGCGCAATAACACTTGAAAATAGTGCTAATAACCCACCTAGCATACTGACTGCGATAGCAATAGTTGGAATGCCTTTTTGGGTTAATTTGCTAAAGCATTTTGGTAGTGTACCTTGATTTGAAAGTGACCAAAGCATACGTCCTGATGCGTATAGCCCAGAGTTTGCTGCTGACAAAATTGCAGTTAAGATAACAAAATTAAATAGGTCAGCTGCATAAGGTAAACCAATATTTTCAAATACCATAACAAATGGACTTTTAATTACGCCAGCTTGATCCATCGGTAATAACGCGGCTAACACAAAAATAGTGCCAACAAAAAAGATAATCAATCTTAAAATTGTGGTTTTAATTGCTAACGGTATGCTCTTTTCAGGATTATGCGTTTCGCCAGCAGCAATGCCTATTAATTCGGTCCCAGAAAAAGCAAAATTAACTGAAACCATCGTCATAATAATCGGAATAATGCCATTTGGAAACCAACCATTGTCAGTTATATTATGTAAAAAAGGTGCTGGCATGTCGTTTTTCATTGGAATAAAGCCAAATATTGCAGCTGAGCCAGCAATAATAAAGATGATAATGGTGACCACTTTAATGATTGAAAACCAAAATTCACTTTCCGCAAAAAATTGAGCGGTAATAATATTTAGAGCAAAAATCACGACACAGAAAATTAGACACCAAATCCAAACCGAAACAGTAGGAAACCAATACTGCATACATAGACCAGCAGCAGTAAAGCTTGAACCTAGTGCTACAGTCCAAGTTAACCAATAAAGCCAAGCAACAGTGTAGCCTGTTCCTGGACTGATAAATCGCGACGCATAAGTATGAAATGCGCCCGTTTCGGGCATGGCAACAGCCAGTTCGCCAAGACATAGCATGACTAAATAAACCACCAATGCGCCAATTAAATAAGCGATGATTGCGCCAACTGCGCCGGCCGTTGCGATAATATAACCTGTATTAAAAAATAACCCTGTACCAATCACGCCCCCTAGCGATAGCATTATTAAATGCCGAGTTTTCATGGTACGTTTAAATTGATTTTCGTTGTGAGATGGGGAGTTTGTGTTCATAACCTGTTTTTGCTCAATGATTTAAAAAAACATTGCGCCAGAATTGACCGGCGCAATAGCTCATCTGTTATCAGATTTTATGTAATAGGTAATTATAGATTATTTAAAAATTCATCTTTAGCAATTGTTTTACCATTCACTAAAACCTCATCTTTATCTTTAGAAAAATCTATGTCAGAGAATACACCTTTAGTGTTGCCGTTATTAAATACGAATGCATCAGAACCACTTAAGAACATTTTTGCCATGATTTGAACTGTTTGATTAGCTTTAGATAGTTGATCTGGCGTGACTTCGTTGCTTTTCGGGTTATCCATTTGTGCAGCAAAACGCGCCATAACATCAAATGGTGCATGTAGGCTAAATTGCAAAGCATTAATATTATCAATATCACTGATGGTTAAATCATCACTGTCAACACCAGAAATATCAATATTTGCGGTCATATTAATATCGCCACTAGCATTGTGAAAATTAAACTTATTTAACGTTACCTTAGTATTAACTGGATTGCTAGAAGCGTCACTGTTGTAACTGTAAGATTCATTTATATTTGAAAAAATGAATCTCTTATCAACACCTTTAAAATCCAGATCTAAAAGGGTTGAGCCTAAGTTTTGTTGACCTAAAATGATAGAACCAATTGTTGATTTTGTTGAACCATCGACAGTATTGGTTGAGTTAACTACAGATTTTTGCTTGAAATCAAATTTTTGCAGTTCAACTTGTGACATTATATTTGAATATTTGCCAGTTGGTATAAAGGTAAATTTATCAAACGTTGTTTCGATATCCATATTAACATCATTTGAATCAATGACACCTTTGCTATTGACATTACTGACTTCAACATTGCCTTGTATATCAAAATCATCCATAATAGTTTTAAAGTTATCAAAGCTAATCTCGTAATTTATCTTGCCTTTTTCACTATTTGGTTGTGCTGATAATTTTAATTTATTTAATGAAATTGAACTTTTATCATTTAATTGATAAACAAATTTGTCTAAATTGGCCGTACTTTTAATGCTTGATGCATCACTATTACTTTCAAATGTGTAGTTTCCTTCAGAAAGATCGAGTTTACCGTCAAGCCCATCCCATTGGGCATTTGTCATGGTAATGGCTTTATTTGCCAATGCAACAGTCAAATATTGACCATAACTTACACCCGCATGCCCTGTAATCAGTGGCTTGTTATCAGCAAGTTTCCAAAGCTCAGGGTAAGCCTGTTCGGTCATGGTATAATCTATCCAAGCCATCTGCGGTGTTAAACAACCTTTGCTTAGGGCGGCAATTGGGAAAGGGCCATGGTGGATGGTAATATCATCGTTAAATAAATTGATGCTATCATTAGGGGAATCGATAGGCGATAGGGTAATGGTTAAATGCATTTTTGTTGAAAAAATATGCTTTTCATAATTGCTGTAAGCAAATTTTACGGTAAAGTCATCTTGATATTTATTGGCAATTTCTGTTATTTGCTCTAACTTACTATCGATGTTAGTTTCAATGATATTACCTGTATACCATGCTGTGCCAACGTATCCAATTCCTAATATTGCAATAATACCAACTGCCAGTGTGCTTTTTTTCATTATATTTCTCTTTTAAATTAATTATGAATTATGTTGTTAAGCTTGATGTTTAGCAAAATCAACCAATAAATTTTTAATATATTCAATACGTTCAAGACGTTGTAATTCTGATTTCAACAATTTTAATCGATTTGTGCCTTCTAGGCGATAATTTTTTGGCGCTTTTTGAATCATTTCTATTAAATAATCGACCGAAATTTTATTGTTAGGGCCAAACTCGATGAAACCGCCTTTTTCACCCAATTCAATTTTAGTAATGCCAAGTTGGCTTGCATGATGACGAATTTTAGTAATGTCTAATAAAAACAAAACAGCATCGGGTAATTGACCAAAGCGATCGCGCATTTCCACTTGAATATCGGTTAACTCATCTAAATCATCGACACTTGCGATACGTTTATACAGGGATAGACGTGTGTTAACATCGGGAATAAAATCATCAGGAATTAATGTTGGTAAGCGTAATTCTATCTCGGTTTGTTGATTATTCAGTAAAGATTCGAGTGTTGGTTCTTTACCTTCTTTTAATGATTTAACGGCATCTTCAAGCAATTCGATATACAAATTAAAGCCAATGGTTTCAATTTGCCCACTTTGATCACTGCCGAGCAATTCACCGGCACCACGAATCTCAAGATCGTGCGTTGCGAGGGCAAAACCTGCACCTAAATCTTCTAATGTGGCGATAGCGTCAAGCCGTTTTTTAGCATCTTTACTGAGTAATTTAGGGTGCGGCGTTAACAGATAAGCGTAAGCTTGATGGTAAGAACGCCCAACGCGTCCGCGCAGTTGGTGTAATTGTGCCAGACCAAATTTATCTGCCCGTTCAATGATAATGGTATTGGCGTTAGGAATATCAATACCTGTTTCGACAATAGTTGTGCAGACTAGAAGATTAAATCGTTGATGATGAAAATCATTCATTATTCTTTCAAGATCGCGTTCATGCATCTGTCCATGACCAATTGCAATTCGGGCTTCCGGTACCAGTTCGGCTAGTTTTTCAGCAACAGCTTCGATATCTGATACATCATTATGCAAATAGTAGATCTGACCACCACGTAAAATTTCTCGTAAAATGGCTTCACGAATAACTAAATCGTCGTATTCCCGGACAAACGTTTTTACAGCTAAACGGCGAGCTGGTGGCGTTGCAATAATCGAGAGATCGCGCATACCACTCATTGCCATGTTAAGCGTTCTAGGAATTGGCGTTGCGGTCAATGTTAAAATATCAATATTGGCTCGCATAGCCTTGATCCGCTCTTTTTGTCGAACCCCAAACCGATGTTCTTCATCAACAATAAGTAAGCCTAAATCTTTCCATTTCACGTCTTCTTGCAGTAATTTATGTGTGCCGATGACAATATCTACTTTGCCTTCAGCCAGTGCTTGAATTACCGCTTGTTGCTGTTTTGCTGTTTTAAAGCGGGATAAACTTTCAATACGTATTGGCCAATTGGCAAAACGATCGCAAAAATTTTCGTAGTGTTGCTGTGCTAATAGCGTTGTTGGCACTAAAACAGCGGCTTGTTTATGATTGATTACCGCTAAAAAAGCCGCTCGAATGGCAACTTCGGTTTTGCCAAATCCTACATCCCCACATACCAATCTGTCCATAGCATAAGGGGAGCACATATCACCAATAACAGCACCAATGGCATTTTGTTGATCTTCCGTTTCTTGATAAGGAAAAGCTTCACAAAAGAGTTTATATTGTTCACGATCTTGTTTAAATTCAAAACCAGGTTTGCTTTCACGCTCAGCATAGATATCGAGTAATTCAGCTGCCACATCGCGGACTTTTTCAGCCGCTTTTTGCCGTGCTTTACTCCACGCATCGGTACCTAGTTTATTTAAGGGCGCATTTTCTTCATCGCCGCCTGAATAACGACTAATTAGATTCAGCGACGAAACAGGTACATAAAGTTTAGTCTCGTTAGCATAGAGTAAAATTAGATATTCTGCTGTAATACCGCCGGTTTCAAGTGTGGTTAATCCTGCATATCGTCCAACCCCATGTTCTAAATGTACCACTGGTTTACCCGGTGTTAATTCAGCTAAACTACGAATTAACGAGTCAGTATTGATTGATTGTTTCGACTCTTTTTTACGGCGGATAATTCGTCGTCCTAGCAATTCGTTTTCAGTAATAAACGCAAAATTGTGCTGTAAATCTATAAACCCTTGTTCGCTTGCGCCAACGATGACACAAAAGCGATCATTTATATTGTCTAGTTGATCTAATTGGGTAATTGTTGTGGGATAAATACGTAGACGACCAAGTATTTCTTGAAGCGCTTCTTTGCGTCCTTCTGATTCGACCGAAAATATAATTTTACCCGCAAACTCTTTATTAAATTGTTCAAAATGAAAATAAGGATCTTTATGTTGAATTTGTATTGCAACATCAGGTAATGCACTAAAAGGTAAGTTAATATTTTTAGTTGATTGATTAACGGCTTCGTTTGCTACAATAAGTCGCGGATAATGTTTAAATTGCGCAAATATTTCATCGGTTTTAGACCAAATAACTGAGGGTGATAATAGTGGACGCATTGGATCAACTTGGCGGCTTTCGTATCGCTGATTAATGTCTTGCCAATATTTATTGGCAAACTGTTCAATATTTGCCGTATTAATAATCAAAGTATTATCTAAAAAATATGAAAACAGCGGCACCAGCGGCTCATTAAAGAATAACGCTTGCCAATATTCAATACCTGTTGGTAGGATGTTTTTACTGACTTGCTGATAAATGCTTTCTGGCTCAAGTCTCACTGCAAATTGTTCACGCCATTGACTACGAAATAGCTCAATAGCTGCTTTATCAAATGGAAATTCATGTGCAGGTAGCAGTTGAATTTGCTCAATTTCTTCAAAAGTGCGTTGGCTTTCAACATCAAAAGTTCGAATGCTATCAATCTCATCATCAAAAAAATCAATACGATAAGGTTTATCACTGCCCATTGGAAAAATATCAAATAATGCGCCGCGTGTGGCATATTCACCATGTTCCATTACTTGACTTACTGAGCGATAACCCGCATTTTCTAATTGTAAACGTAGGTGTTCACGGCTTATCTGCAGACCTTTTTTCATCATGAATACATGCCCACCTAAAAAGCTTTGCGGGCAAACTTTTTGCATTAATGTATTAATTGGTAAGATCAGAGCACCTTTGGTTAAATGACCAAGGTGATATAAGCAAGATAAGCGCGCCGATACAATGTCTTGATGTGGGGAAAAACTGTCATAAGGTAAGGTTTCCCAATCTGGGAAAAAAATAGACGGAAAGGGCGAAAATTGTTTTAGTTCTTCGTGTATGCGTGAGGTTTGCTGCATATCATCGGTAATAATCACCACTAATCCGTTATGAGCTTGAATTGCTTGCGCACAAAATAGTGATAAAGCTGAGCCAACTAGTTGACCACAGTGTTTTATGTCCCCAGGTTTTTGTGGAATAAGTGTTGATAGATTGATTGTTTTAGGCATAGGAATTTTTTTTGATATCAAAAAAAGTTATCGAAGGATTATAGCGTAATTACGTGGTTGTTTTCTATAACTGTTTAATCCTGTATGATAAGCAAATTCTACTTAACGAGTAAACTTTATTAAAAGTTTTAGGTAATATAAACGTTTATGTCAAAAATATTTCGCCCATTAGTTTTTTATATTGGCTTACGCTATGTTTATGGTCAAAAAACAGATGGCTTTGGTCGTTTTGTCTCGTGGTTATCGATGATAGGGATTATGCTAGGTTCGATTGGCTTAATTGTCGTGTTGTCGGTAATGAATGGGCTTGAAAATCAAATGCAAAATAGTATTTTGAAATTTTTTCCTCAAGCACAAATTACTTCAACGCAAGGTCGAATCGATCCTAATCTCACACCAAGTACGCTTTTTAATAGCATTAAGGGCGTCAATCGAATCACACCATTAGTGACTGGCGATGTAATATTACAAAGTGAACAAAGTATTACCGTAAGCACATTAATGGGAATTACAGCGGAAGATGAAGATCCTATCAATGATTATATTTATAGTGGCTCGATAGCTGATCTACAAGCTGGGCAATATAACGTAATTTTAGGGCAGACATTAGCAAATCAATTAGGGGTGACAGTCGGTGATAAAATTCGTTTAATGGTCACCGATGCCAGCCAAATTACCCCAGTAGGGCGAATCCCTTCTCAGCGTTTATTCAATATTGTTGGGTTATTTTCGGTCAATCATGATATCAATCAAGCGCTAATTTATATTAACCAATCCGATGCAAGAAATCTGTTACGTTATCCCGCTAATATGATTACAAGCTGGCGTCTATTTTTAGATAACCCTCTAAATATCGCAGCGGTAACAAATACGCCTTTGCCCGATGGTTTAATATTTAATGATTGGCGTGCCAAACGCGGGGAGTTATTTCAGGCTATAAAAATGGAAAAGAATGTGATGGGTTTATTAATAAGCTTAATTGTTATTGTCGCTGCATTTAATATCATCACTTCGTTAAGTTTATTAGTGATGGAAAAACAAGGTGAAGTTGCAATCCTGAAAACTCAAGGATTATCACGATTTAAAATTATGCTGATTTTTATTATTCAAGGTGCCAGTTCCGGCGTGATGGGGACGTTATTAGGCAGTATTATTGGTCTAATTCTTGCTTTGAATTTAAATGAACTTATGCAAGTTTTGGGATTATCATTTGCAGGTATTGAGTTACCTTCGTTGGTTGAACCATCACAAATTATATTTATTATTATTGGATTGCTTATGTTATCGCTAATTTCAACTATCTATCCTGCTTATCGTGCAGCTAATATTCAACCTGCCGAGGCTTTACGTTATGAATAATTCAGAAAGACTACTTTGCGCTAAAAATCTTTATAAAACCTATAAAGAAGGCAAAATGGTGACCGAAGTGTTAAAAAATGTATCATTTGATATCTATCGTAGTGATATGTTAGCTATTATTGGTAGCTCAGGATCGGGGAAAAGTACACTTTTACATTTACTTGGTGGCTTAGATAAGCCAACATCTGGCGAAATCTTTTTTAAATCACAACAGCTTAATCAATTGTCTGAAGTGCAAAAAGCGCATTTACGTAACCAAGAAATTGGTTTTGTTTATCAGTTTCATCACCTTTTACCGGATTTTACTGCACTTGAAAATGTGGCGATGCCGTTATTAATTGGCGGTGTTTCAGCTAACGAAGCTAAAAAACGGGCAATGGCAATGTTAGAATCGGTTAACTTGGTGAAGCGGGCAGATCATCGACCGGCTGAACTTTCGGGTGGGGAACGCCAGAGAGTCGCTATTGGTCGCGCATTAATCAATAATCCTGCATTAGTGATGGCTGATGAACCAACAGGAAATCTGGATAAATCAACTGCCGATACTATTTTTGATTTGTTAATTCGTTTAAATCGTGAACATGGCACCGCTTTTTTAGTTGTCACGCATGATTTAAGTTTGGCAAAAAAATTAGATAAACAGTTAACTATGAGCGATGGGCAATTGTTGAGTAATTGTGAGTCAGACAAACCGTTACTGGAAAATTAACTATGAATTTATCATTATTGACGGCTATTAAATTTCGAAAAGGTCGTCGTAAAAGTGGCATGTTATCTTTAATTTCGATTATCTCAACCCTGAGTATTGCTATTGGCATTGCTGCTTTAATAATTGGTTTAAGTGCGATGAATGGCTTTGAACGCGAATTACATAATCGTGTTTTATCGGTTGTACCGCATGGACAATTATATCCACAATATGGCAATTTAGAACAATGGCGTCAGGTGCAAAAGGAGTTAAAAGAAAATAAGAATATCGTTTCAGCAGTGCCTTTTGTCAATTTTACTGGTTTGATTGAAAATGGTAGCAAACTTGGGGCGGTTGAAGTGCAAGGTATCGATCCTGAACAAGAAAGCCAAACAAGTGCGCTGCCTAAATTTGTATTGAATAACAAATGGCAAGAATTTAAATCTGATAGTCAACAGGTGATTATTGGTGCAGGATTAGCCAAAACATTATCAATTAAAGAGGGCAGCTGGGTTTCGTTATTGCTTCCAGTATCAACCAATGGCTCAACTCAACTTAAACAACCAAAGCGCGTACGTTTACACGTTGTTGGTATTTTAGATTTAAGTGGTAGCTTAAGTAACAATGTGGCTTTAGTGCCTCTAGCTGATGCACAAAAGTTGCTAGACATGGGTGACAGTGTCACGGGTGTTATGGTTAATGTCGATAAAGTATTCGATGCAAGCCGTATTATTGCTCAAGCTGCATTGGGTTTGGATATGAATTTGTCTTTTAATAGTTGGGAAAACGCTTATGGCTTTATGTACCGAGATATTCAGATGATAAGACAAATTATGTATTTGGCGATGATTGTAGTTATTGGCGTTGCTTGTTTTAATATTGTATCTACACTTGTTATTGCTGTGAAAGATAAACAACGTGATATTGCTATACTTAAAACGCTTGGTGCAACCAATGGTCTGATCAAACATATTTTTATTTGGTATGGCATTATTTCTGGATTGATTGGGAGTTTAATGGGCGTAATATTAGGTGTTGTAGTTGCATGGCAATTATCAAATATTATGAAAGTAGTCGAATCACTGATGGGACATAAAATTTTAAATAGCCATATCTATTTTGTCGATTTTTTACCCTCAGAAATTCATTTTACCGATGTCGCAATAGTATTTGTTACAGCTATGTTATTAAGCTTAGTTGCGAGTTATTATCCTGCTAAGCGAGCTTGTAAAGTTGATCCTGCTCGTATTTTAAATAGTTTTTAGCGATTTACTTTCATTACAAAAGCGCGGTATGAAATGAATCATTCGCGCTTTTTTTCAGTTATTTTTATGATATAGCTCCAAATATTTGTAAAATAATTCTTCATATGGGGTTAATTCATAGACCAATAAAACGAATATAGCCGCTACAATTACAAGTAAAGTTAAAAGCAGTATCATGCCTAATTTACTTGGATAATGGGCCAATTTAAGACAAGTAAAGAAAGCAAAGCTTATGATAAATCCGCTAATCGCGCCCGCTACATGGGCAATATTATTAATAGACGGTAACAATCCCAGTCCTGCGGTTAAGACTAAACTAATTAAGATAGCTTTGATTGGCATCTCTTCGAAATTAGTTTTAAATACTAAACTATAAGCTAATAGTGAGGTAATAACACCAATAATGGCGCCCGACGCACCGCAGCTAACCACATGTTGATAAAGTAAAAAAAAGTCACTGATTAAGTTACCAAACAAACCGGAAAACAAGTAGATGCCAATATACACAAAAGCTGGTATGCGTTTTTCTAAAATAGGGCCTACGCTCCATAAGGCAAGCATGTTCATTACTAAATGTGTCAAATCAGCATGCACAAACATACTGGTAAATAAGCGCCAATATTCATGGTAAAATAAGGTTAATTCCGCATTATCTGCTCCCCAAAGAATAAGGAATTGTTCATCAGTCATATAGGTTAATGTAGTGAAACCTAATAATCGTGATACCACAAAATAACCCACATTTAACATTATTAAAACATTTGTGATTTTAGCTTGTGATGTAAGTATTTTTAATACATTGACTATGCGCATTAAAAAAAGATCCTTTATAACAGTAGGGAATAATAAGCAGTGATGAAAATCAGGACAATCGCTTACCAAGTATAATTAAGTCACGTTTGATCCCATCAAGTTCTGCAATATTAGGAAATAGCCCCCATTGTTGATACTGCATTTTTTTAAACAACGCTAAGCTTGGAATATTATGACCAAAGATATAACTCATAATAGCGGTTATTCCTACTTTTTGAGCAAATTCCTCAATGTGCTCAACGGCTTTTTGCCCAATTTGTTGACCACGAAAATCTTGATGGATATAAAGGCTAATTTCGACTGTTTTATTATAGGCGGGTCGTCCATAAAAGGATGACAAACTAACCCAACCGCATGGTTGATTATGGTATTGAATTAACCAAAGCGGACGGTTTTGAGGGTTATGTTGTTCAAACCATGCCACTTTGCTTTGTACTGAAACAGTTTCTGTATCAGCTGTCACCATGCGGCTAGCAATGGTTGAATTGTAGACATCAACGATAAAAGGTAAATCAGCTAAAGTGGCATCGCGGTAGGTGATCATATTTTCAATTATTAAAAACTATTTTCACATCATTGTAATGAGATTATCTATATCAAGCAACTAGTGAATTGTACTAATCTATACTGAAAAAATGAACAAAAATACTTTTCAAGATGATTGCTTACAACAAAGAGTTTCGCAGTAAATAATCGTTATATAACGATTAAATTGTTTATATTTTTTAGTCAACAGAACAACCAGTCAAAAAATTCAATAGCCATTTTCGCAAAATAATATTATTTTATGGAAAATATTTTGATTTTTTACAAAAAAGACAATTAAAATCTAAATAAAATAGTAATAAGGAAAAAATAATGAAAAAACAGGTAAAAGAACCCTATATTGCTTTTGATCCTGAACAGGCAACATTTTTATTTGATCGCCATTTTAAATTAGAATCACGCGATGAAATCCTCCCCAAAATTGCTAAAATGATTCACCACATGTTTCTCCCTAAAAAAAGGTTTTTATGTTTAGGTGGATCGATCGTTGCTTTTATCCTCGTTGTTTTAATTACGGCAACATTTGGTCTGCCAATGAAAATGATGACTAGTGTGGCATTTATTATTATGCTCTTTGGAATTGGTATGGTGTTCTCTTTAATTAGTCATTATATTGCGGTCTTTACCGAAATAAGACGATTAAAAAAACTTTACAAAAATGCACAATGGCCATGTGAGTCATACTGTGCTTTTTATGAAGAAGGCTTCTATTATAAAGCAATGGACATGGAAGGGGTTTTCTACTGGGATGACTTTATGTGTATTATGGTAACGCATGAAGTACTCTCCTTCAACTTTTGCCCAGCCGAAACACCAAAAGGCAAAGAAATGAAAAAATTTTACCCGCGCTTAGATACCTTTTACATGTTCATTCATGGCGATCGACAAATACTCGAATTGATGATAATCCTTAGCCAACAAATTGGTGATCTGGTTGAGTTTAGGTAGACATGGGGGATTTTGGGTTAGTCTAGCTTTTGGACGTAATTATCGTTATGAAAAAACATTAAACTATTAATGTCTGAAATTCTACCTAATCCAAATTTATGCGAGTTTTTAACCCTTTTTTTTGACCTTGTTTTAAATCAAATAAAATCAATAAATTACAAATTCATCAAAAAAAAGGGTTTGAACCACCCAAAACACTATTTACCTTTGCCCAAACAAACTTTATAGTAATCGACACGCTAGTTCACTGCCGTGTAGGTAGTTTAGAAAAACCAATCCGCACAGTAAAGTAAAATTTAAAGGTTCACTGCCGTGTAGGTAGTTTAGAAAATACCGATATTTACTGCTTTCTGAACTTCTGTGTTCACTGCCGTGTAGGTAGTTTAGAAAACCTGGGTTTGGTGTATTTACTGAATTTTTATGTTCACTGCCGTGTAGGTAGTTTAGAAAAAACATTGAATGGCCGTCAAAACCAGAATAATGTTCACTGCCGTGTAGGTAGTTTAGAAAATGCACCAATAATCGAATTTTACTCAACCAAAAGTTCACTGCCGTGTAGGTAGTTTAGAAACCGTGGTGATTGTTGTAGTGTTACATCTACAAGTTCACTGCCGTGTAGGTAGTTTAGAAAAAAACCTGAGGAGCTAGGACTAAAATCTAAAGGTTCACTGCCGTGTAGGTAGTTTAGAAATTTCCGTTTCGAATGTCATATAAATTCATCTGGTTCACTGCCGTGTAGGTAGTTTAGAAATGATTTTTTTACAGCGTTTGATGCTAAATCATGTTCACTGCCGTGTAGGTAGTTTAGAAAATTCCCGCGCTAGCTGTAATATCCAAAACTTCGTTCACTGCCGTGTAGGTAGTTTAGAAATGGTGAAAGAGTGGAGAATTACTAATGAAATTGTTCACTGCCGTGTAGGTAGTTAAACAGACTAAAAGCTTACTCAAAAATTCAATGACAGGCGTGTGTTGTTGTATAGCGTTCCTAAAATGACAGAATCTTATTAAAAGATCTAAAATTTTCACTCACCAATACAAAAATAAAAATGGATAAATAATCCGTTGGGTTTATTAAAGTTAATATTTACGCAATGATAAAGTGCCGACAACCGCGCGCGGTGTATGCCAAATAGGGATGGTTGGCAACACGACTTTGTTAGCAACAAATCAGTGAACCACACGAAACGAAGACCAAGGCACCTTGCAGACCTCTTTCTAGCACAGTGTGGGCGAAAATTTTTACGGAAAAAATTTGCACTGATGGTGGACTCGAAGCGGTAAGTCTCTTAGATGATACAGGTAACTTCGGGGGGGGTGCACAAATATCCCAACTTGGGTGTTTTCACTTAAAAGAAAATTCATAAAATCATTAACGCCCAAAACCAAACAAAAAAATCTTTTTCAAAAAATTAAGAATGAAAGAAACGAATTTCTTAATAAATAGAAACAATCCTTTCTTAGATGTTGAAGTAAAGTGGGCATTTTAATATAAACCTCAACATCGCCAAACCATTAATGTTTTAAATCATAAAAAATAGTAACATAACATTTTCAGAATGTTATTCCTCTATCAAAACTCTACCACGTGTTATATCACTGATATTTTTTTGTAATATTGTGATTTTATCTTGGGTGATTGCTAAGCTAACTTCTACGCCTTCGGCGTCAAAATCTTGATGTTCGATAATGGCATCGAGTTCTTTAAGGCGATTTTCAATAATCGGCCATTCGTTATAGTAGCAGTGAAATTGTAGAGGAATACGGGTTATGAGTTCGATCAACTGGGCTTGTTGTAAGCAGTGGCTGGCGCTGCCACCGTAAGCACGAATTAATCCACCTGTACCTAATTTTATGCCACCAAAATAGCGCGTAACCACTACCACGACTTGATCACAATCCTGTCCTTCAATTGCTGATAGAATTGGGCGACCTGCGGTGCTGGTGGGTTCGCCATCGTCATTAAAGCGGTAGTGTTGACCGATTTTCCATGCCCAGCAGTTGTGTGTAGCATTAATATCGCTAACTTGTTCAATAAATTGGCTTGCCTGATCGGCAGTGGTGACGGGCGCAGCATTGACGATAAAACGGCTTTTTTTTATTTCTTCAGTCAATTCAACTGGATTTGTTAATGTATATCGCATACTAATTCTGTTAAAATCACTTTATTGCCGATAATAATACCCAGCAGAATAAAAATGTCTATCAATTTAGTACAATTAAAGCAATCCCAGCAACGCTTAGCCAATCAGGTAAAATTGGTTGATGATTTTAATCCCGCAATAAAGTTAGTGGGGGGGACCGATGTTGGATTTGAAGATGATGGTAATGTCACGCGAGCAGCTATTGTCATTTTAACTTATCCTGATTTTAAAGTAGTTGAGTATCATATTGCACGCTTAAAAACTGAATTTCCTTATATTCCCGGTTATTTATCGTTTCGTGAATATCCCGCTTTACTTAGCGCTTGGCAGCAAGTGAAGCATAAACCGGATCTTTTGTTGGTCGATGGTCAGGGTGTTGCGCATCCAAGGCGTTTGGGTATTGCCAGCCATTTAGGATTATTGTTAGATATGCCAACTATTGGTGTGGCAAAAAAACGCCTATGTGGTCAATTTTCGCCGATCGCTAAAATAGCAGGTCAAGTTACCCCATTAGTTGATAAGCAACAACAAATTGGTTGGGTGTTACAAAGTAAAAATAATTGTAATCCACTATTCATCTCATCTGGTCATCGTGTTAGCCAAGATAGTGCGTTAAAATGGGTTAATCTATGTTTACGTGGTTATCGTTTGCCTGAACCGACGCGTTGGGCTGATGCTATTGCTTCGAATAAACCGTTATTCAAAAAGAGTCTTGATGCCAAATAATCATTTATCACTCAAAAAAGGTGGTTTTACCTTTAAACATTTTTTTGTCGCTCATGATAAAAGCCCAATGAAAGTAACAACCGATAGTTGTTTATTAGGCGCCTGGGCACCGATTACACATGCACCTAAACAGGTACTTGATATTGGCACGGGTTGTGGTGTGATTGCTTTAATGTTAGCCGCGCGCCTTATCAATCATGATTGTCAGATTGATGCTATTGATATTGATAAACAGGCTGTAAACCAGTGTCAGCAAAATGCCTTTTCTGCTGATTTTAGCAAGGTTAACGCCATTGAGGGAGATATCAATCAATTTAGAATAGAGTCATCTGGTTGTTATGATCTGATTGTTACCAATCCTCCCTATTTTGAATCTGCCGTTGATTGCCGTGATCGCCAAAGGCAACTGGCTCGCTATACTGAAAGTTTGAGCTATCAACAGCTGCTTGATGTTGTAAAACGGTTATTAAGCATAACGGGTAGGTTTTGTTTGGTTTTGCCTTATCACTTATCCAATCAATTTAAGTTATTAGCAAAGTCTAATCATTTATATTTACAGCAAGAACTCAAAGTTAAGTACTCTGCCAACAAATCCTTTTCTTTGTCATTAATGACTTTTGCTTTTCAGCCTTGTGATGCTGTTTTGGAACAGCATCTTTGTATGCGAGATGAGGATGGGCGCTATTCCGATGATTTTCGAGCTTTATTGGTCGATTTTTATCTGTTTCGAAAATAACGCTTGATAATTCGTTTAATAGCTTTACATATAAAAATATAGAATTGCAGTCATCCCTAATATGACAATAGTTAAGGCATAGATTTTGTCGTGTAAAAAACTAAAAGCTGGGAGTGATCGTTGTTTTCGTGCATAGAGATAAAATAATAAACCTACACTGTATAAAATCATAGAGAGCAATAAGTAAACAATGCCTCCAGCATAAATCAACCAAAATCCATAAATTGAACCAATACTACCAATAAAAATTAAGTCGGTTTTTCGTTGTTTAACCGCCAATTTAAAAACAAATAGCGCCGAAAGTAAGTAGGGGATTAGTACCATTGACGTTGAGAGTTGAATTAGGGTGTTATAGCCAGATTGATAGAAGTGGGCAAGAATGATTAAAACACTAATTAGCGCGGTAGTTAGCCACAATGCATTAACAGGCGTGCCGTTTTTATTGATCTTACCAAAATAACTCGGTACAGTGTGTCTGTTACCATGTCCGGTTAAAAATAGCATTTCGGCTGCAAGTAATAACCAAGAGAGTAACCCACCACTGACCGAAACAATTAAACCAATATTTATAAATGTCGCTCCCCAACTGCCAACCACTCGTTCGATCACCCAAGCCATGGATGGATTCTTCATTTCGGCAAGTTCTTGTTGGGGTACGATTCCTAGCGATAAAACCGAAACACATACTAATAATAGACTAGTGATTGCAAAGCCGAAAAAGGTTGCTCGGCTAATGCTTAAAATTGTTTTTGCCCGTGACGCATAAACCGTCGCACTTTCGATACCTAAATACACCCATACCGTGTAAAGCATGGTATGTTTGACCTGATCGATGACCGATCCTAATTGTGGTGTTCCCCAAAAATTGGTGTTAAAGGTATCGATTTTAAATGCAAGAATCACGCAAATAATAAACAAACCAATGGGCACAATTTTAGCCAATGTGACTAAACAATTTAATAAAAATGCGCGATAAATTCCCTTTAAAATAAAAGTATGGACAATCCATAAAAAGACCAAACCACCCATGACAGCAGGCAATGTGGTACCATTGCCAAAAAAACGCAAACAGTCAAACGAGCCTAATGCACTGAATAAAATGACTAAATAGCTGGCACAAGACATCCAGGCGGATATCCAATATCCCCATGCTGCATTAAAGCCGATATAATCACCAAAACCTTCACGGACATAACCGTATAATCCATCATTGATCTTGTAAAATCGAATCGACAAATATTGAAAGATTCGTGTTAGCATTAACATGCCAATTAAGGTTATTACCCAAGCAATTAAAATCGAACCAGCCCCCGATGCTTCGGCCATATTTTGCGGCAAACTAAAAATACCACTGCCAACAATACTGCCTACCACTAACAAGGTTAGTGGCAAAATACCAAGTTTTGTTTTTGTAGGTGTATTCATGTTGTTATCTTTTTTAAAGGGTTAAAAATAGCGTCATTTAATACATCAACATTAAAATCGTAATGACATACAGCTGACGCCACCGTCAACCTTTCGATATTCAGAGGTATCGACTTCAATGACTTGATAGCCTAATGCTTCGATTTTTGCTTTTGTGATCGGATAACCGGCTGGCATAATGACGCGATCATTAACCCAAATACAGTTAGCGGCATAACTTTCTTGTTCAGGGATCTCAATGATATTAAGGTGTTGAAATTCCGGCTTAGTGATAAATTCGCCTGCTGCAAGTAAATTATTATTTTCCAAATAGGCTAGGCCTGTTTTTAAATGGAGAACCTTTTCTAAAGTGACAACCGATCCTGTCATACCATATTTTTTTAATATGGTAATCATTTGATCGGCACCAGCTTGATTGGTACGCGCCGATAAACCAATATAATAATGATCACCAACCATCATAATATCGCCAGCTTCAACCGTTCCCGGCGCTGTAATGGCTTCGACTTTATTTGGATAAAAACGTTCAATGGTATCGGCAATGATAGTTGTTTCATCTCGTCGACTTTCAGCGCCCGGCCTTGTGATTATTGCACAATGCGGCGTACAAAGTACGGCATCTTCAACAAATACAGAATCAGGAAAACGTTCATCAGCGGGAAGAATGGTGATGTCAACATCGCATTGCTGTAAAGCGCGAATATAATCATTATGTTGATTTAAGGCTTTTTGATAATCGGGTTTACCTAAATTAGCTGACGTTAGCCCATTAATTAGTGATTTAGCGGGTGTTCTGGCAATAATATGACTAAATTTTTTCATTTTCTATTTATTTCCTTTTTTAATAATTATGCTTTATTTTTGAATAATAATTCACATTAAGCGCTTAATCAAGTATTAATGTGATTTTTTATGCAATTATTTTATTTGTTTGTCAATAATGAAGTTTACGATTGTGACTTTGACGGGTTTTTTAATGATAGAACGTAACAATTTTGTTATTTGAGTGCTTGGTTTTGTGATCCTTAGCTTAGCTTTGCTTTGATAGCATCATTAATCGATCATGGCTAATCATTGTTGGCTAAGGGTATTATAATTGTCATAAAATTATTACGGTTGGTTATCGCAATTGATGTTAACAAATTAATTATATTCTTCTTTTTTAAGCTATTGATATCGTGTTAAATAAGTTATCGCCTTTTTTGATTTTGTCGCCAGTATTGATAAGTGTGTTAAACTATTTGCCTTCCAGTGCGACTGTTTCTTGTCCAATATGAATCAGTAATTTAATACCTAATTTGGATGTTAAACTCATGGCGTGTTTGGTATGAAATAGCTCACATTCTCTACCACCAAAAGGCGCATAAACGATGACTTTAAGTGGCTCAATGACAACATTTTTATCAACAACTTTTTCAGAAAAGATAGTGCCAAGCACTTTGTTAATTGATTCAACTGCCCTCAATTGGTAAATAGATGTCTTATTGGTTGATTGTTTGTAATGTAACAGGGTACGTTTTGAACTATCTCATTGAGTATTTGTTCTGTAGGGGGGGGTATTAACTAATTTATTATGCATAACAAGGTTATTTCAACAATTGATATTGCTTTTGATATCTATTCCAATAGCATAATAATCCCTTTGGAATCGATAGCCAGTCCAGAATGTTGCATCGATAAGTGTTTTTTTTGAGCAGGTGCAATAGATAAAAAATTACTTTGATTTTCTACGATAACATTGATGAAAAGATGGGACGCTACCAGTGCAATAGGGCGAAAGTTTCGCCCTACTATAAAGGTGGATTACTTTCCTTCAAAATCAATGAGTGTAAAACAATTGATTCCAGCTTGAGTTAATTTGGTTTTGCCTTGTAAATCAGGTAAGTTAATAACAAAAGCGGCATCTTCTGCAATTCCACCACATCGTTGTATTAATTTTGCTGTCGCTGCAACTGTGCCACCCGTAGCCAACAGATCATCAATAATCAATACGCGCTCTCCCGATTTGATCGCATCGGAATGAATTTCGAGCGTATCGGTACCATATTCAAGTTGATATTCTTCTTTAAATACATGACGCGGTAGCTTATTTGGTTTTCTAACCGGCACAAAACCAACACCTAAAGCTAATGCAATGGGTGCAGCGAAGATAAAGCCTCGCGCTTCAGTACCCACAACTTTATCGATTTTTTTATCTTTATAATGATCAATTAATAGATCGACAGACGCCTTAAACGCGATAGGATCTTCCAATAAACTGGTAATATCGCGAAATAAAATGCCTTTTTTAGGATAGTCTGGAATAGTGATAATACTGTTTTTAATCAGTGTAAGTTTTTCTTGTATATGAGTCATGTTAGATGTTCTCTACATTTTTCTATAACAATGGCTAATCTTCTATTATATACCTTTGCGCTCAATGCTGGCAATAATCAATGAGTCTTTAGCACTTTAGTAACTACCATTTTAGTTGTATCTAATTATCAATATTTAATTCAGTAAATATTATGTAAAGTTAGACGTTTTTTTGAAAGTTTATTCGAATAGTTGATTTAATTTGACTGCTACTTAAACACTTAGTTAAAGTAATAATCCTAATTATTTTATAATTAATTTTATTTTATTATATTGAAAAATATAAGCAATTTACTGGTTAAATAATTGAGTGATATTTTTTTGTAAAATTAACTTACGAATTAATAAATAAAAACTAAACACTATTTTTCTTTTTCTTTTTCTTTTTCTTTTTCTTTTTCTTTATAAATAATTTATACAACACTTATAGCTATTTATTTTTTTGTCATGATCACCTATGATAGATGAATCTATTAATAGCTTGCTATTATAAGAGTGATTTATTATTTTTCTTTGTGGTTCAATACATTGTCATAGATCTAAATTAGTTGTAACAATTAGATTATCAAGTTATATCATCAACTAATTGAAAATGTGTCAAATTTAATAAAAATTGACTACAATCGAAAATGATATGTAAATCTAACGAAATGATTTCAATATTATCATTGATTTTGACATAACTTCTCGTAATTTGATTAATATAATGAGCAGTATAAATGCATTATTTGTATTGATGATATCAAAATGTATGTTACAAATTATCAGTAATTTTTTTAACAAATATTCAAAGTAATATAACTAAAATTTAAAATTATTGTTAATAATAAAAACATGTTCCAATAATTTTTTGTAAATGGCTTTTTTACAATTTTTTGCAATTAAATACAATAATTAGACAGTTTAATTAACAAAAAGATGATAATTGCACAAATTTTTCACAGAAAAATTATAAGGTTAATTATCAAAAATAAGTTGTTGCTTAGCTTTTAATGGTTATTTTTATCAAGAAAAAAACAAGGTTAAACCCAAATTTGTTTGATGTCGGTATTGCTTAATTCAAATAAGTGATAGGTTTATAAATTTAGCTTTAGTAATTGAACTTTAATCTCCATTACTCTATGAGTATCTTAAAAAGATTAAAAATTTCATAGTAGTTTTAGGTGTTGAACACCTGTGGAAGTTATTTTTTATTTGGTAATTTGAATTGAAAGTGGTGTGACGTTTATCGTAAAAACATCAATGAAAACAATGTTAATTTAAACAGTTTGCTATTATAAAAATTAATTTATGAAAACATTAACAGCAATTTTATCAATTTTTATATTTATTATTGCTATTAGCTATTTAAGTTGGTGGAGTACTGAAAATAAAGGTGTTATAACCCCAAATAACCGACAAAAACTAGTGCAGGCTTGCTTTGAAAATATAAATACTATGATTGAATCTTGTTTTAGTCAATACTCGATGTATTTTAATCGTTTTAATTTGGATTTAAAAAATGAAAAAAATGATATTCAATGTTTGCTGGAAACTCAAAATAGTATACAAAACTACTTGAAAATTGAGAAAAATAAAATTAGCTGTTTAATTACTTCAAATCATAAACATTGGACTAAATTAACAGAACCAATCAAATATGAAAAAGCTACTTTAAGTAATCGCAGTATCATATCAGAATTATTTCCAGCTAAGTTTGGCTGGTACCAAGATTATAATCATATAATCTATTGGTTAATTAAGGATAATAACATAATAGGTTCAGAATTTTATTCAATAAATAGAGACATTGCCCCCCCTTTCTTTGCTGATAAAGTATTAATAGCTAATCATTTTATTTTATTTAATTATGATAAGCAGAGCCATTCAAAAGAAAAACTATATAACAATAATATCAAAATTAATTTTGATTATCTTTCCTCATATTGGAAAGTACTCCATTATTTTGAAACAAAATCTTTAACTTACTTTTATGCGTTTTTTGTTTTTTTGATTATTTTGTTTACTATATTACTTATTCTTACAATCATATATTTTTATCGAAAATACTTTCAAACTTTATGTAGGGCTGAGCCAAAACTAAATTTAGCAGATCAACTTTCCCACGAGTTTAAGATTCCTTTAACTAATATCATACTATATAGCGAAATATTAAAAGAAAAATTAAGTAATGAACCCTGTCAACTAATTGATTATATAGATGTTATTATTTGTGAAAGCAAACGGTTAACACGGTTAGTTCAAAATGTTTTGACTTTTAATAAGATGATCAAACTGAATATAAAGCCTGTAAATATAACAAAGCTTGTTCGACAAGTTTATTCTACATTTAAACCAGTTTTTGACAGTAAATCATTACAATTCAATTTAATTATAAACTCTAAAAAAGAGTGTTTTATTGATACTGATGAAGATAGTGTTGTGCATATAATCTGCAATTTTCTAAATAATGCTGAAAAATATGCATCGGATGGTAAAAAAGTTGATTTAGTATTAAATAAACAAAAAAATAAAATTATGGTTACTGTTCGTGATTATGGTAAAGGTATTCCTAATCATTTATTAGAACAGATGTTTAGACCATTTTACAGCATAAATTTATCATCTGCAGAAGGATTATCTGGCACAGGTATTGGACTTACAATTGCTAAGCAATTAGCAAATAATTTGAATGCAACTATTGAAGTAACTAATCAAAAACCAGGTGTTGCTTTCTCATTGATTTTGACGGAGTAAACATGAAGATTTTAATTGCTGAAGATGATAAAAATATTCGTACGGTAATTGCGGATATTTTAGAACAAGAAGGCTATAAAGTTATAGAAGCCGCCAATGGTAAAATTGCTTTGAAATTATTCAGGCAAAGCCTGCCTGATTTTATTATTTTGGATATCATGATGCCAGAACTTGATGGTTATTCGGTTTGCCGTGAAATTCGTAAATCTGACGAAGATATTCCAATTTTATTTTTGTCAGTTAAAAATGAAGAGATTGATAGAGTAATTGGCTTAGAACTAGGTGCAGATGATTATATGGGTAAACCATTTGGCGTTCATGAATTACGGGCTAGAATTAAAGCTATAGTTAAACGTTGCTTGAAATCCAAGCAATCTAGTCAACTCGTTAATGATTTTTTTCCTTTTGGGGATTTAAAAATCTATCCCATTGAATTATGTGCTAAGCGTAATGATCAGATTATCGAACTTTCATTACGTGAAGTCAGAATATTAGAATGCTTATATCAACATAAAAATCAAGTTGTTACTAGAGACACGTTATTTGATTATGTTTGGGGATATGATTACTCGCCAAATAGTCGAACTATAGATCAACACATTTCAAAATTGCGCAAACAAATTGAAATTAATCCTTTAAACCCTTGTTTGATTAAAACAATTCATGGTATTGGTTATAGGTATTAAAAGGGTTGGTTCTGTGTGCAATTCAATAGATCTAATATGTTTGGGAATTTATTTTATGAATTCTTCCTAATTTTCTATATTCAATTTTTGTCTATTTTTAGTTCTTGCAGGTATAGAGCGGCATAAATAAACTTCAAGAAATCAGACTATAATGTTTTTTGTATCTATCTTATATATTTTAGTTTGAATAGATTGTAGACATTTAAATTTTTACTGTTGGATGTTAAATCATTCTTTTCAATGTACTTGTTATCTTTTTTTGGGGGAGGGATGTTTTACATTTAGGGTAACTATGTTTTTTGAGAAGAAAATAGGGCAGTCATTAAATTTGTCCTAGTTATGCTGTTTAAACTTCAATAAGCTCAATTTTTGCTTCTTTTGTTTGATATATTGCTATAAAAACAGCAATTATCGATAGTTAGCATTGTTTTTCAAAAAAATCTATGGTGATCATAACTTTTGCTTTATGTAATTTAATAATCATAAAATAATCTAGCTGACTATCAAAAACTCACAGTTATTCATCCAAAAGTCTAAAAACAAACTATTACAAGGTGAGAAATTGATTGCTAAATGGCTTAATATCCAATCTAATAGTAAAGTTGAAGTAAATTAACTATTGAAATTAAATCTTTTTAGATGAAATTAATTGATTTAATTTGTCTTATTTATGTTTTTATTTGGATCTAACAGGTTATTAAAAGGAATAATTAGATGAAAAAGTTAACTGCCATTATGGCATTATTGCTTTGCTCAGGACTTACTCAAGCTCGTACTTATGATGAAATCATCAGCTCAAAAACAATTAGAATTGGTGTGCCTGCTGATTATGCACCACTTGCTTTCTATGATAATCAAAATTCGTTGGTTGGTTTTGATATTGATATGGCAAAAGATTTAGCTAAAAAATTAAATGTTACACCTGAATTTTATATTACAAGCTGGCCCACACTTTCCCAAGATTTAGCTGCTGATAAGTATGATGTTGCAATGGGTGGCGTGACCTACACCAAAGATCGTGCAGCTAAATTTTTACTATCTGACCAAGTTGTTCCTAATGGTAAGATTGCGTTAGCCGCATGTGATATGGCACCTCAATTATCAAATTTAGACGCCATTAACCAACCTAATGTTAAAGTTGTCGTTAACCCTGGTGGGACCAATGAAAGCTTTGTAAATCAAAATATTCATACTGCACACATCATTCGTGTAAAAAATAATATTGATAATCTTCAAGCGTTACGTGATAAAACCGCTGATATGATGGTGACAGATCTGATCGAAGGTCATTATTATGAAAACAAAGAGCCTAATGTCTTATGTTTAGCGACAGTTAAGCCATTCGAAGGTACCGAAAGTTATAAAGCTTACATGGTACAGTTGAATAATAAAAAATTAATGGATGAAATTAATAATTGGTTACCAAATTCAAATAAAGAACAGCTTGCAATAAAATGGGGTGTCATTACGCATCTTAATTGATCATTAAATTTACTTCTTTCAGTTGATAGCGAAGGTTATAAAAATAAAGTGAAATTCGGCTTTAAAACTCTGTTTTAAGCTGAATAACTTTTTCATTGATTGTGTAATTTTGGCAATATCATTATAGGGGTGATACAAGTATGGATTATCATGATTTTTTAGTTATTGCATTCAAATTATTGGTTGTTTTTATTTGTATAATTTTATTTTTAAAAATAACCGGAAAAACTTCGTTATCTCAAATGTCGAGCATTGATTTTATCGGTAATATGATTTTAGGTGGTATTGCAGGCGGTATTATTTATAATCCTAAATTAACAGTGTTTGATTTTTTAGTGGTGTTGTTGATGTGGACAACTATTATGTATACCTCTAATTATCTGAAGAAAAGAAGTCAAAATGCAAAAGCTTTTATTGTCGGTAATCCAATTATATTAATGGATAAAGGTAAAATTAAGTTAGATGCTTTTGCTGGTGTAAATATTGATTTTGCTAGCTTTGCAGTATTATTAAGGATGAAAAATATTTTTACTATTAATGCTGTTGAAAAAGCAATTCTTGAGCCTAATGGTCAGCTAACTATTGTGAAAAAAGGTGATAAGGATATATCTGTTATTGTTCTTGAAAACGAAAAACCAAATGATGAAGCGTTACAATCGATTGATAAAAATGAAGATTGGTTAAAAGCCAAATTGAACGAGCAAGGCTATACCAGCTATGAAGGATTATATTGCGTTGAATATTATGATAAACATCTATTTATTATTCCCGTTGAATCGGTCAAGCAATAAAAATTAACAATGGTGTTTTTAAACCGAATTTTTTTTGAATAAACCTTAACCTTATTGTGAAAGTTAAGGTATTTTTAACCGATGCTTCTCTAAAATTATAGATAACTATTGATATAACGGTGAGGTATTTAGCGATCGCGTAATAAAACTTTCTACCGAAAACTTATTAAGTGTTGATTGTATTTCTTGCGCTTGCTGCTGCGAGTGACATAAGCTAAATACACAAGCTCCAGTACCTGTCAGTTTGGTCGGCGCAAATTGCGATAGGTAGCTAATAATTTGATGTACTTTAGGATAACGTTTACCGACAATATTTTCGCAATCGTTGCTGAACGCCTCGAATGGTTGAGAAAGCAGTTGCTCAATAGTGCGAACAGGAGTATCACGTTTTAGTCCGGGATCATTAAAGATTTCGACTGTCGAAATCTCAATATTGGGGTAAGTAATTAAATACCAATTTTCTTGATAATCAACAGATTGTAGCTGGTCACCAATTCCCTCAGCAAATGCCGCGTGCCCATAGATAAAAATAGGCACATCTGCGCCAAGCTTTCGTCCTAGAGTAATTAATGTTTCCATTGGTAAAGCGAGTTGCCATAACTCATTGAGCGCAACTAATACTGTGGCTGCATTTGATGAAGCGCCACCAAGCCCCCCACCCATAGGTATTTTCTTGTTGATGGTAATATCAATGCCTAGATCGAGGCGTTGAGTATAGTTTTTTAAACACTGTGCAGCAATAACGATTAAATTTTTATCATAAGGAACGTTATCAAAAGGCGTTAATAAATTAATTTTATTATCTTTACGCAAGTTAAAAGTGAGGCTGTCGCATAAATCAATAAATTGAAACAACGTTTGTAAATTATGGTAATTATCTGGACGGCGACCCGTTATATATAAAAATAAATTCAGCTTTGCAGGCGATAACCACTGTTTCATTATGATTACCTACTATCGTAAGATCCAGTTACTAATTTTTAAACGAATAAGCTCATCATTATGATTTAGCTCAATTGACGATGGTAGATCAATTTTTTTATTTCTAAAAGTATACGTTGAGTAACTCGCAATCTTTAACTGCCATTTATTATTATTCTGTATAAATTCAGTCGCGGTTAATCTGCCTGATTTATCTAATTTATCGGCAGAACTATTATTAGAATAACCTTTTAACCAATTATGAAGGGAGTTTAGTGGAATATTAACGTTAGACACCTTACTCATCAAATCTTCGATATTATTGCCATTATAATTATTACCATCTTTATCAATAAGTTGTGCATAATTAGGTTCTACTTTTAGGCTCAAGATGCTAGTTCCAACAGGAGTGGTCAATTTTATGTCGAAACGATCATCTGATTGTTGGTTAATTAAAAAGCGACCATAACTACGGGTTTTGTTGCTGAAATGAGCAATACTTCCATTAACTTGAAACGTATTTATCTGTTCAAGATCGTGCTGATGATTTTGCCATTGGTTTACAATAGATGTCGAGTTTTGTTGTTGGCTGACTTGGCAAGCAGTCATAAACAAAGATAAAACGATAATAAATAGATAATTGATTTTAGTCATGAATTAGCCCATTAAAATTGCCTAATATAAATTTATTATAACTGAAAATCGTTAGAATAAGAAAAAGTAACTGTAATTAACCTTTATTGTTTTTTTATGTATAATAAAAATAATAAAACGCTTAATAATATCGTTATATCACTCATAATAGAAACAAAGCAATGTCAATTACAATATTAGGTGTTAACCATAAAACTGCACCACTTTCATTAAGGGAAAAAATCGCTTTTCCCAATGAAATTGTGGATAAAGCATTATATAGCCTTTATCAACATCCTTTAGTTGAAGGGTGTGTTATTGTGTCTACGTGTAACCGCACAGAAATCTATTTAAGTTACGAGCATGATACTGATTTTCTAAAATTAAAACAGTCTGTTGAGATTTGGTTAGGTCAATTTCATCATGTTGATATTGCTCAGTATCAAAACGCCATTTATTGGTATGAAGGTCAACAAGCGGTTGAACATTTGATGTCGGTTGCAAGTGGCATCGATTCCATGATTATTGGTGAGCCACAAATTTTAGGACAAGTAAAAGCTGCGTATATGCAGGCGCAAAAAAATCATTGTTTGTCATTAACATTAGAAAAATTATTTCAAAAAATTTTTCATGTTGCCAAAACCGTTCGTAGTGAAACCAATATTGGTGCTAATACTGCTTCTGTTGCTTATGCTGCTTGTTTAATTGCTAGAAACCTTTTTACTGATACTCCACAATTAAATGTGATGTTAGTTGGGGCAGGAGAGACCATCGAGCTTATTTCTCGGTACTTAAAGCCGCACGGTTTTAATCATGTTATTGTTGCAAATCGTACCCGTGAAAAAGCATTAAAACTTGCCTCGCTAATTGATGCAGAAATTATTTCATTACCAGATATTGCCAATCGACTTAAAGATGTTGATATTGTAATCAGTTCAACGGCAAGCCCTTTACCTATTATTGGTAAAGGCATGGTTGAGCGGACATTGGTAGCAAGAAATAACCGCAAAATGTTATTTATAGACTTAGCTGTTCCTCGTGATGTAGAAGAAGAGATTAATCAACTTAATCATGTTCATCTTTATACCATTGATGATCTCCAAAAAACGGTTGAAAGTAATTTACAGCAGCGCTCAATTGCGGCCAAGCAGGCGCAATATATTATTCAAGAACAAGCTGAACAATTTATCGATTGGCTTAAAGCTAGGCAGGCTGTTAATTTTGTTAAGCAATATCGTACTAATGCCGAACATATTAAGAAAGAATTAGAATATAAAGCACTTAATGCCATTAAGCAAGGTGCCAATATAGATGAAGTCTTTGCTGAATTTTCGCATAAATTGACGAATAAACTTATTCATGCACCAACGCAAACCTTGTTACAAGCAGCGACACATGATTGTGATGATTGCTTTAAAGTATTAAGTAAAGGTTTAGGTTTGAAAGATCATTAATTAATTTCTGATCTTGATTGATAAATATCATCAATCTTCAAATTCGGTTATCGTTGCTGACTAAACTTTGAATTAAATTTTCTTATGATTTTATTGAGATGATCAAATAAAAAGTAACTATTGCTAACAGAGTTAGTAATGGCTGAATTATATTTTGTTAAAAATAATTTTTAATATCTAACATATTGATTAAGATAAGAAATATGTTTTTTTGCCTAAACTAATTATATCTTTATTAACAATAAGACCTAACTATTATATTAAATCACTTAATTTTATTTTTATTGTCTATTGCTTCACGGTGTCTTGTAATCGACTTAAACTCGGAGTAGCATTTTCAACATTGTATTGAAAATAAAATTTTTAATTTTTTAATCATTCAAACGAGATGTTGCTATGAAAATGTGTATTGCTTGTGGCATGCCAATGACAACTATTGGTGATTATCCATTGCACGATATGTCTAAAAATTATTGTAAACACTGTGCACATCAAGATGGTAGTATGAAAACGTTTGACGAAAAATGGCAAGAAGTCACATTACGTTATGCAAAAAATCACAATATAGATTATTCTGTTGCTAAGCAAACCGCTTATATAATCTTAAAAAAACTTCCAGCATGGAAACGTCGGTAATAGTTGGAATTTTAGGCAACTAAAACAGTTTGCAAGAATAACTGTTGCAGATATTGTAAAGCTTAGTATAATGCCAACGTTTACTTCTTTACACATTAAGTGCCAGTGTGGCGAAATTGGTAGACGCAGCGGATTCAAAATCCGCCGCCCTTAAAAGCGTGTCGGTTCGAGTCCGACCACTGGCACCAAGCTAGCTAATATCACACCAGTTAAAAATTGATTTATATTTAAAAACTATTTCGAATAGGCCTATCAATTCGCTTTTTTATCAATCAACTTTCACCAGTATTAAATCAAATCAAGTACAATATTTAATACACAGACAGGTACATTGGCTTCAATAATGGCATGCATCGGTAATATGGCTTTAATGCCTTTATATATTAAGGTTAATAAGCATGACAAGAACGTTACTGACTTAAGTCTATTTTTCTACTTTCTCGCAATTTTAGCTAAATAACTTATAAGCAGAAATTAATAACTTTCATATAGTAATAACATTCCCTATTCATTTACCATTCTTTACAAATAATCGCCGTTAATCGGTAGTTAAATTTTACTAAGATGCTATACTTTGAGCGTTAAATTAATCGTTTAGTTTTTTTGCGCACCAAAATGGAAAAGTGTAAATAAAACATAAAGTTGTTTAAAGGATTGTGCGTTATGCTTTATAAAGACACAAGGCATTGGCAGCCTTACGTCAAAAATCTATATCAACACACCTTAGTTGATTTATTACACCTAAAGCTTAATTTAAAACTTAGTTTAGTATTCGATTTAGTCCCTCGTTTTCTGCTCAAATTAAAGTGTGATTGCGTATCTAATTTTAGGCAGAGGTTGCTATGTGGTTTAGTATCGCACGTTCGCCAACCCAGCTCCCAACATCATTGTCGACGACAGCTATTATTGGTTAATCGTCCGCCATATATTGTTTTCAATATAAAGCGCTATTTAGCGTTAATACTGTTGTTAATATTGCCCTATACCACTACTACTCAAGCACTATCGGCCGTTACAGTGCAGGTAATTAATGGTAATGAACCTTATTTGACTCTTGATAATGGTATAACTAAAATTACCACTAGTGATGGGTTGCTTGGTATTACCTTATCCGATGGTACGCGCATCACTCCAGCTAATAACACATCAAGCAAAGCTAAACCAATAATACTCCCAGAACTTAACCAGAGCTTTGCCGATATTGATATGTTGGTACCTACCGATGCCGATTCCATTGACTTAAGTGCTTTTATTGGCGAACCTTATCATTATTGGGGGGATGATGATGGTGATGGCCAGGGTGCTAATGGCGTTACAATTACGGGTAGCTTAAGTGTCAATATTACTAATAAATATGAACTGTTTCAAAGTAATCGTAATGAAATATTAAATATCTGTGATGCGCCTTACACATTAGAATTAACTAGTACTGATGTTAGTTTAACTACGCAGTATGGGGTACCAAATAATCGTAGTTTCGTGGGTAGTAGTGCCACTTATTATATTAATTCTAAAGGTACTCCGACCATTTGTGCCATTAAACCAAGTTCAGATCTGATGAGCTATCCTGAAAATTTATACGGTCCGACCAATATCTGGGATCCGTATAAAGGCTTTTTTGTACAATCAACTGAGCCAGCAAGCTACAGTCGTAATTTTCCTACAACCGGTGCTGATGAACTATCTTTTTATATTGACTTAGGTGGTATTGATGTCACATCATTAACGTGGCCACCCGTTTCTCATGGTGGGATTACCGCCAATATGATAACAGATCCAAATTTTCCATATTATGTTGAAGTCACTCTCAATGGTCCGACGGCAACAACCGCCCAACAGAATTCAGCATCGCCAGGTTCTGTTGCTACTCCTATTTTGCCACAAACCTTCGAAATAGTCGGTTATGATAGTAATAATACAGCGGTATTAAAATATGGTTTTGTATTAAAGCAGTGGTTTATCCTGCGAGGGTTCAGTAAAGGTGTTTCCTTTGCGAATCAAAACTCCTGGTGTTCAGCAATGATAGGCTATCGTATGCCAAAGATAAAAGATTTAACAAACGCCACCGGAGGATCCTGGACTGGTGGGGTACCATCATCAGTAACAGGTAACTATTCAAATCGTAATATTGGTGCAGGTTTGATCCCTGAATGGGGAAATGACCTGAATAATAATTCTAGCGGTTCTATTTGGGCAATTGGCAATGACAATTCTCAAAGCTTTATTGTTAAGATTACCGATGGTAGTGTTCTCGCTCGAGGCGACGGTCCTCGCAACTTTTATATTGGGGTTTGCGCCTATCCTTAATCTTTAAATCACAGGAAGGCAATAAGAGGTAATAAAGGCTAAACTGCAAATGTAAAGTTGCAGCGGCAGGGGTAAGCCGAGCCGACAGAGTTGGTTAGCAAAAATGGATGGTACGAGTAATTTGGGGAAGGGCACATAAACCCCTCTTTACTCGGGTGTTTTCACCGAAAGAAAACGTTACAAAACAAGCAACGTCCGAAATTTTAACCCATCTAAATTCCATAAAATCTATTCAGAAATTTAATAAACAAGCGGGTGATATATTTTTGAATAGAAAATAATCGGTTATATTTCAAAGATATCTGACTATTTAAAGGCTATGAGAGTTTATTATTTATGGTATTATTTACATTTCTTTACAAATAATTCGGCTGAATGAGTGGCTTTTTTTTATCATAACCTTATAATTTTAAAAATTAAGCTTAATTTAAGTTTGATTTATAGCCACTTAACATAAAAAAACGAAATAAAATAACAGATTAGTTGACGAATGGAGCACCATGAAGTATAATTATAGACACCAGACACCAGACACCAGCGCTGGCAAAACAATGTTTTAAAAACTCCCCAATCTCTCTTTAGGTTGAAGCTTAATTCAACTCTTACTTCTACACCTAACTTATTTCATCAAAGCAAGGTAACTTACCCTCGTTTTTTAGCAATTAGTGTAAGCAAAAGATGCACATTTAATTTAGCGTTATGCTATCGCTTACTTAAAGCGATAAATTTAAGGTTAATCTTACGTCCAACCTTGTTTTTTACGCAAACTCAAGCATCAGGCCAGTTATCTAAACTGACTTTAGCATCGATGTCATGGTTACTATTGCTGTACGCCACTACGACTCAAGCGTTATCGGCAACGACGGCGCAAGTTATTCATGGTAGTGCGCCCTATTTAACTTTTGATAATGGTAAGACTAAAGTCACCACGACTGAGGGGCTGTTAGGTATTACTTTATCCGACGGTACACAATACACACCTTCAACCAACCCTTCATCAGTAACACCAATCGTCTTACCTGATGCAGATCAGAGTTTTGCTGATATAGGGATGTTGGTTCCTACTGATACTAATTCCGTCGATTTAAATACTCTTATTGATTCAAATTATAATTATTGGAGGGATGATGATGGTGATTCTGATGTTACAGCTACAGGCAGTCTAAGTTTGTCTATTGTTGATAAAAATAATAGAACTGTATCACGAAATACCGTACCAATGTATTGTAACGCGCCTTATAAAGCTACATTAACTAATACCGAAAGCACATTGACCACTCGTTATGGCTTTCCTAATAGCATTAAGTTTGGTGCAGGTAATGTTAGCTATTATTTTAATCCTAAAGAATCACCAGGGGTTTGTTTTGCTAAACCGAGTAATTTGGTATATAACATAGGTATCTATGCAGGTCCCGAAAATATCTGGCATTATAGTAAAGGTTTCCTAACTCAAACAGCTACACCATCATCTTATGGTTCAAATTTCCCGACTACTGGAGCTAATGGTTTGTTCTTTGATTTAGATATTAGCAATACTGATCAGGCATTAACTTGGGAGCCGGTTTCTCATAGTGGAATTACAGCGACGATGACTAATTCGACAAAAACTAGTGTTCGCGTTACCTTAACTGGTCCTGCTGCAACCTCATCACAATGGAATTCCCGAGAGCCGGATAAAATAGCTAAACCATCTTTACCCCAGACATTCGAGTTAATTGGTCGTGATAGTAGTGGTAACGCTGTCGCTAAATATGGATTTGAATTAAAGCAGTGGTTTGTCAATCGTGGAACCGTTATGGGAAATTACAACGACCAACTATCTTGGTGTAAAAATATAGGTTATCAACTTCCTAATGTAAGGGATTTAACCAATGCTGTTTATCCATCAGATGACGATATAATTACTGCTACACCTGTCTCATCGGGTAATTATTTCCAACGTCAAATCGGGGCTGGTCTTTTTTCTGAATGGGGCTATATGCTATATTACACTAATGCTAACTTTTATTGGTATTATTGGACTAATGACAAATACTCCCATGGTGACTACTGGTATTATGCGCACGGCGACTACGGACTTATTCATTGGGTAACGCCTGCAGGTTTCTACTATGGGATTTGTGCTTCAGAACTCAAACCTTAGTTGTTATTTTTTGGTGGAGAGAGAGTAAAATAGCGTAGGTTTTTGTAACAAATTTATAGTGTCGAAACTTAACCCATTCGCCTCGATTGAGGCGAATGGTTTGTGTGTTTATCGCAAAAAAGTTGAGTAGCGGGGATAGAAGGCCCTAAATTCCGCTTAAAAATTATTAAATGATCAAAACCACGATTTTAAAGACTAAAATAAATTTTTTAGGAAAAATAATCTTAATTTTAAAGATTTATAATGGAAATATATTCATTTAAAACAGTAAATAACTGATTATATTTTAGATCTTCCTTACAAACGTTAACGTTATTGAGTGAAAAAAGTGTTGCATTGTGTTTCTTCAGTTATTTTACTTTTTACATCGTTTTAGATGAACGACTAAAAATCAACCTGAATCAATAAAATTAATAAATTAATCAAATGATTAATTGATAGAGTTTTCACATGGGGATTATAATTTTCTACAGATCAAAACGATAATTTAAATTTGTTAAAGTTAAGATCACAAAATACATTTTCCACAGAATTCTATTTTTACACGAAGATAAGTAAAATATCACGAGCTTTCGTGCGATCGTTTTTCCTATTCTTGCGTCAATCTTTTTATCAAACCAAATTATCCTGACAGATCTTTTTAGTGCTATTGCTTGTTTTTTGCTTGTAACTTCCTATTTTAGCCAAGCGTTAACGTCTAGAACATCAAATTAATTCTTAAATTATGGATAGTACATAAGAGGTAATAAAGGCTAAGCTGCTAATGTAAAATTGCTGCGGAAAGGGTAACCCGAACCGACAGAGTTAGTTAGCAAAAATGGATGGTGCGAGTAATTTGGGGAAGATCACATAAACCTCTCTTTACTCGGGCGTTTTCACCGAAAATAAAACGTTACAAACCAAGCAACGTCCGAAATTTTATCCCATCTAAATTCCATAAAATCTATTCAGAACTTTAATAAACAAGCGGGTGATATATTTTCGAATAAAAAAATAATCCGTTATATTTCAAAGAGATCTGGCTATTTAAAGGCTATGAGAGTTTATTATTTATGGTATTATTTACATTTCTTTACAAATAATCCGGTTGAATGAGTGGCTTTTTTTTATCATAACCTTATAATTCCAAAAATTAAGCTTATTTAAGCTTTATTTAAGTTTCATTTAAGTTCATTAAGCTTAAATTATGACCATTTAACATAAAAAAATAAAATAAAATAACGGATTAGTTTACTAATGGAGCACCATGAAATATAATTATAGCCCCCGGCGATGGGAAAACAATGTTTTAAAAACTCACCAATCTCTCTTTAGGTTGAAGCTTAATTCAATTCTGACTTCTACTCTTAACTTATTTCATCAAAGTAAGGTAACTCCCCCTCGTTTTTTAGCAGTCAGTGTAAGTAAAAGATGCACATTTAGTTTAGCGTTATGCTATCGCTTACTTAAAGCGATAAATTTAAGGTTAATCTTACGTCCAACATTGATTTATACGCAAACTCAAGCATCAGGCCAGTTATCTAAACTTGCTTTAGCATCGATGCCATGGTTATTATTGCTGTATGCCACTACCACTCAAGCGTTATCGGTGACTACGGTACATGTTATTCATGGTAGTGAACCCTATTTAACTTTTGATAATGGGGTAACTAAAGTCACCACGACTGAGGGGCTGTTAGGTATTACTTTATCCGACGGTACACAATACACACCTTCAACCAACCCTTCAACTGTAACACCAATCGTCTTACCTGATGTAGATCAGAGTTTTGCTGATATAGGGATGTTGGTTCCTACTGATACTAATTCCGTCGATTTAAATACTCTTATTGATTCAAATTATAATTATTGGGGAGATGATGATGGTGATTCTGATGTTACAGCTACAGGCAGTCTAAGTTTGTCTATTGTTGATAAAAATAATAGAACTGTATCACGAAATACCGTACCAATGTATTGTAACGCGCCTTATAAAGCTACATTAACTAGTACCGAAAGCACATTAACCACTCGTTATGGCTTTCCTAATAGCATTAAGTTCGGTGCAGATAATGTTAGCTATTATTTTAATCCTAAAGAATCACCAGGGGTTTGTTTTGCTAAACCGAGTAATTTGGTATATAACATAGGTATCTATGCAGGTCCCGAAAATATCTGGCATTATAGTAAAGGTTTCCTAACTCAAACAGCTACACCATCATCTTATAGTTCAAATTTCCCGACTACTGGAGCTAATGGTTTGTTCTTTGATTTAGATATTAGCAATACTGATCAGGCATTAACTTGGGAGCCGGTTTCTCATAGTGGAATTACAGCGACGATGACTAATTCAACAAAAACTAGTGTTCGCGTTACCTTAACTGGTCCTGCTGCAACCTCATCACAATGGAATTCTCGAGTGCCGGATAAAATAGCTAAACCATCTTTACCCCAGACATTCGAGTTAGTTGGTCGTGACAGTAGTGGTAACGCTGTCGCTAAATATGGATTTGAATTAAAGCAGTGGTTTGTCAATCGTGGAACCGTTATGGGAAATTACAACGACCAACTATCTTGGTGTAAAAATATAGGTTATCAACTTCCTAATGTAAGGGATTTAACCAATGCTGTTTATCCATATGACGATATAATTACTGCTACACCTGTATCATCGGGTAATTATTTCCAACGTCACATCGGGGCTGGTCTTTTTTCTGAGTGGGGTTATATGCTATATTACACTAATGCTAACTTTTATTGGTATTATTGGACTAATGACAAATACTCCCATGGTGACTACTGGTATTATGCGCACGGCGACTACGGACTTATTCATTGGGTAACGCCTGCAGGTTTGTACTATGGGATTTGTGCTTCAGAACTCAAACCTTAGTTCTTATTTTGGGGGGGAGAGTAAAATAGCGTAGATTTTCCAAAACTTTATGATGTCGAAACTTAACCCATTCGCCTCGATTGAGGCGAATGGGTTGTGTGTTTATCGCAAGAAAGTTGAGTAGCGGGGATAGAAGGTCCTAAATTCCGCTTAAAAATTATTAAATGATCAAAACCACGATTTTAAAGACTAAAATAAATTTTTTAGGAAAAATAATCTTAATTTTAAAGATTTATAATGGAAATATATTCATTTAAAACAGTAAATAACTGATTATATTTTAGATATTCCTTACAAACGTTAACGTTATTGAGTGAAAAAAGTGTTGCATTGTGTTTCTTCAGTTATTTTACTTTTTACATCGTTTTAGATGAACGACTTAAAATCAACAATCTTAACCCATCTAAATTCCATAAAATCTATTCAGAACTTTAATAAACAAGCGGGTGATATATTTTTGAATAAAAAAATAATCCGCTATATTTTAACTATATTTGACTATTTAAAGGCTATTAACATTTATTATTTATGGTGTTATTTACATTTCTTTACAAATAATTCGGCTGAATGAGTGGCTTTTTTTTATCATAGCCTTATAATTCCGAAAATTAAGCTTATTTAAGCTTGATTTATAGCCATTTAACATAAAAAATCAAATAAAATAACAGATTAGTTGACGGGTGGAACGCCATGCAGTATAATTATAGACACCAGACACCAGACACCAGCGCTGGCAAAACAATGTTTTAAAAACTCACCAATCTCTCTTTAGGCTAAAATTTAATTCAACTCTTACTTCTACACTTAACTTATTTCATCAAAGCAAGGTAACTCACCCTCGTTTTTCAGCATTCAGAGTAAGCAAAAGATGCATATTTAGTTTAGCGTTATGCTATCGCTTACTTAAAGCGATAAATTTAAGGTTAATCTTACGTCCAACCTTGTTTTTTACGCAAACTCAAGTATCAGGTCAATTATCTAAACTGACTTTAACATCGATACCATGGTTATTATTGCTGTATGCCGCTACGACTCAAGCATTGTCGGCAACGACGGCGCAAGTCATTCATGGTAGTGCGCCGTATTTAACCTTTGATAATGGGGTCACTAAGGTCACCACGACTGAGGGGCTGTTAGGTATTACCGTCTCTGACGGCACGACTCAAACCATCTACACATCGGACAATAATACTTCAACCGCAGATAATCCAATCGTTCTCCCAGAAGCTAATGAACACTTTAGCGATATTGGTATGCTGGTCCCTGCCACTGTTAACGCTATCGCCTTAAACGATTTAATTGGTGAGCCTTACAATTATTGGGGGGATGGTGATGGTGATGGTGATGGTCAGGGTGCTAATGGAATTACCGCGACCGGTAATTTAAGCGTGAGCATTACCGATAAATTGAATCGAGCCGTGACGCATAGTGCCAACATAGATAGCTGTATGGCACCTTATAAAGTAGAATTAACCAGTACTGATGGTAGTTTAACCACCCAGTATGGGGTACCAAATAGTGGTAATTTTAGTGGTAGCACGGCTGCCTATTATATCACCAGACCTAAATCCGTGCCTAAAATCTGTTACGCCAGGCCGAATCTGAACCCTCTTTCCCAACTCTTCGCCGGTCCGGCCGATATTTGGAATCCAGAACGAGGTTTTGTAAAGCAAGCAGCTGAGCCATCACAGTACAAGCTTAACTTCCCGACTACCGGTGCTAATAATCTGTATTTTGATTTAGACATAGAAGGTATTGATGGTTCTACATTAACCTGGCCAACTGTCACTCAAGGTGGTATTACCGCTACCATGACACCATCACCCGCTAATCCAAATTTCATACGTGTCACGCTTACTGGTCCAGCAGTAACAAAAGCCCAACAGGATTCAGCATTACCGGGTAGTGTGGCTCCAGCTAGCTTGCCGCAGACTTTTGTGATAGAGGGTAAAGATAGTCGTAATAAAACGGTATTAAGCTATGGTTTTGAGTTAAAGCAGTGGTTCGTTGCCCGCCCATTAGGCGTAGGCGATATCACAGTTGATAACGCCTTATCCTGGTGTGGCAGTTTAGGTGGTGGTTATCGTCTGCCACTGGTAAAAGAGTTAACTAACTCAATTGGACGTTCTGATTGGTGTGGGGCGACTTCTGTGTGTAGTGGTGGGAAGTCGCCGTTACCGACACTCGGCATACCGCCATCCAGTGGTAATTATTTTCAGCGTAATATCGGTGCTGGTCTCTTTACTGAATGGGGAGATATGTACTACTGGCTTTACTATCGCTCTGCCGGTTTCAACAGGGGCGGCTACTGGGCTACCGCTAGCGATGGTTCGGACCTGTTGTTCGGTGCTTATGCTGGCAATGGCGCCGTTAACTTTATTGGCAATGCCAAAAATACTACCTACAACTTGGTTTGCGTCTATCCTTAGTGCTTAATCCTTAAGTTGTGGGTAGTACTACATAATAGGTAATAAAGGATAAACTGCTAATGTAAAGTTGCAGCGCAGGGGAGCCCGAGCAGACCAAGTTGCCGATTCCAAAAAAGAGCAATCGAACGCTGTATAAATAAAATTAAAAAAATTAGCATTAAGAGAAAGTGGATTCTTGTCTTGATACAAGAAATGCTTTTAAAAGCATTTCTTCAATCGTTTTATGTGATTAAGTAATTATTGTCGTATAAGTTTGAATCAATAATTTAATTTATGAAAAATTTGATCAAATTATTATTCATGGTGATTTTTAGGAAAATTTCATGAATTAATGCTGTCCAAATGTAGCCCTCTATCATTTGTACTTACGAGTCAATAACGAATGATGATTTAGATAACAGCGGTGGATTTTAAATCCGCCGCGGCTACTAATCTCGCTACTATGGCATTTGAAGTATAAAGAAGTAAACGATTAGCTATACCAATATCACCAACTACAATGTTAAATAAAAAATCAAAGCAATCCAATATTCAGCAAACAAGCAAAACGGTAACAAATGATGAATTAATCATTCAATCATGATCTAAAATTATTGCTCATTATCAACAGACAAATAAAATAGGGGGGAGTAACATAAATCATAAATAAGGCTTTAACCGTGTAACATTAATTATTTTATCCTCATGGCAACCGAACAGATATTCCTCTATTGCTATTAATACACTTAGAACTAGACGATTATTTTAATTTCACCAATGAATGGTAAAGCACATGATCATTAGTAAACTAGCGCACAGACTTTAATTGTATAAAACCGCTCCGACGGTAGATTAAACTACCAATACAGTCAGCACAGTTTGTAAGTTAAATGATCTGTTACTTTGTTGGTCATTTTAAGTGAATCCCGTCTTGTTGCAAGCTTAAGGTGTGAAAATAGACAACATAACAATTATGTAGATGCTGGTTGCTTTTTAGCAATAAAGAATAATATTGAAGAGCCTAAAATGCTTGATATAGTTAAATTTCTAATTTTTTCAGTATGTAATAATAAAAAAGCATCCTTAACTTTGACCGGAAAATATTATATTTATATAAATATTATTGAACGCTTTAATCTAAAAAGTTGATTACACTAATCACTTAATTTTGATTACTACTAAATAATTATCTAAAATTTACATTTCTTTACAAATCTATTGTGTTAATAGGTGATTATTTTTTATTAAAGAATTATACTTTTCAACAAATGGATTTAGATATTTTTATAAATAATGGAAGGTAAAAAAACTTAAATAAAACAATAACAACTGACGGATGAAATGTTATGCAGTATTATTATGGCTACAGGCATTATCAGATCTATGTTTTAAGTTCCAAATTCTTTTCAGTATTACTTTTATCTTGTTTATTTTCTTTAATATCACGTTTGTTTTTTAAGCTTTTTTTTGTAGTTGTATTGATATTATTGTTTTGCTCATTTAATGTAAAGGCACTTTCGGCTGTTACTATTAAAATCATTCAAGGTAGTGAACCGTATTTAACCTTTGATAAAGGTAAAACCAAAGTTACAGATGCTAATATTTTGTCTGTTATTACCTTTTCTGACGGTACTACCATGAGTTCAACAACCAATACTTCATCTTCTGAAAATCCTATAGCCTTACCCAAGGAAGGTGAAACCATTAAAGACATTTCTATGATGATTCCCATCATCAATAGGTCTATAAACTTAAAAACTATAATTGGACCTCCTTATAGTTATTGGGGAGATGATGATGGTGATGGGCAAGGTGCCGATGGTATTTCTGCTACAGGAAACATAAGTGTTAATGTTACTGATAAAAATGGTAGTATTGTCAATGCTGATACGGCGTTAGATATTTGTAAAGCACCTTACCTTATTGATTTTGATACAAGTGGTGTTTGGAGCTTATCTACCAAATATGGAATTCCTAACATAGCCACGTTATACATGCGCCCTGTCAAATATTATATTAAGCCTAATTCTGCTCCGGCAGTGTGTATGTTAGTACCGAGTTTATTTGCGTCACCGGCTAATACCGAGGTATGGCGTTGGTCAAAAGGGTTTTATGCTCAATCTCGCGATCCGGCAACTTATGAACGCAATTTCCCAACTACAGGGGGAAATAATTTGTTTTTCGATTTAGAAATTTCCGGTATTGATGAAAGTGAGTTAACTTGGCCTCCAGTTACACATGAAGGAATCACGGCCACTGTGACCCGATCTGAGCATAATGAACTTTGGCTAAATCCTACGCCTAAAGTTGTGACGCGAGTAACCTTAACGGGCCCGGCTGCAACGACTACACAACAAAGCTCTAATTCACCAGGAGCAATATACCGACCACAATTGCCACAGACATTCGAACTCGTTGGATATGATCGTAATAACAAACCGGTGATAAAATATGGTTTTATATTAAAACAGTGGTTTATTGCACGTGGTAAAAAACTATCGAATATGGTAAATCATCAAGCTTGGTGTAATAGCACTGGTTATCGCGTGCCACGCGTTAAAGATTTGACCAATGCCATTCCAGACCCAAATAGTCCTGCAGAGAATCAAGGATTTGTAGGTGCCAAACCTGAATCACACGGAAACTATTTTGAACGTCAAATTGGTGCAGGGTTTATGTCCGAATGGGGAGTGCTTGATTTTTACAACGATGCAGTATTTAGCGGCGCGATGTTAATCACCAGTGAATTTAGTGATGCCTCTGGAGTGTGGCCGTGGATAGTCAATATGGCAGGTGGAGGCGTTTACCCAAAAAGAAGCCAAGATCCTATCTTTACTGTTATTTGCGCTTACCCATAGCGAGGTGAACTAACCGTTAGCGATAATACTATATTTAAATCAATAAGCTATCAAAATATCATGTCTTTTATTAAAGACAGTTAAATCAAATTATGGGCTTTTGCCGTTATGAACGACAAAAGCTTTTTTTATATGAGAATGATGACATTAAATAATTGTGAACAGTATGTTTTTCAAAAAGCGTTATTGGAATAGTGATAGGTTAACTTATGTTAAAAAAGCATATTTTATGCGATGTTATCGTCAACTTACCAGCAAGTAAAATTGCAACTTTATGTTCTCAAGTTTTGAGTGTTTATAAAATCATGTTAGTTGTGTATAGGTAGCTTAGACAAGCTTTTTAACTGAATTTATCTGTTTTAATTTTCATTCAAATTCCATAATGGTATAGATAGATTGATTTAGTTGATCGTTAATCGATAGCAATAAAATTGAAGTTAAGCGCGATCATATTTAATAACACAAAAATTTTTATTTTGTGTGATAGCGGTTATGCACAGTTTTAAGCTATGTATTAATTTATTGAGCACCTAAAAATTTGATTAAAATTTTAATGCATCTAACACTAATTTAAATACTTGAGAATGTCCTTTGCGACTAGGATAATAGATATAAAATGGTTCATAAGTGATAGCAAAATCCTCCAATAATTCTATTAAATTGCCTTTGGCCAGATCGTCTTCTACCGTTGGTCTACCTATCCATGTGATGCCTAATCCATCTAAAGCCACTTGTTTACGTAAATTACTATTGCTTGATAATTGAGAAGAAGGTTGGTATTTAATAATATTGCCATTGTCATTGAATTCCCAAGCTAATTCTGTCGCATGTTGAGCAGAAATTTTCTTACCGATTAATTGGTGCTTATCAAGATCTTTAATTTGCTTAGGTAGAGGTCTGTTTTTTAGATAATCAGGACTGGCAACGACAGCCATCGTTAATGGCGCAGAGATTTTTACTGCAATCATATCATTAGCAATATCATTACCCAAACGGCACCCCATATCAAAACCTTGTTTAACTATATCTACCCAATTATTGTCTGCTTCAATTTCGATCTTGATTTGAGGATAACGGGGTAAAAATTGACGTAGTTTAGGATAAATAATACTCTCAACAGCTAAATGTGGTGCATTAATTCTAATGGTTCCAGACGGCGTGCTTAGAAAATCTGATAATGCACTAACTTGCTGATTTAACGATTGAAATAGTGGGGCTATTTGCTTATATAACTGCTCGCCAGCTTCGGTTAATGACATACTTCGTGTGGTTCGATTAAACAAACGTAGATTTAGCTTGGTCTCTAAGTTGCTCATACTATGGCTTAACGCTGAAGATGAAATACCTAATGCCTTTCCTGCTTTTACAAAACTAGAAGCTTGTGCGACGACAACAAAATAGTGCAGTTCGTTAAAATTATACATAAACACGCATGTGATTAATGAATTTATTTCATCATACTATAAATGAATACCATATTTATCTCAATAAAACCTGTGCCTAAAATAAATCATCGACATTAATTTATTTGCGTGAATTTATATTCGAAGGTTATTCATTGTGGCGTGAATATTAATGTTATTAAACATCAATGTATTTAAAACTAATGTGGAACAAGAGGGGCTTTTATGGATTATATAAAACTTGGCAATTCGGATATTAGCGTATCACGTTTTTGTTTAGGCTGTATGAGCTTTGGCGATCCTGCCAGTAAAATGCATGCATGGACACTTAATCCAACAGAGAGTGAGTCAATTATTAAGCATGCCTTGGATTTGGGGATTAACTTTATTGATACTGCAAATATTTATTCAGCGGGTACCAGTGAGGAGTATGTTGGGCGAGCAATTAAAAATAACATAGCTCGAGATAAAGTCATACTCGCAACAAAAGTCTATTTTAATCCAGGTAACTTATCTAAAAATGCGATAGAAACAGAAATCAATGGATCATTAAAACGGCTTGGCACCGATTATGTTGATTTATATATCATACATCGCTTTGACTATAACACCCCTATAGAAGAAACAATGGAGGCATTACATAATTTAGTAAAAGCAGGTAAAGTTAGAGCATTAGGGGCTTCAGCCATGTATGGTTATCAGTTTTTCAATATGCAACTTGCTGCTGAGCAAAATGGCTGGACTAAATTTGTTTCAATGCAAAACCATTATAATTTACTTTATCGTGAAGATGAGCGGGAGTTAATTCCAATTTGTAAACAATTTAATGTTTCGTTAACGCCATATAGTCCTCTAGCGGCAGGCCGACTTGCTCGCTCACAATGGCATACAGATACCTTACGCAGCCAAACCGACAAAACCGCTGTTGATAAATATGATAGTACAGAAAAAACAGATATGGCTATTGTCGAGCGAGTATCGGAAATTGCTGAAAAACATCATGCCTCAATGACTCAAATAGCATTAGCATGGCAATTTGCTAAGGGCATTACCGCTCCAATTATTGGTGCGACTCAAACAAAATATTTAGACGATGCGGTTGGCGCATTACAAGTATCATTAAGTCAAGACGACATTAATTATTTACAAGCCCTTTATATTCCTCATCGTATTGTTGGTGCAATTTAAAAGCAAACTAAGCAAAACAAGTTGTTATAGTTTAAAAATATCACTTATTATAGACCGATATATTTTCAAAACTTGTTTTGCTAATAATGTTAAACGATCAAAATCACTCTTTAAGACCGACTCTACTCGCTATTGAATCTCATCGCAAATGGCAGAGTTATGCCGAATATTGTAAGTTACGTGAACAGGGATTGCGAAAGCAAGCTTTTTCTGCACTTGATATTTTTTTAGCCGATAGCCTGCAATGGTGTTTTAATGAGCAGAAGGAGTTTGTAGCCTTTGTATTCAATCTTTGTGAGGACGATCTTGAGCTTCAACTTATTTATCTATGCTACCCGCTAATGAGCAAATTGATAAAACCGACGCTTGATAAGTGGTGTAAGCAAGAAAAAGTCAATAGCCAGCCTTTTCGTTGGTATGGAAAATTCTTTTGTGACAGTTCTTATATCTATCACGCACTTCAAATCGATCCTTGTGATGACAAAGCAAGAAAATGGATTATCACTAACTTGCTAGAAAAAATTGACTTTGCAACGCATCATTTACCTGACTATTATATTGGCGATCCTTTATTGGCAATTGAGTGGGGAAAGGAAGTACAGCAACATATCAATTTATTAATTGACAAAAAAGCCCAACCGTTTTGGCAAAAAGAGTTAGAACAATTACTTATACTTGTTAATAATTATATTCAGTGGCAGGCAAGTCATCATCCTGATTTTGAACAATGGGGTAAAGAAAATAAATTACAAGTCGATTCAAACGATGAAACTTATTATTATCAATAATAGTTAAGTAATGCTCAGAGTGCAATGAGGATTAGTTGTTTTTAGTTTATCATCATTACCAAACTTAATATAACTAGTTTGAATATAGTTATAATTTTTTTGTATTATCGCTATTTAAAATAGCTGCCTATAATGTGGTGACTAAAATAATAGATATTGATTGTAATTAGTTAATTTAACTAGTTAAAAAAAGAGGAGTGATAATGAAAAAACTTTTTAATATATTAGCAATAATAGTGACGGGGTTTATTTTATTTGGTTGTGAACAAAAGTCTGAAACAAATGCTAATAATTTAGAAAAAAAAGAGATTGTCGTCGGTTTACCGCCAAGTATGCATAATATTTTAATGGAAAGGGTGGTCAAGCCTGAATTAGAAAAAAAAGGTTATACGGTCAAGTTAGTCAATTTTAGTTCATTACGAGACTCCAATACAGCATTGGTTGAAGGTAGTATCGATATGAATGCTGCTCAGCATCAAGCTTATTTAGATGTTTATAATAAAGAAACGAATAACGACTTAGTCTCTTTAGTGCACATACCTTCTATTTCAGCAGCGCTATTTTCACAAACTCATCGATCTTTAGACGATATTGCTCAAGGACAAACTATCGCTATACCAAATGATCCTTCGAATACCGCTAGAGCATTGTTATTACTGCAATCTTTGGGTTGGATAAAATTAAAACCTCAAGCGCAATCGGGCACTGTCAGTGTTAATGATATTGCTGAAAATAAATATAACTTAAAATTTAAAACATTATTATCCGAAATTATTCCTCGAACGCTTAGCGAAGTTGATTATGCGATTATGCCCGGCGGTGTTGCTTGGTTAAGTAAAGTACCTGCTGATAATGTGTTATTACAAGAAAAACTGTCACCTAATTTAGAGTTAATGGTGGTTGTTAAAAAAGAAAATTTAAATACTCAGTGGGCTAAAGATGTGAAACAACTTTATCAATCTGATGAACTTAAAACGTTTATTAATGAAGATCCTGATGCTAAAGGTCGATTTATTTGGCCACAACAATAGTAGAAAATTGTTATCAGGTGACCCAATATCCTAATTAATTGATTAGGATATTTTTGTCGTTATTGTAAACTATGATTGGTTATCTTATGTAGATAAATAATCAATATAAAATTTTTCTTAATTTTTTTCATGAATATTAATTAAAAGATTTTAAATCTATTAATTTAATTGGAATTATTGACTTTATTTTGATAAAGTTACTGTTCGTTTAATAGACATGAAATTTGCAAATAATGGAAAAAATTAAATATATTTTAGTATTTTTTTGTAGCATTGCTTTAGCGGGATGTTTTGAAAAAAATACTTTAGATCGTTTGATCGATAATCCAACAGCCAGCGACATTAAATTAATAATTGATGGTACAGAATTAACTATTCCTGCTAAGTCAGAAGTTAATTATAGTTTCGAGTATGGTAAACATACGATGACTTATAATAACGATTCAATCAATTTTATTATAAAGCCCGCTAAATTCGGCGGAACTACAATTATTAATCCTACCCAAAGTAACTATATTTTACATACTAATGTTTACGTTACCTCGGCTATGAAAGAGAGCGAATCTGATAAAGTTATTGAAAAACAAATTAATAATATTCCCATCATTATTAATGGGGAAGTTACCGAAATACCGCTTACCGCAAAACTAATTAATGATGTATTTATTGATCAACAGGATTATGATTGGGATTATGGACTTGATCAGGATTTACCTGAAGAAATAACGCGAGAAATGTCAAAAAATTATGCTTACTCAGAGACACTTACAAAACTTTATCGTGAAAGTGAATATATCAAACTTTTAAAACAAGATGATATTGAAGAAGAAATCAGTTTTCCCTATCAACCTAAAAAATTTAGTGAAATCAGTTCTACTCATTTTTTCCCAACAGTTGATCTTAATGCAATAGAATGTGAACCAGGTCGAGAATATATTAAAAATCTTTACGATCAATGGCAGCATCTTTTTACCCTTAAAGGGGGGGATTTTGTAAGTAAATATAATAAGTTAATGGACGATAGTGATTTTGATAAGCAAAAACAATTAGAAAATATTTGTAACAACCAGATTGATCCTAATCGTACCTATCATACAGCTATGACTGATTATAATTATAATATCCTCAGAGATGCTAGAGATTTTAACTTTTTTCTTATTAAACAATAATATTATCTAATTGCTTTGTTTAAGATAAGCTTTATCTAAGCTATTTAATAAATAAGCATAAAATTATTTTTAATAGTTTTATGCTTTAATTTTTTGTGTTTTCTTTTATTTTTTTAACACATTGTTTTATCGATTTTAATTTTATGATTAAAAAAACAATTCGTGTACTTCTTCACCAGAAAGTCATTTTACTTTGGCTATAAAATAGTTATAAAAAATTGATTGAGCTCTCATTTTTCATTTTCTTCCTTATGTAATATTAACATTAACTTTAAGAGGTAATAGTACTGGTTAGTCTAGAAACTAAACATAATCGTATACTAAGGAGAGCCTATTTATGTATAACGTCAATAAATTGTTTAAATTGACTATGATTAGCTCGGTAGTGAGTTCATTTTTTATCTCATGTCAGGTATGTGCTTTTCAAAAAGGTTCGACTGAAGACTTTTTAGGGCATGAAGTTGGTATTACTTATCATACCGCCGAACAAGCTGTGAGTAGTAAAGATTATTTACCTCCTTTCCCTGATAAAGATAGCCCTGAATTTGAAGCCGACAAAATCGCTTACTTACAAGGTTATCAATTAAAAGATACACCGCGCTGGCAACAAGCAACGTCTGATGCTGATTTACATACAGATAATGTTGCTAAGATATTTTCAATACCATTAGGTATAAAAATCTCACCAAAAACAACACCGACACTTTACAAAATGTTTGGTGATTTGCTAGTTGATTCTGCCGATAATGCCACAAAAACAGCGAAAGAATTTTACAAACGAACCCGTCCATTCGTTTATTTTGGCAACCATCCTTGTCAACCTCAAGATGAAGAAGAGCGATTACTGCAAAATGGTTCATTTCCTTCTGGGCATACTTCATACGGTTGGACACTAGCTTTAGTTTTGGCACAAATATCACCAGATCATGCGGCAGCAATAATTAAACGTGGTTATGAATTTGGACAAAGTAGGGTGATTTGCGGAGCTCATTGGCAAAGTGATGTTACTGCCGGTAGAATGGTTGGTGCTGTTGAATACGCTTTTTTACAAACGCTTCCCAAATTTCAAACGGATCTAAAACAAGCAATGGCAGAAGTTAATTATCAATATAGTTTATTAAAATAGTTTTAGATAGATAATTTTGTTTATATTGCCAACCTCATTTTAGCTGGCAATATGATCTAAATATATGTTTAAAATGTGTTAATTGTTGTTTTATTGACAAAAATAGATATCGTTTTTTGTGCTAAGTATGGTAAAGTGTATGCTCGATTTAAATATTAATAGAAAAGAATGTGATGAAAAAAATACAATATACGTTATTACTTACTTGTAGTTTAGGGTTGGTTGGTTGTTTTGATTCTAACCCTATTGAATCAGGCTCAGTAGACCGTTGGATAGATAATCCAACTGCTAATGAAATCAAAGTGTCTATAGATGGTAAAGAGTTAATTGTACCGGCTAAATCTGGTATAAATTATACATTTGACTATGGAAAACACAGTTTATCTTATAATAATCAGACGCTTAATTTTATAGCTAAACCTGCAATAGTATCTAATTCAGGATTTATTAATCCAACACAGAGTAATTATATTTTGTTAACGACTTACTATACGAACAACCAACAAGTCTACGAAAAAATGATTGCTTCAAAACTTAAGAATGTTCCTATCATTATTAATGGTGAACAGACTGAGATTGAATTACCAATAAATGTGGTTAATGACGTATTTATTGAAAGAAATAAAACGCCTTGGGATTATTCTATTGATGAAGCATTACCTGACTCGGTTACTGTAAAAGGTGAAAACCAATATCAATCTCAACGACGTAAACTCTACCGCGAAGATGAGTTTTTGAAAACGTTAGATATCCCAGAAAATGAGAAGGTCAGTTTTCCTTATCAGCCTAAGAATTTTGCAGATTTACCAAAAGTTGTGATGCCAACCATTTCGTTAGATTCGATTACATGTAAAAAAGGGCGCGAGTTTGTTGACACACAAGTAAAAGATTGGAATAAGTTTTTCAATTCAACAGGGAAAGAGTTAGCCAACGTTTATAATCAATTAACTTCAAGTGAAACATTCCAAACTAAACATGCAATCCTAAGTGAATGTTCAACTAATGGTGAAGATAAAAATAGAACTTACGCAACAGAAATTGATAAGATAGATGAAACAGTCAAACCACAAGAACAAGTTAATCTATTTATCACACAATAATAATGTCTTTAGTCTAGTGTAAAAATTAGATAATACGTTACTTAATTCTGATTAATAAGACATAGAATCGATTCTATCAATTTTATGTCTTACATTTCCTCAATCAAACTTTTATCACTTCGTTAGTTAAATAAAATAATTGATTTGCCAGATGACAAAGTCAAGTAACATTATACTCGTTGAAATTATTGAGCTATATCACATAAATTACATAAAAATCTTGGCGGTCTCAAGATTCAGGATAATATCTATCCATGTATAAAAAAACAAGGAATCGGTTATGAATAAACCTAAATTAAAATTAGCTGCAATTATTGGCAGTATTATTTTAAGTACATCGACTGCTTTTGCCTCGCTCGAGGATGTGAAGAATTTAAAAATTATTAGCTACAATGTTTATAATGGGATGAAGTTAGACGAAAGTGAAGGTAAACAAAAATTTATTGATTGGGCAAAAGCACAAGATGCTGACATTATTGCTTGGCAAGAGATGAATTTTTTTACGCGTGAAAAGCTTGAAAAATTTGCAGCAAGTTATGGACATAAATATGCTGTACTTTTGAAAGAAAAACCAGATGATGCCGCTTTTTTCCCTGTTGCAATTACCTCAAAATATCCTATAGTTAATGTCAATAAAGTCGTTGATAATATGTGGCATGGCGCTTTATATGCCGATATTGGCAATTATCATTTTGTTATTACTCACATGAATCCATTTTGGACGGCAAAAAGAATCGATGAAATAAACTTAATTATTGATTCAATTAAGTATAGTCGTGATCCCAATGGCAAATGGATTATAGCTGGTGATTTGAACTCTTTTTCACCTGCTGATAAACAAACCTACGATAAAAGTAATCTGTTAAATGATATTAAAGAAAAGCAGAAACAAAGACCAATATTAGAAAATCTTGTTAATGGACAATTAAGTTATACCGTGCAACAAAACTTATTGGATGCAGGTTTTATTGATGCCTTGAAAATTAAAAATAAACAATTTATCGCAACAGCGCCAACGAAAGTATTTTATGATCAAGCTTCAACGCCACTACGTTATGATTATATCTATATTTCTCCTCCCCTCAAAAAGGATGTTATTGACGTTAAAGTGCTAAAAGATGATTTTACAGATAAATATTCTGATCATTACCCAGTGCAAATGATAATTAAAAATAAATAGTTTTAACCAAGATCGGTAAAGCCATGCATAAGCTGCATGGCTTATCGTGTTATTTTTATATGAACGTTTTTTTATTGATTAACACTAAATTGTGATTGCGATCGCAATGTATCAATTTAAATTTAATTAATATCAGCTATAACGTCAAATAATCAATATGAATGAATTTAACTAAAAAAGCAGTAGGATAAATATATGAAAAAAATTTTTTTTGTGTTCAGTTTTCTGGGATTGTTTTCACTGTCTTCAAGTGCACTTGCTACAGATGATTTAGTGGTTTCTCAATATCAAAGTTCACCGAATAAAGTGTATGCCGATAATGCTCAACCGCAGATTACTGTTGCTAATTTTAATATTGCAGGGGGACTTAGACATCACAAGGTCGATTTAGACTTGGTTGCTAAAGCAATTAAAGCGATGGATGCTGATATTGTCACACTTGAAGAGGTTGATCAAAATACTACCCGTAGTGGCGGCGTAGATCAAGCTAAAATCATCGCTGAAAAAACAGGAATGCACTATCTATTTGGTAAAGCTACCGATATGAAAGGCGGCAATTATGGTAATGCTATACTTTCGAAATATCCTATTGAAACAAGCAAAACCTTTTTGTTACCGTCTGGCTCTTTTGAACAAAGAGCATTGATGTTAAGTAAAATTAATGTCCCTGGCTTTGATTCGCCTATTTATGTATTTAATACCCATTTTGATTGGCATGAAGAAGATGAAGTAAGAATGGCACAAGCACGATTTATTAATAGTATTGTGTTTGATGATTTAGATTTAGATACTGAATTTCCTAATTTGGCTTCTGGTATTATGTTGTTACTCGGCGATTTTAATTCAGTCAAAAATGATAAAGTGATAAAAGAGCTTGAAAAATACTGGTCTTTGGTTAAAAAAGATTATGTAGATACTCGCACTTGGCCAGCAGGAAATCCAGGATTAGATTTAGATCATATCTTTACCAGTCGCAATCAAATATGGAAAGTTGAACAATTAACGATTCCTAATGATGGTAACGAATGGAATGGTATTAAATGGCCATTAGTCAGTGACCATATTCCCGTTATAGCAAAATTAAAATTAATTGAACAATAACCTGTGGGCAATATGCCCACTTTTACTTTGATGATCTACCTAATTTAGCAATCAAATAAATATAGACTAGCTCACTGAATAATTCGACTAGTGTTTGGGTGACAATTACTGCCGGTAAAATTGGCATGATGTCTGCAATAGCCATTGCTATTGGCAATATCACTAACGCATTGCGTGTACCAGCACTAAAGGCGATAGCTCGACTTTCTGCGATGGAAACACGAAAAAAACGACCAACAAACCACCCAATTAAAGGCGCAAAGATAGCAAATAGTAGATAAAATGGAATAACTGATATGACTTGTGACAAATTCCCTTTAAGTTGAGGTAAAATCGCTATAATTACAATAAATAAGGCTAAAGCGGTGATGGGGACCGGTAGTATATTCAATAGATTGACTGTTTTTGTCATAATTTGACTTCGACTTGCACATATCTGGATTATTACAGCAATGGTAAGTGGAAGTAAAATTAGCCATACAAAAGCATGAATAAATGGTGTAGGTTCAATGAGTCCTTTAACCTGTTCACCAATAAATATATTTAGATAAACAGGTAACAAAAACAGTTGAAGCAATAACAGTAAAGGTGTCGCCATTAACAGTGATCGGGCATCAGCATGACCAATATGTGCAAAAGTGACAACGTAATCAATGCAGGGGGCTAACAATACAAATAAGATGCCAAGCTTAATCAAAGGTTCATTGGGTATAAAAATAGACAATATCCCTACAAATAGTGGTATAACAACAAAATTGGCAATGACTAAAGCAACAATAAATCGCTTATAAAGCAAAAATTTTGTTATATCGGCAATTGGAACTTGTAGAAAAGTCACAAATAGCATGACCCCTAAGGCAGGAGTAATGGCTATCGCAAAAACTGAGGTTCCATTTATACAAAAAACAACAATCATTGCGATAAAAACCGATAAAAAATAAATAGCTATTTGTTGTTGCTCTAATTTTTGTTTGAGGCTTTGCATATTAATCAAATACTTTCATCAATTCAAAATTAACCTTTAGCATACTGTTGATCTTCAATTAAATAAATGGGATTGTTTTAACAAGAAAAATATTTATTATTTTTCGAAAAAACGATCTCAATATAGAAAATATTGATCATTCTATTTGAACAAGTTACGTTTAATAAAATCAGTTCATTGATCTGCTTAACAAAATTTAATTATTAGAAATGTGAGCTTTATCACATCGTATAATAAAAGAAGTGCAAAGTTAATTGGTACAAAATACTTTCGTTAAAATTATCAATTTTGTTTTTAACCATAAGTTAAATCGAATTAAATTAGATAAAATCACAATTTATTAACGCCAGTCTGTTATTTCGTTTTGAACCAAACAAAAGTCATTTATACCAAATTTTAATAACCAATAAACTGCAATAAAGATCACAATTTATGGTTATTTTACTGCCTATACTGATATTAATACTTCGGTTAATTTTTTTCCGAATTTTATATTTATCAGGAGGTAGTAATGAAAAAATATGTCAAAAATTGGATCACAATCGGATTACTCACTGCATTTTGCCTGCCTATTGGTTCGGTATGGGCTAAAGAGTATCAATTAACGGGGAAAAATACACAAATCACGCTATCTGATAATGATAATCACAAAAATGTCACATCTTTTAATATTACTAACCCTATAACCCATGATTCAATCAATGTTAATACGCTATTTGAGATTACTTTGAATTCCGGACAAAAATTGACCGATAAAGATTTCCAATTAGATAATTTGCAACAAAAAGACAATCAAATTTATATAAATTTAAGTGGTCATGATATTGCGATTCAAACCCTATTGATTCTCAATGACGATAAACATTTTGCCAGTTATGAGCTGCAAATCACCCCTAAAAAACAAGCACTCTCAATGTCAGCCGTTTCTTTAATGCCATTCCATTCACAAGCGCCATTTGTTTATGGTTCTGTTGTAAGTTCACCTATTATTAGTGATACCTTTTTTATCATTCCCGAAAATCCATTAACCAATACGGTTGCCTATGAAGGCGGTGTTTTGCAAAAAATTCCGCAAGCGATCCCGTTACAAGTTAATCATACCTTGAGTTATAAAACCTATATTGGTACCTATGAAAATGGGCAATTAAGACGCAATGTAAATGAATTTATTAATCACGTTCGAGAACGACCATATAGCCCATATTTGCATTATAACTCTTGGCTAGATATCGGTTTTTTTAATCCTTATACCGAAAAAGAAGCTTTACAACGCATTGATCAATATGGTGAGCAATTGGTTGAAAAACGTAAAGTCAAACTTGATGGTTATCTGTTTGATGATGGATGGGATAATTTACAAGGAAACTGGGGATTTAGTGCAAATTTTCCTAATGAATTTAATAAATTAAAAACTGCATCTGAAAAATATGGTGCGGCACTTGGTATTTGGTTGTCACCTTGGGGAGGATACAATAAACCACGTGATACTCGTGTTGCCAATGCGTTAAAACTAGGTTATGAGACAATGGATGGTAAACTGGCTTTATCTGGTCCTAAATATTATGCTAATTTCCATAAACGGATTTTAGAATTAATCAAAAATCAAAATATTACGATGTTTAAACTTGATGGGACAGGCAATGCGGATAAAGTGATTGCTGGTAGCCAATTTACTAGTGATTTTGATGCGGCGATCCATTTAATTGAAGATATGCGTAAAGCGAGTGATCATTTATATATTAATTTAACAACCGGAACCCAGGCTACGCCATCTTGGCTGTTTTATGCCGACTCCATCTGGCGAGGAGGCGATGATGTCAATTATTATGGGCCAGGCAGTAAAGTTCAACAGTGGTTGACTTATCGTGATGCAGAAACTTATCGATCAATTGTACTTAAAGGTCCATTGTTCCCATTAAATTCTTTAATGCTGCATGGCATTGTGTATGCTAAACAAGCAAAAAATTTGCAACAAGAAACCGAAAATGACTTTGCCGATCAAGTTTGGAGTTATTTTGCAACTGGAACGCAATTGCAAGAAATGTATATCACCCCTGAACTGATGACAACAAACAATTGGGATACGTTAGCGTCGGCGGCTAATTGGGCAAGAGATAACCAAAAAGTGTTATTTGATACTCACTGGATCGGTAAAGATCCCACAAAATTAGGGGTATATGGTTGGGCAGGATGGACGCAAGATAAATCCATTATTACTTTACGTAATCCGTCAGATAAACAACAAGTGTATTATCTTGATTTACAGAATGATTTAGAGTTACCAGCAACGGCAAACTCGAATTTTACCATTCACATTGATTACAATAGTCAATCACATGCACCAAAACCAGCTGTTATTGATAAAACAGCGATGATCACCCTTGAACCATTTGAAACCGTTGTGATGTCTTTAACGCCTCAATAGTAATAATATGCCTTGTATGCGACTTACAAGGCATTAAAAATTGTTTTAAAACAGACGTGTTAATTGATGATGTTTTAACTATGATTTAGCGCATATGGTTAAAAAATGTTATGATTAGGCTATTTACAATAGTAAAAAAGCTCATTATGATACGCGCCATTATTAACTGCAAAGGAGAACTGATTATGATTTATTTAGATGACCTTTGCAGGCTTATCGCACAATAATTGGGTGATTAACTTTTCCATTCTTGCTTCAATTCATTCTGCTGATCTTAGCCTGCCAATTAGATGCATACCTATAATTTAAAACCAATCTTAGTTTATTGATGTAAATTAAAGAGTTTTACAACCTAAAAATGATTTGATAGTTAATTTATCGCTTTTATTGGCGACAAAACAATAATGTTTTGACCATGGTGGTTTTTCTTACTGGTGTGGTTGTTATTTATCTGTTATATCGCATTTAAATTATAGGCACTAAACAATAAAAATATTTTTAATGGATTGATATATGGACAATTCTATACAGATACTATCTGAAAAAGTGTCATTAATTGCTTCAAACAAAACATGGATTGATGGTTTAGCTATTGAGCAACTAGAGGTAACGGCTGCATTACCCAATATGGTTAAAGTGGTTGGAATGCCTGACCTGCATCCCGGAAAAGGTTACCCGATTGGTGCGGCTTATTTAAGTCGTGAAATAATTTATCCTGCATTAATTGGCAGTGACATTGGTTGTGGTATGGGGTTTTGGCAAACCGATATTAGTATTGCTAAGTTAAGCATAGATAAATTAACACGCCAAATAGGCAATATTGATCAACCCGATATGCGACATAAATATAATCTTGGTACGATTGGCAGTGGGAATCATTTTGCCGAGTTACAAAAGGTTAGTAAAATTTTTAGCGAGCAACTTTTTGAGCATTACCAACTTGATGCTAAAAAATTATTTTTGCTAGTGCATAGTGGTTCACGGGGATTAGGGCATGCAATTTTGCAAAACCAAATATCACGATTTGGTTATCAAGGTTTAGCAGATCAAAGTGCACCCGCACTTGAATATTTAGCAAAACATGATAACGCTGTCGCATTTGCTATGCTAAATCGTCAAGTGATAGCTGAACGGTTACTCAATAACCTCAACAGTCATGGGCGTGAAATACTCAATGTTTGTCATAATTTTTTTGCAACAAGTGACATTAGACCATAACGACTATTGGTTGCATCGTAAAGGCGCATCTTCAGCGCTGGATGAGCTTGTTATCGTACTAGGCTCTCGTGGGGATTATAGCTACTTAGTTAAACCGATACCGAATGAAGCGCTACTCTTGTCACTAGCTCATGGGGCAGGGCGAAAATGGCGCCGAGCAGACTGTAAAAGCAAACTCGATACTCGTTACACAATTGCTGAATTAAAACGAACAAAATTAGGTAGCCGTGTCATTTGTGAGGATAGTCGTTTAATTTTCGAAGAGGCACCACAAGCGTACAAATCAATAGATAGTGTGATTGAATCGATGCAACAAGCCAATATTGTAACAGTTATTGCTCAACTTACACCAATATTGAATTATAAAACACAAGGAGGTCACTAATGGCATTACTGCTTTTTTCGTCTGCCAGAGGGCCTGATGAATGCTCATTGATGGTTGCAAAAGCCATAAAACAATTTTTTATCGAAGCGAATAAATTATCGTTATCAATTGAAATGTTAAAAAGTATATTGGGCGACAAGCCCAATACATTTCGTTCAGTATTGATTTCTGTTGAAGGTTGTCTAAGTGAACAATTAATCTCACGTTGGCTTGGCACCGTACAGTGGGTGTGTCAAAGTCCTTACCGACCACATCATAAACGTAAAAATTGGTTTATTGGTATTACTTGCTTACCTAATCCTGTTCCAATACAAGATAGCTCTATTGCGTTTTCGACAATGAAATCTTCCGGAGCAGGCGGGCAGCATGTGAATAAAACGCAGTCAGCTGTACGTGCAACACATATTGCAACCGGTATGACTGTCAAAGTTCAATCAGAACGTAGCCAACATGCCAATAAACGTTTGGCAAAACTGCTATTGGCTCATAAATTGGCTGAACATAAAGAAGAACAATATCAACAACAAAAAGAGATTCGTCAACGATTTCATGATGTTATTCCTCGAGGTAATAGTTGCTTAGTGTTTTATGGTGAAGCGTTTTGTGACAAATAAAAATGATTTTATCCAATTAATCATTGAATTTTTTGTTATTTTTTAAGCATTCTAAAAAAATTATTAATTTTATTATTATCAATAAAACAAAGGCGCTAAATAAATCTCTTTTGACTAAAAAGCGAGCTTTAGTGCCTAGTCTTTCTGCTTTTTTAATGGTAAATCAAATTTTTTGTAACCTTTGTATTGAATAAAACTATTACAAAATAAATTCATGTTTTTCTTTGTATTCTTTCATAAAACACATATACTTTGCAGTCCACCTAATTGATAATGATTATCATTACTAATTGTGTGGTTAATGTTATTTTATCTATTTAATTAATTATTCAGTATTTTTTATGAAAGGAATTTAATATGATTTATAAAAAGGTAGGTTTGTTACTATTTCTAACCAGTTTTACTGTTCAAGCTGATCAGTCAATCAATGAGAATAATGAAACAAGTAAAAATGAAGAACAAGAAAAGCAATATAAAAAAACTAAAGCTGACAATCAAAGTAGTAGTGAAGATATAAATGATGTTATTACTGTGATTGCTAGTGCAAATAAACAAAATGAACTGAAAAAAATAAATAGTGTTATTGCTGGTCGTTCAACGCTTTCTTCGGGTTTAATAGAACAAAAACAAGCTGACAATGTTGCGGAATTATTAAATACATTGCCTGGCGTAAGCTCGGCCGGTTCAGTAAGGCCGGGTGGGCAAACATTAAATATCTGGGGGTTTGGTAAAGTTGAGGATGTTAAAATTATTGTTGATGGCTCACAAAAAGGATTCCAAAAATATCAACAAGGTTCAGTTTTTATTGAGCCTGAACTACTTAAACAGATAGAAGTTAATAAAGGTCCCCATGATGTGAAATTTGGTAATGGGGGATTTGGTGGGGTTATTAGAATGGAAACCAAAGATGCAATTGATTTGCTTGAACCCAATAAATTAGCTGGCGCATTAGTTAAATATAGTTTTCATTCTAATAACCATCAAAATATGGTTACCTCTGCTGTGTATGGCAGAACCGAAAATGATATGTTTGATGGACTCGTTTACTATACTAACCGTAATAGCGGTAATTTTAAACGTCCAGATGGGTCAAGATTTGAGTTTTCGAAAGATGACATGGACTCTTATATGGCAAAACTTAACTTTAGGCCCAATGAAGAAAACACATTCACTGTGTCAGGCATTCGTTCTAAAGTTGATTCATGGCAACCATGGGCGGCAAAGTACGTTGAAAAAATGACGCCTCCGACAGCTGCACAAATTGAAAAATATGGTTATCGAGCAGCTTGGTTAAGAAAATTAGTTAAACGCGATCAAACCGATGAGTCGGCGCAATTTAAATGGAATTACCAACCAACGTATAATCCTTTGGTTAATTTTACTTTACACACAACCTATTCCAAAACAAAGCAAAATGATAATCGACCAGAAAAATACAATCCAGTAGCTGCGCTAGGAACAATGGGAAATAGAAGTTGGACAAGTTATACCGATAAAACTGTAGAACTTGAAAATATTAGTATTTTTACTACTGGTGCTATTGATAATGCATTAAAAATTGGTGCTCAAGTGCATTTACATGATCGTGATACGTTGATGTATTATAAGAATTACGCCAATAAGCCTAATTATCATAATGGTTATTTCCAACCAGCTTATATGCCTTCCGGTAAACAACAAAATTATAGTTTTTATATTCAAGATGAACTTTCTATTGATAACTTTGTCTTAACACCAAGTCTTCGCTACGATTATGTACGTAATCACGGACAAAAAAATTATGCATCAGCTTATAATGATCCTGATCCTCGCTTTGGACATGATTATTCTCCGGTTAGTTATTCTGGTTGGACACCAAGATTTGGGGCTTATTGGCAAACAACTGAAAATGTTGGGTTCTTTGGCGATATCAGTTATGCTTGGCAAGCACCAACAATTGATGAAACTTATGAGGTTCAATTTACACCTAAAAATGGTGGATCAGGTAAGATTACAGCGACCAGCCGACATCTTAATAAGGAGCGTAACTTATCAATTAGAGTAGGAAATATTCTCGACTTTAACAACTTATTATTAGAAAACGATAAATTACAAGTTCGTAGTACCCTGTTTAGACAGCGTGTCAAGGATGAAATTTTTGTTACTCGAGGATTTAATAACTCAATTTGTGGTCCTGATAGGGCGTGCCCGCTAGGACAACCTAATTATCGTAATTTACCGGGTAAATTAGTGGTAAACGGGTTTGAATTAGAAACTTTCTATGACAGTAAATATTGGTTTGCAAGTGCCACCTACTCAATTCAAAAAGGAGAAAGAGATACGGCGCCTCAAGCACCATGGATGCATCATAAAACCTATGTCGCAACAATTGCACCACGCACGGCAACATTAACAACGGGTTTTAAAATCCCAGAATGGAATCTTCGAGCAGGTTGGAATGCGCAATTTGTTAGAAAGCAAGATCGCACAGGGCATGAAGATAGAAATCATGACGGTTTTACTGATCTTGGTGCTTATTCTTTATCACCTTCGTCGGGTTATTCTCTACATAACTTATTTGCCACTTGGCAACCAACTTTTTTACCAAAAGCAGAAGTAAGATTTTCTGTTGATAACCTATTTAACAAGGATTATCGGCTTTATTTAGGCGAAAACACCTATGGGCTTGCACGTAACTTTAAAGCGAGTGTTTCATACCGATTTTAAATTTTGTTAAAATTTAAATACTGCCAGTTTACTGGCAGTTTGACCCGATCGTCGTTGAATCTGTTTACCACTTACCAGCAGTTGAGCCGCCATCAACAACCATAACTGTGCCTGTTACAAAATTGGAATCAGTTAAGTACATCACCGCGTTAATAATGTCTTGCACATGTCCGATCCGATTGACAGGCGCCATGGATTTTAAAACTGTTTGAACTTGAGGATCCGTTGGGTGCATTGGAGTTTCGATAATGCCTGGCGCAATGCCGTTAACCATAACCTGACTTGATGCTAATTCTAACGCTAAGCCTTTTACAGCACTATTAATACCACCTTTGATCATAATCGGTAGTAAAGCCGGAACAGTCAAATTGGGTTGCATAGCAATGGCAGCAGTGATATTGATGATATGCCCAGATTGATTTGCCATCATATGTTTAGCGGCAGTTTGTGCAGGGTAGAAAAACCCTTTAAGGTTTGTATCAATAATGGTGTTTAAATCATCTTGCGTATAATCAATAGCGGGTTTAGAAATAAATATGCCTGCATTATTGACTAAAATATCGACTTTACCAAACCTTGCGATAGCGTGTGAAAAAAGTAACTCTGCTGTTTGCGGTTTTGCAATATCCCCAGCAACAAGTAATAGATTGTCGGGCTCACCTAAGTTTATGGCAGCCTGTTCTAAACGGGCTTTATCTCGACCATTTGCAACGACATTGAAACCTCGTTCAAGGTAGGCTTTAGCAATCGCAAAACCAATTCCACTTGAAGCGCCTGTTACAATAACGGTTTTGTTTCCTTTATTCATTTAATTTAATGCCTGTTTTGTCTCAAAAATGCGGATAATTATATAAGAGATGGATTGAAATAGGAATTCGATTGCAGAAAGTAAGTAACGATATTTACCTGTAGGCAACCAATAAAATCCATTTGCTGCTGGTCTGTTTAAATCAACGCATAAGATATTGTTTCGATCGATTAATCCAAATCACTAGAAATAAGGTGCGCCCTAAACTGAACAAAATATAGGAAAACCACAAACCATTATTTCCCCAAATTGGCACAAAAATAGATTGAGCAATCAACCAAAGTAAAAGGGCAAGAATCATGGAATCTCGAATAGCAGAGGTATAACTAATTCCCGAAAAAACGCCATAATAGATCAATCCACCCGCGACGACAATCGGGAAAATGATTAACCATAATTGATATTGGAGGCAAAGATCAATAATGTCGGTTTGATTGGTTAATAATTTTATTATGGTGGTATCTAACGCAAACCAAATTGTAATTAAAATTACAGGGCAAATAATACATGCTTGTAGTGACCAACGTAAGGTTTGATTGTATAGGACTATATCTTTGGTTCCTTTAGCTTTACCACTAAACACACTTGACGCATTAGCAAAACCATCAAATAAATATGCCATTAAATAATGAATTTGAAACAATACCGCATTGGCTGCTAACACGTTAGTACTAAAACTTGAACCAATTGAAATAAAATGATTGGTAACTACCAACAGGCAAATAGTTCGAATCATTAAATTGGTATTAACCAACATGACTTCTTTCAATGATTGCCAAGAAAAAACCGATTTCAAATCAGTTTTTTGGTGTGATTGGGGTAAATAGCGAACAATAAATCCGATCCCTAACAACGTACAAATCACTTGCGCACTGAACGTTGCCAACGCCACGCCTTGAATATCGAAATGAAACCCCCATACCAAAATGGCTGCCATAAGAATATTGAGCACATTAATTAACACCTGCAAAAACAGTACAGCTTTTATTTTTGATATCCCCATTAACCAACCAACAAGGACATAATTGATGAGTACAAACGGCGCACCCCAAATTAAAATCGAAAAATAAATATCGGCATAATGTCTAACCTCATGATTAGGTTTGATGACTTGCATCGACACGCTAAAAATGAATTGCTGAAAAATAATAAATAATATGCCCAACACAATAGCAATAAACAGGGGACGGATCAGCGAAGAGCGCAGTAATCGTGGATCGTTTAATGCTTGAGCTGCAAATCCTGTGGTACTCACACGTAAAAAGCCAAACAACCAATATAGCGTATTAAAGATAACTGCACCAACCGCTATACCAGCAATAAATGCTGGATTAGATAGATGACCGACTAAAGCGGTATCGACCACACCTAATAATGGGGTTGTGATAGTTGCAATGATAAAAGGAATAACCAATGCTAAATAATCTTTAAAACTAAGCTGGCTGTTTGATTGTATTGTCATAAATTCAGAAACCTAATATAGATTCTAGAAGTTGTTTAAAATACGCATGTTAACATCACCTAATTGTTCAACAATTTGTCCTTGATAAAAAACAGTACTCGATCATATAGATAGGTAATTGTCGTTAAATCAGCGAAATAAAGCTACTGGTTAAATGTAATTGTTTTTATAAATCGGTCAATAACGATAAAATTTGCGTTTATGCGAACAATACAAATACGCTGTAATTGGGCCGCCACGCATTTTGTCAACGAATTGATAAACAAAAATATAATTTAAACCAATGTGCTTTGACAATTATCCTAAATATTTTACGTTAGTTAAACGGCTAGTTTTAGAGTAATAAGTTATATAAAATTACCTATAACAAGGATGGTTTTTAATCACTTTACAATATTAACATTCAATTGCAATCGTATAAAAGTGTGAAATTAAAATCCAAGCTTCAAGGATAAATGATATATGGAAAAACTGGTTAGAAATCGAAATTTAGTTTTATTATCTCTGTTTTTTTTACTTTATGGCATAAATGTTTTGTTCATTATTTACGTATTAAATATGGACTCTCGTTGCCCTGATTATTTATTGAGTATTGAGTTGGTATTGGTGTGCACGATGTTATTAATCCAGCTTCTTTTATTTTGTTCTATACTATTTGATATAATTATTTTACCTGATCATGATCGTTTTTCTTCTTATATTGGGTTGTTTTACGGATTAGTCGTTTGTTTCATCGCTTTTTTTCTTGCTTTATTTGTGCTTTCAATGCTAAGTGTTGGTTTGGATGTTTTAGCTTTCGCTTTAGTCATACCTTTTCATTTCTGCCTGGGCGTTATAGGTTATTTTGTCCTACTTCTCATTAAACTTTTTAAAAGTCTTTACTTGACGTATAAACAAAAAAATAGACTTGAGCATTGAATTACTGTCCTTTTTACTAGTCTACTATTGAATAAAAAAGGACTAGTTCTATCTCGTTTTGATTTATCTATCTAATTTCAATTGAGAAAAAAGAATTGTTCCTGATATAAGCCGTGAAAGCTAAACCGTGTTAGGTTTTCCTTAATGCATGGTTAAATAATCAAACATTTAATATTGAATTGCTTTATAATACACATGAATAATTCATTTTTTACGTTTATTTAGGAATCCTTTCATGTCATTTGACTCTCTTGGCTTAGATGCCAAGATTTTACAAGCTATTGAAGAACAGAACTATACCGATCCGACCCCTATCCAACAACAAGCTATTCCGGTAATATTGTCAGGTAAAGATTTAATGGCCAGTGCTCAAACTGGTACGGGTAAGACGGCAGGTTTTGGCTTACCGATTTTGCAGAAATTAGTCGAACAGCAAGCAAAAACAAATAATCGATCTGAACCGAAAAGGGGCAAACGTCCTTTATATGCCTTGATCTTAGCACCAACTCGTGAACTTGCTGCGCAAATTGGGGAAAATATTCGTGACTATAGTCGCTATCTAGCTGTTCGATCATTAGTAGTGTTTGGTGGGGTAAGTATCAATCCACAAATGATGAAACTTCGCGGTGGTGTAGATATTTTAATCGCCACACCCGGACGATTATTAGATTTAGTTCAGCAAAATGCAGTTGACCTTTCAACCGTTAAAATATTAGTTCTGGACGAAGCTGACCGTATGCTTGATATGGGCTTTATTCATGATATCCGTCGTGTGATCGCAAAGTTACCAAAAAAACGTCAAAATTTATTGTTTTCAGCGACATTTTCGGATGAAATTAAATCATTAGCCAATACGCTTTTGCATTCACCCGAATCGATCGCTGTAGCCAAAACTAATAGTGCATCAGAACAAATTACTCAATATATTCATCGAGTTGATAAACGCCGTAAACGTGAACTTCTTTCTTATTTGATTGGCAAAAATCAATGGCAGCAGGTGTTAATTTTTACCCGGACGAAATATGGTGCTAATCATCTTGCTGAACAGCTCACCAAAGATGGTATTAAAGCTTCGGCAATTCATGGTAACAAAAGTCAAGGAGCAAGAACCAAAGCCTTAGCGGACTTTAAGTCGGGACAAATACGAGCGCTGGTTGCTACCGATATCGCGGCCAGAGGTTTAGATATTGAATTATTGCCTTATGTTGTTAATTATGAATTACCTCAAGTGGCAGAAGATTATGTGCATCGAATTGGTAGAACAGGACGAGCTCAAAATCAGGGGCAGGCGATATCATTAGTTTGTATTGATGAGCTTGCTCAATTAAAATCAATTGAGAAATTGATTAAAAAAACCATTCCAGAAATTTTTACTCAGGGATTCGAAGTCGATCCTCGAATTAAAGCCGAACCCGTAAAAAAAGTGACAGCAAAACAGGTTCCGGCAAAAAGAAGACGTGTTAATCAAACGCGAACTTCAAAAAATAATCAGAATAGTATGACGCAATCTAGCCATCATACATATTCTAAAACTCACTAAATTTTCTAAAGTAGAAGGATATTATTATGGCTAAAGTTAATCGCAGTCGTCGTTTAAGAAAAAAATTACATATTGAAGAGTTTAAAGAGTTAGGTTTTACTGTCAGTTGGTCTTTTGACGAAGGGACGAGTGAAGAAACCATCGATTCTATTGTCGATCAATTTATCATTGAAGCGATACAAGCAAATGGTTTGGCCTACGAAGGCAGTGGGTATTTAAGTTGGCAAGGTATCATTTGTACGCAAAAATTGGGTAATTGTACCGAAGAGAACCGTGACGTTGTCACTAAATGGCTTGAAAACCATGGTTTAAAAAATGTCAAAACTAGTGAATTGATTGATATTTGGTGGGATGAACTAGATTTTTAATCATTTAATTCGATAAATAATAAAATAGCCACTAACGTGGCTATTTTTTATTAATGAAACAATATTATTATTCAATCCCTTGGCTACGCAAGTAATCTTCATAATTACCGGTATAATCAATCACTTTTTCTGGGGTGATTTCGATAATACGAGTTGCAAGTGAGCTAACAAATTCACGGTCATGCGAAACAAAAAATAGCGTTCCTTGATAAAGCTCTAATGCCATATTTAACGATTCAATCGATTCCATATCAAGATGATTGGTTGGTTCGTCCATGACAATGATATTTGGACGTTGCATCATTAATTTACCAAATAGCATACGACCTTTTTCACCGCCAGATAATACTTTAACTTGTTTCTTTATATCATCTTGTGAAAATAGTAAACGCCCTAAAATACTTCGAACCGCTTGTTCATCATCGGTTGGTTGTTTCCATTGACTCATCCAGTCAAATACCGTTAAGTCTTCTTCAAATTCATATTCATGATCTTGGGCATAATAACCAATATTGGCATTTTCTGACCATTTAATATCACCTGATTCAGGTGTTAGTTCGCCCATTAACGTTTTAAGTAAGGTTGATTTACCAATACCATTAGTCCCCAAAATAGCCACTTTTTCACCGACCTCAACCATTAAATTAAGATCTTTAAATAGTGGTCCGTTATCAAATCCTTTGGTGAGATTTTCAACGACAAGTGCATTACGGAATAATTTTTTATCTTGCTCAAAACGGATAAATGGATTTTGCCGACTAGAAGCTTTAACTTCTTCTAATTTAATTTTTTCAATCTGCTTTGCGCGTGATGTCGCTTGTTTTGATTTTGATGCGTTAGCACTAAAGCGACTAACAAACGATTGTAATTCATTAATTTGTGCTTTCTTTTTGGCATTATCGGCTAATAAACGCTCTCTGGCTTGCGTTGATGCCGTCATGTAATCATCGTAATTACCTGGATAGATACGCAATTCACCATAATCCAAGTCTGCCATATGGGTACAAACCATATTGAGAAAATGGCGATCATGCGAAATAATAATCATGGTACTTTCACGTTCATTAAGGGTATCTTCTAACCAACGGATAGTGTCAATATCAAGGTTATTGGTTGGTTCATCTAATAATAAAATATCGGGATTAGAAAACAGTGCTTGTGCTAAAAGGACTCTTAACTTCCAACCTGGTGCTATCTCACTCATTAATCCATAATGTTGTTCAATGGGAATACCAACGCCCAATAATAATTCGCCTGCGCGAGCTTCAGCACTGTAACCATCCATTTCGGCATACTGCGTTTCTAAATCGGCAACTTTAAAACCATCTTCTTCACTCATTTCGGGCAGAGCGTAGATGCGATCACGCTCTTGTTTAATTTGCCACAGTTCAGTATGGCCCATAATGACAGTATCAAGAACCGTGAATGTTTCAAAGGCGAACTGATCTTGACGCAATTTACCTAGTCTTTCATGTGGATCTAAAGCAACATTACCTGAAGTTGGAACTAAATCACCACCAATAATCTTCATAAAAGTCGATTTACCACTACCATTGGCACCAATAAGACCATAGCGATTACCATTACCAAACTTAACAGAAATGTTTTCAAATAAAGGTTTACTGCCAAATTGCATTGTGATGTTATTTGTACTTAACACTTATTTATACTCTCGAATTGTTAAGGCTATTTTGCTCAAAGCCATGTTGTAAAATAGCCAAAATATAATTTGGCGCACATTATGCCATAATTAATCGTTATTGAGGATTATTGTTTAGTGTTTTATATCTCCCTTTTATTGGTTATTTAATGTGGTCAATGATGGTAAACATTTAAGTTTAAATTCTGTTTACATTCAAGGCACGGATTGATACCATGCCTGCCTGATCATTATTACTTTAGATTAATTATGCTATATCTTATTATTGTGACAATTGTCTGGTCGTTTTCTTTCAGTTTTATTGGCATTTATTTAAGTGGACAAGTGGATACTTGGTTTGCTGTGGTAATGCGTGTACTTTTAGCATTTGTTACTTTTATTCCTTTTTTTCGTATCAAAAATATTTTGCCAAAACAGATGGTATCGTTAATGGGGGTTGGCGCATGTCAATTGGGCATTATGTATTTTTTTTATTATAATTCTTTCCAATATATTTCAGTCCCAGAAGTATTACTCTTTACTATTACTACCCCTATTTATGTCACAATTATTTATGATTTATTGCAGCGCCATCGGTTAAGACTGTCGTATTTATTAACGGCTGTTATTGCTGTTATTGGTGCAGCAATAATTCGTTATGATCATATTAGTAGTCAATTTATTATTGGATTTTTATTGATTCAAGGCGCGAATATTGTGTTTGCATTAGGGCAGGTTGGTTATAAACGAATCATGGAACTCTATCCACTGCCGCAACATCACGCTTTTGCGTGGGTCTATTTAGGCGCGATTATAGTTGCAAGTATTGGCTGGTTAATATTTGGCAATTCATCTAAATTGCCGACGAGTAGCATACAATGGTGGATTATTGTATGGCTTGGAGTTGTGGCATCGGGGTTATGCTATTTTTTATGGAATTATGGTGCGACAAAAGTCGATTCTGGCACCTTAGCCATTATGAATAATGTGGTTATACCAACAGGTATTTTAGTGAATGTTGTTATTTGGCATCAATCGATTGATTGGGGCCGTTTTTCACTAGGTAGTGTCGTTATTGTTTTTGCTTTGATTTTGCATCATAAATTCAAAAAATTAGAGGCAAATTAATTTTTTTAAGCAAGCTGTAACATTATGGATAGAATTAACGGTGTTGTCATGGATGATAATGCCGTTGATATCAACAAACTTGAAGCAATTGGACCTTGTAATACAGCAAATTGCCTTGCCATCATATAACAATTGATGGCAATCGACACAGAACTTAATAGCACAACGACTTGTAATTCTAAAGTTGGTAGCCCAATGAGTTTACCTAAAATATAGGTAACAATGGGTAACACCGCTAATTTTAATGTACAGATTGCTGTCGTAATCAAAATATTATCGCGAAGCTTATATTCGGCAAGCCCCATGCCTAATACGATTAGCGAAAGTGGTGCAGTCATATCGCTAACCATTTGGCTTGATTGGTTAATAAATTTTGGCAAAGGAATTCCAGAGTAATTTACAATAAGACCAAAAAAAATGCCGATAATGATAGGGTTTTTTGATACTTTTTTAAACGCTTGCAGTATGCTCTTAAACGATAGTTTACCTATTTGGACAAATTCAATCGATACACTAGCCAATGTCCATAAAATTAATGCATTAAATATAACAATGATGGCAACGATTGGGATAGCACTATCGCCTAACAACATTTTAATAATGGGGATGCCGACAAAAACCGTATTTGTGTAAATGCCGCCCATTGCAAACATCGTACTTTCACTGCCATTTAATTTAAATAATTTAGATGCAATAACGCAACCAATAGCAAACACTATAAATGTACCACCAAAAAAGACTAATAATAGCTTAATATCAATATGCGAGTGCTCAGAAAAATGACTCATTATCTGAAATAGCATAATTGGAAACGCTATATAAAATGTAAATTTGGTTAAGCTATCAGTCACTGTTTTTTGCCATTTACCCAATTTAATGGCTAAGTAACCCAATAAAATTAAAATAAATAGAGGCAGCGTTGCTAAAAATTGTAACCATAAGGTAAAAAGGAATTCCATTTGATCATTCTACATTAAGTTAATGCTTTCGCGTGAAGTACCATTCTAATTCAGTTGAACGTTTGGCATCAAACTGATAGCCTTCCAAATTAAAATTTTTAATATCCTCGCTGTTATCAATGCTATTTTTTATAATAAAGCGACTCATTAATCCACGTGCTTTTTTAGCATAAAAGCTGATCACTTTATATTCATCTTTGCTTTTATCTAAAAAAACGGGTTGAATAATTGTTGCTTTTAATTGTTTTGGTTTGATCGCTTTAAAATATTCATTTGATGCTAAGTTGAGTAACGTTGGTTTTGGTGTTTTAGCTAATTCTTTATTTAGGCTCTCAGTTAATTGTTCACCCCAAAATTGGTAAAGATTGGTATTTTTACCATTTTTTAAGCGAATTCCCATTTCGAGGCGGTAAGGTTGAATTAAATCAAGCGGCCTTAAGATACCGTACAGTCCCGACAAAATTCTTAAATGAGACTGAGCAAATTGTAACTCTTTCTCATTAAAATCCTGAACATGAAGTCCTTCGTAAACATCGCCTTTAAATGCCAAAATAGCTTGCCTTGCATTTTCAAGATTAAAATCACTATGCCAATTTTGAAAACGTTCATAATTAACTTCAGCTAAGTTAGAACTTATAGCCATTAATTTAGACAAATCTTCAACGTTCAATTTTTTACAATCCATAATGAGTTTTTCTGATTGATGTAAAAATTGCGGTAAAGTATTTTGTTTGGTAATAAGTGGACTTTGATAATCAAGTGTTTTTGCAGGGGAGATAACTGTAAGCATATATTCATCACCTATTGAATTTTGTCTGATTTAGGTTTATTTTACACATAATCTTATCAAAGAAGGAGCAATAAGATGAATTTAATTAAAAAAGATATACATGAAATTCGTGCGTGGGCTAGTGTTCGTGAAACTTCAATTGAAATTGCAGAAGCTATTTTTGAATTAGCCAATCACGATGAAAAGTTAGCTGAACAAATTTGGTCAGAAGGGAGTGATGAGGTTTTAAAACTTGCTTTTTCTAAAACTAAAGCAGACAAGCTATTTTGGGGTGAGCAGACTATTGAGCGAAAAAATATTTAATATCTCATCATCAATATCGTTATTCATCAATAAGATTGCATAAATCAATTGATGCTGTACCTTCATTATCAGATATGAACAATATGTTAGGTATGTGATGATAAATAATCAAAAATGAGAATAGTTACGTTAATTGTAGTGTTAACATTGAATTTATCATCCTTTGGTATCTTTGCCTCTACAACTACTGACTTGGCCGATAAAATGATAGCCCAGCTTGACGAGTGTGAGGCTTTTTCACAATCAGATCGATTAGTGTGTTTACAAAAACAGGCTAAACAAAGCCAACTTGCTTTACAGCAGGCGGAGCAAAACGCTTTTAATTTACTTTCAAAATGGGATGACGATGAGCAGTTTACGCTTTTAGCTAAACGCAAATTGACTCTATCTAACGAAGCGTTTGCTCATTATCGTGATGTACATTGCCAATATTTCAAATCTTTAGGCGGTGGTGCAATAACTAATGCACTTGAAATGCGGCGTTTAACTTGTGTAACCAAACTTAATTATCGCCAAGCCGATCACCTTGGTCATGAACTTTCTGATCTGAATTTAAAAAATAAATAAACCAAGGTTACTATAATAAATAGTTGAATAGCCAACAGTTGAGCTATTCTTATATTGAGTACAAAAACAAAAATAATAGATAGATTTTATGAACATAACCTTTTTAGGCACCAGTGCCGGCTCACCAACGGCTGAACGTAATGTTAGTAGTATTATGCTAGATGTTAGGCAAGAACGAGGGCGACTCTGGCTTTTTGATTGTGGTGAAGCCACACAAATGCAGATGCAAAAAGCGAAATTTAGCTTGGCTAAATTGGAGGTGATTTTTTTAACCCACCTGCATGGTGATCATCTGTTTGGCTTACCGGGTGTGTTAACCAGTCGTTCTTTACTGCAGAATCAATCACCTTTAACTTTAATTGCTCCAAAAGGGATCAAGCGATTTATTGAGACAGTAATTGAAGTCAGTCAATCTTGGTTAACTTATCCACTAAATATTATTGAATTAGAAGCGGATGGCACTGTTTTTGACGATCATCGGTTTTGCGTTGAAGCTAAATTATTACAACATCGTGTACCGTGTTTTGGTTATCGAATAATCCAAAAAGATCTACCTGCAACGTTAGATATTGATAAATTACAGCAAGATGGGATTCATATTGGTTCGTTTTACTCATCCTTGAAAGAAGGAAAAACCGTCACGCTTGAAGATGGGCGAGTAATTGATGGGCGTGATTATCAAGGCGATATTCGAAAAGGTAAAAAACTGGCAATTTTAGGTGATACAATACCTTGTGATGCGTCAGTTGAATTGGCTAACGATGTTGATTTGCTGGTGCATGAAGCTACACAGGAAGATGCCTTAAGTGAGAAAGCCCTTGAGCGTGGGCATTCAACTACTGTTCATGCCGCCACAATTGCAAAACAAGCTAACGCTAAACGCCTAATCATAACGCATATTAGCCCTCGTTATAACGCAAAAGATAATCAAAAATTAGTGGAGGAAGCGAAAACAGTATTTACGAATAGTGAGATCGCGACTGATTTTGCCACTTTTCAAGTTTAATCTGGTTTACCGTTATTGCCGGATTGTTCGCTACTGCATCAATTTGGTAATAAAGGGCAATTAGATCTAAAAACCTTAAATATTTGTAAACACTATTTATGTGCCTTGGTTGTTTTATTTTTCTGTTTAAAAATAGAATCATATGTACCAATTTCAATGAAAAATTCGCTACATTGTTGGTAATTTAAGTTATATTTTTAACCGTTAATAGCTTTATTTAATGATAGGCATGAATGTACTTTAATTAAATAATTTAAATTAGCATTCCTAAATTTTTCATCCAAATTACATAATTGTCTGCACTTTTTTCGATATCGTTTTGTGTAATTTTATCTGGGTAGTCTGGCTCATTATTCGCGCCATAAATCGCAAAAAGGGGCTGATAATCAGCTTGAACATAATTCATTGTTAACTCAAATGGTCTTAGAATTTGCTCGAGCGTATATTTATACTGTCCCGATTCGCAGTAGTCAGCTTTTTTTATGCCCGCTGAAACCGCTAATCCTACTTTTTTATTTTTTAATTTATTTCCCGAAGAGCCAAAGGCCCAACCATAAGTCATAACCTCATCGAGCCACTGTTTTAATAATGGCGGGCAATTAAACCAATATATTGGAAATTGAATAACTAAGTTTTGATGATTTTCAATTAAGCTTTGTTCGAAACTCGGATCAATTTTATAAGAGGGATAGTGTGAATAAAGATCATGTAGGGTTATTTGATCATGATATTGATTTAATTTATTAAACCAGCATCGGTTAACCTTTGAAGAAGCTAAATCTGGATGAGCAATAATCACTAAAGTCTGTTTCATTGTAAATATCTCTTATCTATTTATAATTGAGCCATAATAGTCTTGATACCATTATTTTTAAAGTACGGTAATTACAGTTATGTACTATCGTTAGGGAGAGTGTAAGCATGGAAAATCATCATTGTGCCAAGGATCATTTTGAGAATAGTGGATTTAATTACACACTTTCAATGATTCGAGGCAAGTACAAGATTGTTATTCTTTATTGGTTAAACGAAAATCAACCATCAATGCGATTTAATGAACTTAAACGAAGTATTAATGACATTTCATTTAAAACGCTAAGTAATACTTTAAAAGAGATGGAAAGGGATAAATTGATTTTCAGAAAAGAATATCCGCAAATTCCTCCTAAAGTCGAATATGGGTTATTAGAACGAGGCAAGTCTTTGGTACCGATTTTAGATATGCTTTGCCAATGGGGAAATAACCATAAAAATGACACATTAACATAATTCAAGATAACTTTATTCGCCGACGGAGTCGGCGTGTTTCTATGGTTAGATGCAAAAATCTTTAATCAAATTTTCAATCGTTACTTTTGTTGGTTTTATAAAGTCCATTGAAATAAACTCGTCTGGTTGATGAGCTTGTTCAATCGAGCCAGGACCTAAAACTATGGTTGGCGCAATTTGATTTAAATAAGGCGCTTCAGTACTGTAATTGACAGTTTGTGCTTGATGACCCACTAAATTTTCAATGTGCTGCAATGCAGGGTGATCTTTTTTACATTCATACCCCGGAATTGGCGCAACTTCGTATTCAATTGAAAGCCTATTGGGATATTTATCCATTACGGGTTGTAATGCTTCACATAGCGCATTATATAATGTGTCAACATCATTATCTGGTAATACCCGAATATCAATAATTAATTCACAACAACCACAAATGCGATTAGCCGCATCACCGCCATGAATCACACCTAAATTCAAGGTAGGATAGGGCACACTAAAGCCATCATTATGATATTGTTCTTTGAATTTTTGTTTAAGGATTAATAGACGTTCAATAGCTAAATGCATTACTTCAATTGCATTAATGCCTTTGTCCGGATCGCTTGAGTGCCCAGACTTACCAATAACTTTAATTGAATTGGATAAAAAACCTTTGTGAGCTCGGATAGGAATTAATGATGTGGGTTCGCCAATAATTGTGCAATCAGGTTTTAATTGAGTTTGTTTAGCAAAAAATGAAGCACCAGCCATTGAGGTTTCTTCATCTGCGGTGGCTAGTACATAAATTGGTTTGGTGAGTTTTTTTAGATCAATATCTCGCAAAGCATCGAGAATGAAAGCAAAAAATCCTTTCATATCAGCGGTACCAAGTCCATATAACTTATTATTTTCTTCAGTTAATTTGAATGGATCTTTTGTCCATTGCCCATCATCAAATGGCACTGTATCACTATGACCACTTAATAATAAGCCACCTTGAGTTTTATTGTTACTATTTGAATACGTTGCGAGCATATTAAACTTATGACGCGTATTTGGGACAGCTTGAATTTCGATAGTAAATCCAAGCTCTTCAAACCAATTGGCTAATTTATCTATGAGTGGTTTATTGGAATAATCTAATTTAGCATTGGTTACATTACTAATGGTTGGAGTCGAAATAAGTTCGTTATAAAGTGTTAAAAAAGAAGGAAGTGTCATAAAAATCACCTTGTGAAAAAAATCTTAATGTCGAATAATCGTTCTCGCAAGCATACCACTTACATTATCATTTTCCTATATACAACTAAATGGTTTCATTAATTATTTTATAAGATGAAATTCAATTTTATAAAGTTTTAGTCAGATAATATTAAACGTTATAGTCGATAACGTGCTTTGATACAAAAATAGTTAATTTGTAGATAGAGGATTAATACATTATTTGAAATAAATTAGATAAATCCATGGCATAGATAATAAATACGTATTTATCAAAAAGGGTTAATTTACCAATAATTGATTAATAAGCTTTCTGAATTGAAGTACACTTTTCTTTATGATTACTCATGTTTTTTAAACATCCTTGATGTTTTAAATTAAATTTTTTAGCTTTTACTGCCTTTGTTTTTATAGTTGATTTTATTTATAAAAAACATCTGATATTATTTAACCCATGTCGATGCATTATGCATATAAAACACACATTAACGTTATGAAATTTATAATATAAATAATCAGTTTAAAATGGGATGTAGGTCATGAAACAAATAAGTAAGAAATGGGGTCTTATTGTTGTTGTCGTTGTTATTGGTGGTGGTATCTTGTGGCAACAATTAAAAACTGATGGATTTGGTCCAGATTTTGTAAGTGGCAATGGTCGTATAGAGGCGACAGAAATTAATATTTCAACAAAGCTTGCTGGCAGAATCGAGAAAATTAGTGTTAATGAAGGTGATTTTGTTAAAGCAGGCCAACCATTAGTTATTATGCAAACCAATACCTTGCAAGCTCAATTGAACGAAGCACAAGCTCAATATCGACAGGCCATAAGTAATGAAGCAAGTTCCAAAGCCCAAGTCTCACTAAAAATGAGTGACAAAGTCGCTGCTCAAGCTGATGTGAATCAACGGGAAAGTGATCTCGATATTGCTCAAAAGCATTTACAACGAACAACAACTCTTTACCAAAAAGGGGCATTATCTATCCAACAATTTGATGACGATACCGCAAAAGTGAATAGTGCAAAAGCGGCGTTAGATTCTGCAAAATCCCAAGTGACAGCCGCTGATGCTGCTATTGAGGTTGCTCAAGCAGGTGTGGATAGTTCTCATTCAGCGATTAATGTTGCTAGTGCTAATATTACAAAAATTCAAGCAGATATAGATGATAGTACATTAACCGCCCCTGTTGATGGGAGAATTCAATATCGTATAGCACAAGTTAGTGAAGTATTGCCTGCCGGTGGAAAGGTTTTGAATCTGGTTAATTTATCCGATGTTTACTTAACTTTCTTTTTACCCGAAACCATAGCTGGAAAAGTAGCGATTGGTGATGAAGTTAGATTAGTCTTAGATGCGCTTCCAGATGTTGCGATTTCGGCTAAAGTTTCATTTGTCTCTAGTGTGGCACAATTTACCCCTAAAACTGTTGAAACCAAAGATGAGCGTCAAAAATTAATGTTCAGGGTTAAAGCTCAACTAAGCCCAGAATTATTACAATGTTATCTTACTCAAGTTAAAACTGGTGTGCCTGGCGTTGCTTGGGTACGGATCGATCCTAAAACTCCGTGGCCAGCTAAGTTATCTGATGTTGCTAAATGTCCAACTAAATAATTGGAGATAGCTCATGTCAGAATCAGACAATAAAGATTTATCTATCGCTCATAATGTTAAATCGATAGATGACGCAGTGGTAACCGTTTCAAATGTGACGTTGCATTATAAAAAAACCTGTGCTTTGAATAATGTGAGTTTACAAATTCCACCAAAGTGCATGGTAGGATTGATTGGACCTGATGGGGTAGGTAAATCAAGTTTATTGTCACTTATTGCTGGTGCACATGTTATTCAAGAAGGGTTGGTGTATGTTTTAGATGGTGATATGCACGATAAATCACATCGCAATAAAGTTTGTACCCGTATTGCTTACATGCCTCAAGGTTTAGGTAAAAATTTATATCCAACATTATCCGTTGAAGAAAATTTACAATTTTTTGCTCGGCTTTTTGGTAATGATGCGGCCGAACGGCGACGTCGCATTGATGAATTAACGCATAGCACAGGACTTTATCCATTTTTATCCAGACCTGCCGGTCGTTTATCCGGTGGGATGAAACAAAAAGTTAGTTTATGTTCTGCTTTAATTCATGATCCTGATTTATTAATTCTTGATGAGCCTACAACAGGGGTCGATCCGCTTTCACGTGCTCAATTTTGGCAACTGATTAACAAAATTCGTTCGCAAAGGCCACAAATGAGCGTGATTGTAGCTACTGCTTACATGGATGAGGCGCAAAATTTTGATTGGTTAGTTGCTATGTATGGCGGAAAAATCCTTGAAACTGGAACGCCTCAATCGCTATTAAACCAAACTGGAAAAGATAATTTAGATGATGCTTTCATCCAATTAATGCCAGAAGATGCAAAACAAGGTTATCAACCCGTCGAAATTCCACCCTTAGATCTTTCAAAAGATTTACAAGTAGCCATCGAAGCAAAAGATTTAACTAAACAATTCGGTGATTTTATCGCTGTTGATCATGTTAATTTTTCAATTAAACAAGGGGAAATTTTTGGCTTTTTAGGATCTAATGGTTGTGGCAAATCAACAACCATGAAAATGCTTACTGGTTTATTACCGATTTCGTCAGGGCAAGCATGGTTATTTGGTAAGCCAGTTGATGCCAGTGATATTAATGTCAGGCGCCACTTAGGTTATATGTCACAAGCTTTTTCATTGTATAGTGAATTGACGGTTGAACAGAATCTTGTGTTGCACGCTCGCCTATTTGGTATCACAGAAAGCAAAATACCAGAACGCGTTGAACAATTAGTTAAACGTTTTGGACTTGAACAACATAGGCAAAGTTTACCTGATAGTTTACCTTTAGGCGTTAAACAGCGGTTATCACTCTCTGTTGCTGTTGTGCATAATCCTGAAATTCTTATTCTCGATGAACCCACTTCAGGTGTCGATCCTATAGCCCGTGATGACTTTTGGCGTTTAATTATTGAATTATCAAGACAAGATAAAGTTACTGTCTTTATTACTACCCATTTTATGAACGAAGCAGCAAGGTGCGATAGAATATCGTTAATGCATGCTGGTAAAGTATTAGCAAGTGACACGCCAGATAATATTATTGCGTCAAAAAAAGCTAAAACACTAGAAGAAGCTTTTATTGATTATTTAGTTGAAGCAGGTGCGGATGATAGTCATTCCGATGAAAATTCAGCAACGAATGCTAAAACGGTTACTAATGATCAAGATCATACTCAAGAGCAGCATCACCTTCGAGGCTTCAGCTTTACTCGCATGATTGGTTGCTTATGGCGTGAAACTTTAGAATTATCACGTGATCCACTTCGCGCATTATTAGCCTTGTTAGGATCAGCGATCTTAATGCTCGTGATGGGATATGGAATAACGATGGATGTTGAGGATTTACGCTTTGCAGTATTAGATCGTGATCAGAGTGAGCTTAGTCAAAATTACACGCTTAATTTGTCAGGATCTAAACGCTATTTTATAGAACAGCCTCCTTTAACTGACTATAATGATATGGATGCAAGATTACGCAGCAATGAGATAGCGCTAGCTATTGAAATTCCACCAAATTTTGGTCGAGATGTGCAACGTGGTGATCCGGTTGATATTGCTATATGGATTGATGGTGCTATGCCAATGCGAGCTGATACCATTAAAGGCTATGTTCAAGGTATGCACCTTGCTTGGTTAAGTGAAAAAAACAAAGAAAGCTCCAGTTCACAATCATCCAGCTTAGCTAATATTGAAACTCGATATCGCTATAATCCCGATATTAAAAGCTTACCATCGATGGTACCAGCCGTTATTCCAATTTTATTGCTAATGATTCCTTCTATGTTGGCGGCATTATCTGTCGTTCGTGAAAAAGAGATGGGCTCAATCATTAATTTATATGTCACGCCGGTAACACGGGCTGAGTTCTTATTAGGTAAACAAGTTCCTTATATTATTATTTCTATGTTTAGCTTTCTATTGCTATTGATTATGGCAATTACAATATTTGGGGTGCCAATTAAAGGTAGTTTGTTTACTCTATGTTTAGCTGCTTTTGCTTATTGTATTATTTCTACAGGATTTGGATTGTTAGCATCAACCATAACACGCAGTCAAATTGCCGTTATCTTCTTGACTTGTGTTGGAACCATGCTACCTGCTATACAGTTTTCTGGATTGTTAAATCCCGTCGCCTCGTTAGAAGGGAGTGGTCGATATATTGGTGAAGTTTACCCTACAACCCATATGCTAATTATTGCGCGTGGGATATTCAATAAAGCATTAAATTTTGTTGATTTGCATAACTCTATTTTGGCTTTATTAATTACCATACCAATAGTGCTTGGTGCTAGTATTTTTCTGCTTAAAAAGCAGGAGGGGTAGATCTTATGCAAACGTTAATCAACATTTATCGTCTAGGTATAAAAGAGCTATGGGGATTATTACGCGATCCTATTATGCTCTTATTAATAGCCTACTGTTTTACCTTTGATATTTATATTGCTGCAACTGCGACTTCAGATTCCTTACATCATGCGTCAATTGCGATTGTTGACGAAGATGACTCGCCCTTGTCCAGGCAAATTACTGCGGCGTTTTATCCACCTATGTTTAATAATCCTGTTAAATTATATTCAATGAAGGATGTGGATCGGGGTATGGATACGGATAATTATACCTTTGCATTAAATATTCCGCCTAATTTTCAACGAGATGTACTTAATAACCAAAATCCAGAAATACAACTTAATATTGATGCAACGCGAATGGGACAAGCTTTTGTTGGTAATGGTTATATAACACAAATTATTACAGGTGAAATTACTGAATATGTGAATCGTTATAGCAAAGCGACAAATCTACCCGTTAACATTCAAGTGCATACCGCTTTTAACCCAAACTTAACCCGATCATGGTTTGGTTCTGTTATGGAAATCATTAATATAGTCACTACGTTATCGATTATTTTAACGGGGGCAGCTTTAATGCGAGAAAGGGAACATGGCACCATTGATCATCTTCTTTCTATGCCTGTCACACCATTTGAAATTATGCTTTCTAAAATTTGGTCAATGGGATTAGTTGTGCTGGTTTCAACTTGGGTCGCTTTATTATTGGTTGTACATAGTTGGTTAAGTGTACCTATAGCAGGTTCAATCAGCTTGTTTCTTATTGGTGCTGCTTTACATTTATTTGTGACAACGTCACTTGGTATCTTCATGGCAACAGTAGCAAAATCAACAGCTCAATTTGCGATGTTGCTTATCTTAATTTTGTTACCATTACAAATGTTATCAGGCGGAAGCACTCCTCGAGAAAGTATGCCAGAGATTGTTCAAAATATTATGATGATTGCGCCAACTACTCATTTTGTTGAGTTAGGACAAGCTATATTATATCGTGGGGCTGGTCTAAGTGTGGTGTGGACTTCTTTCGCGTGGTTATTAGCTATTGGTAGTGTGTTTTTTATCATCTCCCTCAAGCGTTTTCGAAAATCAATTGTCAATATGGGATCGTAATTACATATTTTATACCCCAGTTTCTGGGGTTAATAACATAAACCCATTGATTACCTTAACATTTCACATTGTGATTATTCAAAAAATTACTATTATTGAAATATATAAATGCAATTAAACTTTCTTTACCAAATTGTGTTTCATCTTTTTATTACTGTTATGCTATTTTAAAAAAATAGCTAGTCCAGCTCGTATTTATTAATACATTAATTTCTTCAAATAAATTAATGTATTATCTATGGATTTAACTTGTGTAAGGGTGTTTTTTATGGTATTATATAGTGGTAAAGCAGGCAGCAGGCAGCAGGCAGCAGGCAGCAGGCAGCAGGCAGCAGGCAGCAGGCAGCAGGCAGCAGGCAGCAGGCAGCAGGCATACATTTGTTGTATAACAAACAGTCTGTCATTGAAAAAGGCTATTGTTGTAAATTATTTTATTCTTTTCTTAAAAATCTTGATCAAAAATTAATACGCTTACTTTATCGTCTTATCGTCTTATTGTCCATCTCTTTTGTCACAAAATTAAATTTTGTTTTAAGGTATTTTTACTGTTAGTCATGACATTAATGTTTAGTCAGTTAAGTTATGCGCTAACTTCAAAAACGGTACAAATAATTCAAGGTAATAAACCCTATCTAGATTTAGATGATTTGTTTAGTTTCAAAGCACCGATAACTAAACAAGGCGTTATTAATATCACGCCTTCAAAATCAAACGAAATACTTTGGGTATCGGCCAATACTAAATTTAATCAGGTCGAAACGAAAGTCATTGCTGACGGGGTGGCAAAAAATATTTCTACCATAGAAGGATTACATTATGGTGATATCGATGGTGATGAATTTACATCAATAAAAGATGTTAATGAAAAACCACCCGTCTTGGGAAAGCTGACAGCTATTTGGAGTTATAAAGATTATGATGGTACGACTAAAACAGTGACCGCAGATCAATTAAATAGCATTATGGATTCATGTCTAAGCCCTTATACTTTAACCATTAGTTCTAATAATATTAGCGTTCAAACAAAATATGGCATTCCCTATATTAATGACTATGGCAGTTTCAGCAAAATCTATACAATAAAAGTTGATGAACAACAAATCTGCCATATTAAACCAGGTAGTTTGAGATTTTTTGACTCTTCACGACGAGATCAATATAACACATGTAATTCAACCAATTGTAAATTTGCCAATGGTTATAATCCAGCGGTTTTTCAACCTTATCGCGGTTACTCTCCTACAGCATCAAAAAAATTTCCAACAACAGGATTCAACTACGCAAATTTCACACTCAAAATGAGTAATGCACAGACTGATTATAGTTTTTCTTCAAGTAATCCATCTTTAGCGCCAATTACGAGTGAGGGGGTTGTTACACTTAGATCTGACAATCGTCCTACTATTCCATTTACCATAACATTAACCGCTAGAACAAAAGTTGGTGCACCGCTCGAACAAAGAACATTTAGCTATACGTTTACAGTGAATAAATGGGCTCGCCCACTTCCGAGTACACAGTATAAAATGTCAGATACCATGAGCTCGGGCGATAATATATTTCCTGCTGCCAATGCTTGTTCAGGAAAACCAAATGGATTAGGTGTTATTAGTGCCTCTGTTGCAGCGAGTTATTTCTATCCAGTTACAGATTTAACCAATGTACCTAGTGCTAAATACGCTGTCACAGGACATGGAACAGGTTCCTTACCTGCATGGATTAAAAATAACGAAGAACGTTTATCAAGAGATATTGATGGTACGTTTGCTGGAGAGTGGGGCGAGTTATATAAAGCTTATCCTAATAGTAACTTTGATACCTCAACAGGTTGTACTTGGACTAATCAAGTATACATGGACAAAATGATGTTTAGTACTGATATTGAAACAGGAGCCATAGGTTATAACTTATTACAGTTAGCACAGGGATGTACACCGATTTGTCGATAAAAATATTGTGAAACTATATACTTAGTTCCTATTTTATAGGAGCTAAGTTGTAATGGTTAGTTAGGTGTATTTTTAGATGCCTCATTAGTTGCAAGTTAGCTACTATATAGGTTTAAAGCAAGAGACTTACACCTATATAGTCTCTTTATTGGAACGACTATTTTGTGTACAAACTTAAACATCGCTACATAGTTGTATGAATTAGTAATATTAGATGCGATTTTAATTAGATTTGAAATATTGACTTTCAAAACATGAATAACACAATTGAATGATTGTTCTATTAACAACATCTGCATCTTAATATTTACCATCTAATCATGGTGATAATTTGCAGTGATTTGATTTTTCGACGCTAAAGCCTTTAAAAAGGTCGGTTCTGATTGATTAAGCAATTCACTATCTAGTCTGTGTTTTATATCTATTAGCAACAAAATTTAAGCAAACGTAAACCGTTTATTTATTATTTTATTTAGGATATTAAGTTGATATTAATCAATATCATAAATTGATTATGATGTAAACTTTATGTTTATTTAACTAGCGGTAATTCATCCCAGCGCGTAGTGTAACGTTTACTGAGCAGTTCTCTTTTAATTTGCCAAGGTGCCGTTTTTCTATTACCCCCTAATTGAATGGTATTTTTGCCCATTTTTTGATTAATGTTATCGATTGTTTTCATTAATTGATCACTTTTTTGTTGCGAGTTAGGCGCAAGCTCAGAACTAAATAAGTCAGTTTGACAGAAGTTATCTTTTACCTTTAAATCAAGTAACATTACGCCCGCTTTCATAAACAAAAAACCTTTTCTATAAATAGCCTGTAACCCTTTTTGTGCAGCGTGAATAATGAGTCTTGTATCATCAGTTGGTGTTAATAAAGGGACTACAATTGAAGGGTTATATTGCATTAAATCTTGACGAAAGCGGTTGGTTTTCAAAAAGACTAGCACCGCATTAGCAATAGCATTTTGCTGTCTTAGTTTTTCAGCTCCTCGACTGGCATGAATGCGAATGGCTTCTTGTATATCAAATAGTTCCCCAGTTAGTTGTCCAAAACTTCGCGATGTCATGATGTTTTGTTTAGGCGTGTTGAGATCATCTAATTCAATGCAGTTGACACCTTGTAGCTCGAGTACTGTACGTTCAAGCACGACTGAAAATTGTTGCCTAATCTGTTTTAAATTTGCTTGACGTAGATCCCATGCACTATGAATATTTAACGTCTGTAATTTTTGGGCAATACGTCTACCCACACCCCAAATCTCTTCTACTGGAAATGTTTTTAAAATTTTATCCAATAAAACAGGCTTGTCAGGAAGGTGGTAGACGCCCTGATATCTAGCCTCTTTTTTCGCTATATGATTTGCTAACTTTGCTAAAGTGTGGGTTGTTGCAATACCAATGCTGACAGGAATACCTGTATCTCGTTTTACAATTGTTCTTAAATTTTGGCAATGTGCTATCACATCGTTAAACCCATTTAATTGAATAAAAGCTTCATCAATGGAGTAGGGTTGAATATCGGCAGTATAATGACCGACTGTATTAAAAACCCGTTGGCTCATGTCGCCATAAAGTTCATAGTTAGAGCTTAATAAGGTAATGTGTTTACGGATTTTGGGTTCAATTCGATATGCGGGCATACCCATTGGTACTAATGGCTTAAGTTCATTTGAGCGAGCAATAACACAACCATCATTATTGGACAAAATACCAATTGGTCTTTTTTCTAGTTTTGGGTTAAAAACTCGCTCACACGAAGCATAAAAGTTATTACAATCAATCAAACCAATCATGTGTTGCCACGCTTTCGTAAGGAGTGAATCGTATGTATTACTACGCCCCAAATATGTACCTCTTTACCCGCTAGCGAAATAGGCGGATAAAATTCATTGCCCGATAATAAATGGTGTTGCCCATTAATAATCCCTAAACATTTACAGGTTAATTCACCATCAACTGCGGCGACCACAATATCTTCTATCTGCGGCATTAAAGAGCGATCTACAACTAGCAGATCACCACTATAAATGCCGTAATTAATCATTGAATCGCCTTGTGCTTTGATATAATAGGTTGCGCTTGGATGTTTAACTAAGTGATCGGTAAGATCAAGCTTAGTTTCCAAATAGTCATCCGCTGGAGAAGGAAAACCCGCTCTGACGGGCGTATCAACCAAAGGTAAATGTTTTTTTACTGAACCATCTACCATGCCAAGCACAATAATAGAAACTTTACGCAAGCATACTCTCCTAACATAATTTATCGATACTAACAGAATTACATCTATTTAATTCGTGATAAAAAACGAATAATACTGTATAAATATACAGTTTATTTTTGAGGATTCAATAAAAACTAGTGTAAATAGATCGAAATGGACTAAATAATAGCCAAAAATTAATATGTTTACTGCTAGGTTAGCCGATATAGTAAATGAAAAAATGATGGCTAAATGATCTTAATTTAAATTGAGTTAAACAACGAATAATCGATAATTTGCCTATAAAATTTATGCCTTATCTTTGCGTACCAATAAATAATTTACATTATATTGATTAATCGTTAATTAATTTTAAAGATAATTGTCATAAATACTGTTACCTTTTGATGATTATTTTGCGGTTTTTTTGTAAAATAACAAACCAGCTTAATGATAAATAAATAGATATAAGTCAATTAAATAAATTGATTTATTATCGACTGAACATTTACACCAATAATCTATACTTAGGCTATACTTTAAGGCCTTTTTGTATAGATTTTATTTTTACTATAATTTAACACTCATCTTTTTGATTTTAATAACATTATATTTTATATTGATTTAAAAAAATTCCTTTGACATAAATCGGACTAAGTTTTAATGGTTTTTTCTTTTTTTAAGAATCTTACTAGGGCTTGCTTAACACAAGGTAGATCGGAATAAGCTATAATAGCGCCCAAGTTATAGTGTGACCAATAAAGATGCTGTGGATTTTAATGTTAACCATGTCTTAAATATACCAAGCTTACATCAGGTATGTTCAGCTTTATTGTCTAATTAATTTAATTTGGTTTATAAAAATAAGCGTTCATCCAAAAATCCAACCAAATACCGAATATGTATTTTAAGTAATATTATTTTAGGAGTTTTAAAAAATGAATTTGATTTGGTCTGCCGTTTGGCAAGTTGTAAGTTCTTGTCTTCCCGTTTTTTTATTGATCTTTCTGGGGTGGTTTTGCGTTCAACAAAAAATCTTCACAAAAGATTCAAAAAAACTATTATCTGGCTTGGTATCAAACTTTGTCTTCCCAGCATTACTTTTTGTCCACACTGCCCATGCAAAGCCATCAGAGATATTTAACGGCATTTGGATGATTGCTTTTTTCTGCACAATGTCATTTTTGTGGATAATCTGTTTTTTAACTAATAAATACTTATTGGGTAAAGATTTAAAATCAACCACCATGAATTCAATGTTATGCTGTTTCCCTAATATGGGCGGGATGGGCGTACCATTTTTGACATTAATGTTAGGTGCATCGTCAACCATTTCTGTCGCTATTGCGAATTTTGTTGTGGCTTTATCATTAATTCCAATGACAATTTTCTTATTAGAATTATGTCATACTAAAGTATCTGGCGGTAAAGTAACAGGCAATATGATTTTTAGCGCAGTGAAAAACTCGCTTATGAAACCAATGTTTTTGGCTGTTATTTTAGGGTTAATTGTTAGTGTCACTAATGGTTTAACTTGGATGCCGCATTTTGTGTTTAATACTTTTGATATTATGTCTAATGCATGTAACTTTATTTCACTTATTGCTGTTGGCGTAGGGATATATGGTGTTCAATTAAATTTATCTAAACTATTAGTGGTTAATGTGCTTTTAAAGAGTTTTGTAACTCCCGTTGTTGCATTAATTGCTGTGCATCTTTTTGGACTTAAAGGTATCGAAGCCGAAGAGTTAGTCTTTTTATTAGCGATGCCAACTGCATCAACCGCAGTTATTTTGGCTTACGATTGGGAAGTCGAACAAGAGCACGCATCGAGTATTTTCTTTGCTTCAACAATCTTATCTATCTTTATTTTACCAACGTTATTACTTATTATGGAATTCACTATTCCTGGCGTTCATTAATCATTTAAATAATCTCATCCTCATTTAGCCAAGTGCTAGATGAGGATAGTTTGATTTTTTAACAAAAAAATTCAGATAATTAAAGTTATGCAATACTTTGCTAGCAATAAAATTATCAATAATAACTGACATCATCGATACTCTTCCTGGCAACAATATGATTGTGAACTAAGGTAATAGAGTATAACAAGTTATAATTTCTGCCGATTATTTGTAATTTATAAGCATCCTCCCAAGTTGAATGCTTTTTACTTGTGAACTGAGTTTATCTTATGCTCGTAGCTTCAAACGGATTAAAATTATTAATGAACCTAATAAATTAAAGTGGCACTTATAGCTATTGGCGTACCAACTTGGTTTAGTTATTTAGCTTAGTTTTGATTTTTTTCAATTTGTTTATATGAAAGTATTGAAGGAAATATAGCGAATAAACTACATATAAATGCAAATATAAACGTTGCATTATAACCAAAACTCGACACAATAATTCCGCCTGTAAAGCCAGATAAAAGAATTCCAATATCAAAACACGATTCATAGGTACTTAGAGCAAGACCAATATCTTTATGTGACATACTTTTTATTGCAGGTAAGGCAAGAAGTGGATAAACCATTGATAAGCCAAATCCAGTAAGAAACAGACTCATCAAATCATGTTTACTCAAGAATGCAATATCAGATATTACAAAATGTAAAAAAAGATATTACCTCGACGATAATGATCTTTTCTTAAAAAAATATTATAAAAGTCAATAAAATAAATAATACGAAAAGTAGGTTATTTTTTTATGAAGGATATTCGAATAGAACATTATAAATACACATTATATTTATTGGTGACTGTCTTTGGCTGGGGGATTATGTATCCCGCTTCAAAACATGCGGTATCATCGGGTATAGATGGTTATTATCTTACTGTTATTCGCTACGTTCTTGGTGCTTTTCTTGTAAGCATTGTTTTGCTTGTTATCGAAGGTAAAAAAAGTTATCAAACGGAAGGAAAAGCTTTTCAATTGTGGCTTTTTGGCACAATCGGTTTTGCTGGATTAAACTTCCTAACGTTTATCGGCATTGGTTTTTCATCTGCTGAGCATGCAACAATTATATTAGCGTTAATGCCGATGCTCTCAATGATTTTATCATCTATCCTCAATCACAATATACCTAACATTAAAACAAGTTTATGCACGCTATTAGCTTTTGTAGGAATAGTTTTGGTTATAACGAATGGAGATTTTAATCATCTGATAGCTTCATCAAGCTTTTTAGGTGATGTACTATTGTTGGCCGCTACAATTTGTTGGGTTATTTATACCTATTTTGCAAATATGGTGATGACAAAAGACAAATGGAGCGCGTTAAGAGTTACAGCGTTAAGTTCTTCTCTTAGCGTAATAAGTATTATCACGATTACTTTAATTGCATCTTTTTTAGGCTTAGCAAAACTTCCTAGTCTGAGTGTATTTATCACAAGTGGATTTGATATTTTTATACTTGTCATAACCACATTAGTGATCATTACTTGGAATGCAGGTATCAATGGTCTTGGTGCGATTAATGGTATTCTTTTTGTTAATTTAGTCCCTGTCATTTCTTTTATTATTGGTATCTATCAAGGTCATTCTATTTCATATATCGAAATTATAGGTGCGATAATCACTATAATTGCACTGATTCTTAATAATATTTTTATGAGAAAAAATGACAGTAAACAAAAATAAATAAATTCATAATATTAAAAATAAGAAAAACTGCGATGAGAAACAGATTATTTGTTATTATTTTTATTCATCATATTGCTAAACTCGGTTATAAAACTGGTTTTGTGATGATAAGTTCTCATTCTTTTTTAAAACGGTTGTAGATAATGGTTGGAATATAAATATTGGATCAATAAAAAGGGAGTGGATTCTAAAAAAAATAGAACGTCGCTTGCTAAATGTATTCGCACAAAAGTGTAAGCAGGTTTTTTAAGTGATTATTTCTATTTTAATAAATTGAAAAATAGTATTGCCATTGAAGATATTCCTAATAAGAATTAGGAGACGATACTTATCCATAATGGGCATGAAAAACAGATGTAATTTGTGGCAAAATTGATGTATTAATATTTCTTGTAATTCATTACATTGCTTATAAATAAGTTTTTTTGTCAGCAATTAGGCCAAAATATAAAATATTTTGATAGCAGTTAGTATTCATAAATAAAGACAATCCGATGAAAAAACAGTTTAAAACTATGCATATCGCTAGCCTTGAGTTATTTTTAGTGGCAGCAGAAAATGAGAATTTTTCAGTTACTGCTCAATACTTAAATATTACTCCTGCTGCTGTTAGTCGTTCTATTAAAAGACTTGAAGAAAGAATCGGATTTGACTTGTTTTCACGTAGTACACGCCAAGTCAAACTGACTCAGGAAGGGCGTATCTATTATAAGAAATGTTCTGAAATATTCGATATGCTAATTAATGCTGGCCATTCTATTAAAAATGAAAAAAATGCAATTGGTGGTAGATTAAAAATAAGCGTACCAGAGACCTTTTTTAACTATAAAATATCACCTTATCTGGCTAATTTTTCCGAAGAATATCCTAATTTAAAACTTGATTTTCATGTAACTAATAGAAATATTGACTTCGTTGCAGAAGAATATGATCTATCAGTTAGACTGGTACAAGAAAACACCAAGCTAGAGGCTTTTCTCATCAAAAAAAGATTGTTTATTGCTACTACTGGATTATATGCTAGTCCCAATTATCTTGCCAAAAATGGCATGATTGTTTGTCCTGATGAACTAATTAATCATAAATGTATCAATTTTAGCTCAAGTCAGAATAATAAACGATTTCAATGGACATCTTTAAATAAAAATATAGATAAAGACAATATTGAAAATAGCCAAATACAAATCTTTGATAGTATTCAAGCGACTAAATTTTTAGCCTTAAATGATGGCGGTATAGTTCAACTTTTTAGTTTCTCTGTACAAGAAGAGTTAAAAAGAAAAGAATTAGTTGAAATTTTGTCTGAGTATAATAAAGAACATACTTGGGAATTTTGCTTTCTTTATCCTTCTACATATAAAAATTCAACTAAACTTAAGGTTTTCATCGAGTATTTTACTGATAAAATTAGTAGATAATACTGGTTTTCTATAGCCGCATTTATTCTTTTATTAGTGGAAAAAGGTGAATTAAACTATTAACGTTTTTATTATCTATTATGCTTATTACATTTGTATGCATGGTTTACTGGAATTTTTTATAAAAACTTTAGCGTTTTAATAAACGATGATGCCCTACAGTTATTAATAAAAAGTTTATTTAGACATGAGGTTAAAAATAGATGCACAACTATAAAGTTTGATGTTACAAAATGAATAATCACTTCCAACTTACTTATTGATATTGGTCTTTCAATTAATTCTGCTAATTTTGTGTCAGTAAATACCTCAATGGATCTCAATTTTAATGATTTTTTTAAAATTAATCTAACAATTAATGATATAACCTTTTGGTTATATTGAGTTTTTACGTTAAAAAAATTCCATCAATAGCAATCATTGACATATTAAAAAGTAGGATAAATGAAAAATTTTCATTAGTGCATGTTGTATTACCTACTTTATCATTGTAGTAAGCTGTTTAATAATAAGCTAACTATAATAACTGAGGTATGAGCTATGAAAAGAACAATAACATTAAATAATGGTATCGAGATGCCTATCTTAGGGTTTGGTGTTTTTCAAATGACAGATAAGAAAGAGTGTGAAACAGCCGTACATGATGCGATTGATTCTGGCTATCGGTTGATTGATACAGCTGCAAGTTACCAAAATGAAACTGAAGTTGGTAATGCTATTCGTGCACATGGGATTGATCGAGCAGAATTATTTATTACGACTAAATTATGGTTGCAAGATGCCAATTACAATGGTGCTAAGGCTCAATTTGAACGTTCATTAAATCGTTTGCAATTAGACTATGTTGACTTATATTTAATTCATCAACCTTATGGTGATGTTCATGGTGCCTGGCAAGCAATGCAAGAGCTTTATTCAGCAGGTAAAGCTCGTGCTATTGGCGTCAGTAATTTTCAACCTGATAGATTAGCTGATTTAACTGCATTTCATTCTATTATTCCTGCCGTAAATCAGATTGAAGTTAACCCATTCCAACAACAGCTTGAAGCCGTGCCTTATATGCAAAAAGAGAGCATAACGCCTCAAGCCTGGGCGCCTTTTGCTGAAGGGAAAAATGGTTTATTTTCGCATCCTGTGTTAGGTCAAATTGCCGTTAAATATGGTAAGACAATAGGGCAAGTGGTATTACGTTGGTTAGCACAACGAGGCATTGCAAGCTTGGCTAAATCTGTGCGTAAAGAGCGTATAGTTGAAAATCAAGATATCTGGGATTTTGAGCTTTCAGATAAAGATATGCAACAAATAGCAGCGCTTGATACAAATACAAGTCAATTTTTTGATCATCGAGATCCGGAAAAAGTAAAATGGTTAACCAGCCGGAGATTAGATGTTTAAATTTTTAGTTATTGAGGCTAATTTGACTTAAATGGATTGACAGTTTCTTTGTAAGATTTAACTAATTTTTCCGCTCGTTCAACAAGTTTTTGACGTATATGCTCAGGCTCTAAACAAATACATTGATGGCCTAAGCTTAGTAAAATGCCATAACTGTAGTCATCATCAATAAAGTTAAAATCTACAAGATACTGTTGTCCATTTAATTTCTTAATATCTTTTTCGTCACAAAAATCTAAAATACGTTCCAAAAGCGATTCATCTATTAGTAATTTTATTTTAAAACTCTTTTTTTTCATATCCGTTTGGAACAAAGAGAAGACTTCAGGCGTTGTCTGCTTGATAAATTTAGTGTTTGTTTTTCTAATGTTTGACATTTTTGACAATTTAAATACACGAAAGTCATTTTTAGTTAGACAAAAAGCTTGTAAATACCACTCTTTTTCCTTAAAAATAAGTTTATATGGCTCAATTAAACGTGAGGCTTGTTTATTCCTAACACCCAAATAATCAAACGATAAAAGCATTTGCTCTTTCAGTGCCAGTCTTATAATAGATAGTTTGTTATCAATATTTTGTTTGGAAAACCAGGGAGATAAATCAACAATAAGTTGATTTAAGTTATTTGTCACTTCATCAAGTTCTTGTTCTGATAAAAAACTCTTTATTTTCTCGAGTGTTCTTAAATTTTCACTTTCTTTTAAAACCGGTGAGGATAATAAGTTGAGTCCCTTTAATAAAACAATGACATCTTCTTTAGTGAATAGACCTTTACTAATTTTATAATTTTTTAAAATACTTATTCCACCGGCACTTCCTTGATAGGTAATAATGGGTATACCCGCTCCCTCGATAACTTGTATATCTCGGTAAATAGTACGCAATGATACATTTAATTTTTCTGCTAATTCTTTACCAGTTATTTTTTCTCTTTGTAGCAATACCATGATGGTAGTAATTATACGATTAATTTTCATGCTTTATGTTTGCAAAATAATTTAGATTGAATTTTAAATATGACATACAGTTGTCAGCAATGCTACATCAAAATAGAGACAACTAAAATTAATTGAACTAATTTTTATCACTAAAAGGAAAGAAAAATGTTTAAACCTAATAGCGTTATTGTTTATGTCAAAGATGTCGATGTTAGTACAGCGTTTTACACAAAAATACTAGGGCGCCCACCAGTTAAAACTTATCCTGGTTTTGCTGTATTTTTATTGAATGATAATTTTATTTTGGGCCTTCAAGAGGCTAATAAAATAACCCCAAAGGCACCCAATCATTATGGCGGTTTTGAGCTGTCGTTTAGTGATGTAACAAAAAATAAAGTAGATGAGATTTATGCGACCTGGAAAGAACTAAACATCAAAATTGAACTTGAACCGCAAATGCTCGATTTCGGGTACACATTTGTAGGAAATGATCCCGATGGTCATCGACTCCGTGTTTGTGCTACCGATACTTCAAAGTTTGAGTGAAATAATATCTTGAAAAATTAAAACCATGGGGGACTTCATTTTGTAGCCATGGTTTATGAGGATTTCATTTCATAAAAAAATAGGGTTGAGCACGGGAGCATCTCGTGAATTGGATTTTGCTTAGGAAAAATATGTTTGGGCTTGAGGTGATAATTTGAATTGCAAGATACATTAATAATGTCGATGTATTTAAATAAGCTATCGCTTAAACTTCATTTCAGTTCAGAATCAGTAGGCATCAATCAATATCTGAACTTTGCGGACTTTAATAGATTATACAGGATTGTGATATTGGAGCGGGAAACGAGGTTCGAACTCGCGACCTCAACCTTGGCAAGGTTGCGCTCTACCAACTGAGCTATTCCCGCATTAGACGTGTTTTAAATGGTGCCCGGGGCGAGACTTGAACTCGCACGGCCAAAAAGGCCGAGGGATTTTAAATCCCTTGTGTCTACCGATTTCACCACCCGGGCTCAAAACTGCTTACTAAAATGTAATTCGTTTTGAATGCTGTGCATTTTACCTATCTTATGATTTCAGTCAACAGATATTTTTGATTAATTGTTTAATTGTTCAATGTTTAACTTATTGTTGTTTTAATATTGTGTTTTTTGGGGAAAAGGGCGTGTAATTTTGTGAATATAATGGACGATCACAAAATTACACTAAAGCTGGTTTTTAGTGATTTTTAGATAAATTACTCTTCATCCAACAGATCGCTATGTGCTATCCATAAATATTGTAACATGGATAGTAAAGTTAAAATTGTTGCTAGAAAAAGAGCTGCAAGGCCTGCATAAATAACAATATCACAAGGCCGCCAGAGTAACCAAGTCAAGGCTGTCATTTGTGCGATAGTTTTTATTTTGCCGATTGAAGATACCGCAACATTACCGCGTTTGCCTATTTCAGCCATCCATTCACGTAATGCTGATATGATGATTTCCCTTGAAACAATAATGATTGCAGGAATAGAGATCCACCACGATTGGTAGTATTGAGTAATCAAAACTAAAGCAATAGTGACCATAATTTTATCGGCAACAGGATCTAAAAAAGCACCAAATTTTGTTGTTTGACCTAAACGACGCGCAAGGTAACCATCTAACACATCAGTGACTGCTGCGATTAAAAAAATTAAGGCAGAAAAAAAACCTGACCACTCATGCGGAAATAGATAAAAAGCCATCACAAAAAAAGGAATTAATATAACTCGGAATAAGGTTAAAACTGTAGGGAAATTAATTTTCATGTGACATAAGCTCTTTTTTGTTTGATTAATCAAATAATTAGTAACAATTAAAAAAACAGTGTTTTTATTATGATTATGTTGCCTGAAAAATTTTAATTTTTCAATGTGTTATTGTTGCAAATTGAGATAAATTTTTTCAGCTAAAGATTTAGATATCCCTTGCACTTGTGCAATTTCGTCTATACTGGCGTTTTTTAATTCCCGTAAACCACCAAAATGTTTAAGTAATGCTTGTCGACGCTTTCCTCCCACGCCTTCAATGTGTTCTAAAGCGCTGTCAGTGAGCTGTTTTACCCCTTTTTTGCGTTGACCAACAATGGCATGATCATGTGACGCATTACGTATTTGTTGAATTAATAATAGTGCAGGGGAATGGTCATCTAAATAGTGTCCTATTCCATGCGCTTCAAAAAAGAGTGTTTCTAATCCTTCTTTACGTTCAGCCCCTTTGGCTACACCAATCAAAATAGGGTGATGTTTATCCCAATTTACATCGAGTTGTTCAAAAACTTGTAGAGCTTGGTTAAGTTGACCTTTACCACCATCGATAAAAATAATATCGGGTATCTTTTCTTCAGGTAGATCTTTTTTGCTGTAACGACGTGTTAACACTTGTTGCATTGCTGCATAATCATCGCCCGGTGTGATGCCGGTGATATTATAACGGCGAAATTCTGATTTAACTGGACCTTTGTCATCAAAAACTACACAAGATGCAATAGTGTTTTTTCCCATAAAGTGACTGATATCAAAACATTCCATGCGATTAATTTTTTTAATTCCCAAAAACGTTTGTAAGGCATCATAACGTTGTTTAATTGTGGAATTTTCTAGCAGTTTATTTTTAACTTCTGTTTGTGCATTAATCGTTGCAATATTCAAAAGCTTTAAATTGTCTCCTTTGGGCTCATCGATCAGTTTAACTTGATGTTCAGCAATAAGTGACAGTGTCTCTTCCATTGGCAGTTTATCTGATAATGAAAAATTGAGTAAAATTTTTCTAGGTATATTACGATTTTGGTTTCCTTGTAGATAAAATTGACCTAAAAATGTTTCAATAACTTCTTCTAATTCCGTATTTGATGGAACTTTAGGGAAGTAGGAGCGATGTCCAAAGGTTTGTCCATTACGAATAAATAATACATAGATACATGCTAAACCGAGTTCATAATGGAATCCAATTACATCAAGATTATCATTATTATTGTAAATGGCCTGTTTTTCATTAATGTGTTTGATAGCTTGTAACTGGTCACGTAATACCGCTGCTTTTTCAAAATTTAATTCGCGGCTTGCTGTTTGCATATCTTCAGTTATTTTTTGTAAAATTTGTTCAGATTGTCCCGATAAAAATAATCTTACATAATTAACCTGTTCGTTATAATCTTCATCACTGACTAACCCTGGTACACAAGGCCCTAAGCATCTTTTTATTTGGTACTGTAAGCAAGGGCGAGTACGGTTACGATAAGTCGAGTTTAAACATTGTCTTATCGGAAACGTTTTTTGCAATAGTGCAAGAATTTGTTTAACTGCATAGCCACTTGGGTAAGGACCAAAAAATTCATCTTTTTTGCGATTAACTGTCCCTCGATAAAGTGATAATTGGGGATGACGTTCTTTACTTAATTTGATGAAGGGATAACTTTTATCATCTTTTAATAGTACATTATAACGAGGTTGATGCTTTTTAATATAAGTCTGTTCGAGTAATAAAGCTTCTGTTTCGGTATTAGTAATAGTAAATTCAACTCGATGAATGTGACTTACCAGTCTATCGGTCTTTAACGTTTTTTTACTATTATTAAAATAGCTTTTTAATCGATTATTGAGATCTTTGGCCTTTCCCACATAAATAATCGTGTCTTTATCATTGAACATCTGATAAATACCCGGTTTATGGGGAACAGTTTTTAAAAAAGATGTCGAATCAAATTGGCTCATATTTATTAGTTTTCGAATGTGAGGGCTTTTTTCTCTATAACTCTCATAATGGTGCTTAATAAACCATTTATCAAGAGATAAATTAAGCCTGCAACAATAAAAATTGAAAAGTCGTAGTAATCACCATTTAATTCATTACTGTATCCCATAATGTCCATTACCGGTATCATAGACGCTAGAGCAGTGCCTTTAACTACAAAAACCACTTCGTTGGAATAGGTTGATAATGATCGTTTTAATGCATAAGGCATAACAACTTTCAACGTCTGCCATTTGTTCATACCTAAAGCTTTACAAGCCTGCCACTGCCCTTGTGGCACTGCTTTTAGAGCCCCATAAAAAATCTGAGTAGTATAAGCTGCACTATTAAGTGTCAGAGCTAAGTAAGCACAAAACCAAGGCGAGGAGATAAGATCATAAAATGCTGGTACATGACTTAACGTTTGACCAAATTGTGATGGTCCATAATAAATTAAAAATAATTGGACTAGCAGTGGTGAACCCGTAAATATAATAATATAGGTTCGAATTGCCTTAGTTAATACTTTCGAATTCAATGATAATAAGCAAGAAAAGATTATTGCTAATAAACCAGCAGATAAGATCCCTAAAATACCCAAACTTAGTGTATTAGGTAACCCCTGTAAAATGATTTTAAGATAGTAAATAAAATTATCAAACATAAATTGACCTTACTGGTTATTAGCAGAATTAGATTGTTCAAAATAGGTTGAGCGTTTTTCGATTCGCCCGATAACTTTTTGGCTTAAAATCGAAATAACCAAGTAAATAATCATAGCAATAAAATACCAGAGAAAGGGTTGATTTGTTCGAGCTATAATTGTTTTCGTTTGCATCATTAAATCATCAATAGCAATGGCTGACACTAGTGCTGTATCTTTTAGTAAAATTAACCATTGATTACTTAATCCAGGTAGAGCATGGCGCCACATTTGAGGCAAAATAATACGGAAAAAAGTACGTGATTTACTTAATCCCAGCACCTGTGCTGCCTGTTTTTGTCCACTTGAAATCGCTTTGAATGCCCCTCGTAATGTTTGTGATGCATAAACAGCATAAAGTAATGATAAGGCAATCACACCACATAAAAAAGGATCGGGTTTTGTATTTTCGATATTCATTTGTAGTGTGAATGATGTAAAACCTAATGATATAGAAAAACCATCATCTAATGCCATTAATAGCAAAGGTAATCCTGTATAAATTGCTACCACTATCAAAAGTTCTGGTAGGGCACGTATGGTTAAGTTAAACAGTGACATTAACCATGCAACGGGTTTAAAAGGAACGGATTCTAAAATTGTAAAAATAAACGCAAAAAACATGCCTACAATTAGCGATATAAACGCTAATGACAAGGTAATAGATGTCGCTTTAGTAAGCGGCAAAATATAACCATCCATTGATGATAAGATCCAGTTCATCCCGTTTGCAAGAAAGTCTGACATAAAAAAACCGTTGTTAAATTAAAAAAATAAACTCGCCGCAAAATATGCGGCGAGGTCATCATAAAGTCTAAATTAAAGTTTAATGATTATTTATTAAACCATTTTTTGTAAATTTCGTCTAATTGACCATTTGCTTTCAGTTTATCAATAGCTTGGTTAAATTGATCACGTAATTTATCGTTACCTTTACGTAATGCTATACCTAAACCTTCACCAAAAAATTCATGATCAGTAATTTTATCACCTAATGCGACAATTTCACTATCTTTACCTAGCCAGTCACCAGCAACAAATGAACTTGCAACAATCGCATCAATGCGTTTGGCTTTTAAATCTAAAAAAGCAAATTGATAACTGTCATAACTTACGGCTTTAACATCAGGATATTTTTCATTCAAATATTTTGAATAAGTTGTCCCTTTTTGTATACCAATTCGTTTGCCTTTTAGTTGATCTAAACTGGTTAATGAATCTTTTAGCGTAATAAATTGAATAGAACTATCATCATAATATATTTTAGTAAAATCCACTTGTTTTTGGCGTTCTGGTGTCACATCAATACCTGCAATTGCAGCATCAATACGGCGAGTTTTTAAACTAGGAATTAATCCATCGAATGATTGATTAACAATATTACATGATGCTTTAATTTCATCACAAATTTTATTAATCACATCAATATCAAATCCAACAATTTCATTTTTTTCGTTGGTAAACTCAAAAGGCGCATAAGTCGCTTCTGTACCAATGGTTAAGGTTTCTGCAGCTTGAGCAGCAAAAGCTGATCCTGCAAGCAAAATGGCTAGTAACGTTTTTTTCATATATCCACCCAATTTTATATTAATTAATGTGATAAATAAGATTTAAATTCTTCGGTTTTTGGATGAGCAAAACATTCTAGTTGTCCTTGCTCAATAATTTTACCGTGTTCCATATAAATCACTTGTGAAGCCACTTTTCGAGCAAAATCAACTTCATGCGTGACAATAATTTGTGTGATCCCTGTTTGGGATAATTCATTAATAATCTCGGCTATTTGCGATGTAATTGCCGGATCTAAAGCCGCAGTTGGTTCATCAAATAATAAAATTTGTGGTTCCATCATCAATGCTCTAGCGATAGCAACACGTTGTTGTTGACCGCCAGATAGATGAAGTGGGTAGCGATGTGCCATTTCATCGATTTGTAACCGAGCTAAAATCGACATAGCTTTGTCACTGGCTTCTTGTTTAGAAAGCTTTAAAACTTGACAAGGCGCCTCAATTAAATTTTCTAGTACTGTTAAATGTGGCCACAAATTGTAGTTTTGAAAAACCATACCAACATTTTTACGTAATTGTCGTATTGTTGATTCACTAATTTTAGTTGAGAAATCAAAATGAGAATCAGCAATTGTCATTTTACCTGATGTTGGAATTTCAAGTAAATTAAATACTTTTAATAAAGAGCTTTTTCCTGCACCACTTTGTCCTAACAAAACAATGGTTTCGCCAAGGGGATAACATAAAGAAACATCATTTAAAGCTTGGTGGGTACCATAAAAACAGTTTATATGGTCTAATTCAATATTCATTATTCGTTTTCTTAAATTCAAATTGACTAAATATTACTTTTTTTTGCATAAAAATGCAATCACAAAAATGAGACAAAAAATTAATTATTGGTTTTGTTCGACATTTTTCATTTTTTTAAGATGCTGATCATCAAAGTTAACGATCAGGGGCAATAATAGGAATGACTGGCCCTAAATATTTTGGTTTTTGATTAAGAATATAAAGATCGACAAAAGCACTGACACGAGCAAACATTTCACGAATTCTTACTAATTTCATATTGTCAGGAGAGGGGACTGCAAAACATTGTGCTTGAATGCCTTGTGCTAATGCAATAAAGATTGCTCGCTCACAATGAAACTCTTGAGTAATAATCGTAAAATCATTGGCATCAAAGACTTTATTTGCTCGAACAACCGAATCAAATGTCCTAAAGCCTGCATAATCAAGAACAATAGATTCTTTTGGAATACCAGCTTTAATCAGATCTTTTTGCATTGTAATTGGTTCATTATAACTGAGTAATGCATTGTCACCACTAAGCAGAAGGTAATCCACTTTACCTTGCCAATAAAGGTTTATGGCACCATCTATGCGATTTCGATAAAATCCATTTATGCCGCCGCCTCGTACATATTTAGATGTACCTAGAACGACACCAATAGCTCGATGCGGTAGTTGATTTTCGTCTTGATAAATATAAGGCGCAGTTTTATAACTGATCCAGTAATCAAGACCAAGAATCAACGTTATTATAATAAAGCAAAATCCGATAAAATAAGCCAATAGCTTTTTTAAGTTCATGCTATAACCAATCAAAAATAAAAACCATTATTGGGAATAAAAAAGGTGCTGTCAATGATGTCATAATACCACATAGTACCAAAGATAAAGAACTGTATGCACCTTCGTTATAATCAACTTCGATACAACGAGCAGTACCAACAGCATGTGAAACCGCACCAATTGCAAGACCTCTTGCTGAAGCAGATTTAATTTTTACCATATTTAATAATTGATGACCAAAGATTCCGCCTAAGGTGCCAACTAGAATAACACAAAGTGCAGCAATTGAAGGGACGCCGCCTTGATTGGATGCAATAGTTACAGCAATAGCTGTGGTTACTGATTTCGGTAAAACTGATGCCGCAATTTCATGACTTCCCCCCAACCAAAATACGATGCATACCCCCGTTATCATTGAGGCGATTGATGCAGTGAAGGTGATTAGCATTATTGATTTCCAGCGTGCTTTGATTTGTGGTATCAATTCGTATAAAGGATAAGCCAATGCGACCACTGAATAAGGTAGTAAGTCATTAATTATTTGTACGTTATTTACATATTGAATATAGCTAGTTTTTGTAATGAGTAAAATAGGAATTAAAACAATGACAGAAACCACCAATGGATTAAATAATGGCGATTTAATTTTTATTGAAATTCTGCGAATAATAAGAAATACACAAAGCGTTAAAGGTAACATCCATATCATGATTGCTTATCCCCATTATTTTCTGATACTGTTTTGGCGGCTTTTATTGTTGATTTATTATGTAAATGTTCTGTCAAAAAGGCCGTTAATAATAAGACAATAATTGAGCCACCCACACTACCAAAAATGATTGGGAGCCAGTTGTCTAATAATAACGAGTAATTATCCATAATCCCCATTGCAGCAGGGATGAATAGCAGGGTCATGTAACGCATGAATAAATTACAACTGTTTTTAATCCAACAAGTTGGAATTAATTGAAAAGCTAATAAGAAAAACAGAATTAGTAGTCCAATAATACTGCCTGGAATCATAATTGGTAATATCAGTGAGATGATATTACCTACCCATAAACAAGCGGTTAATACGAGTAATCCTCGACCATAACTAAATAACGTGTAGTATAAAGAGTATATACGGTGTTTGATTGTGGCATGCTTTGCTAAAAAATGTTTCATAACGTTAATACTAATTAATTTTTCTTTGATAATGATGATCACTTCAAAGTTTAGAAATGATATGAATATTTCTTTATATGATACGCCGCTCAAATTTAATTATCCAACTAAATAATGGCAATAATGATAAAGTTGTTTAATTAAATTCAGTTTTTCAGGTTGTTGTATATAGGTTTGAGCAAGTTGTTCTAATGTTAACAGATAATCTTGGACTTTGGTTATATTCAGTTTATGTTGACAATAATCCTGCCAGATTATACGCTCTTGTTCGGTTAGTATTTGAGGATAATTTCTTGCTTTGTAACGAAAGAATAATGTCTTTAATCGTTCATCATCAAAATTCATTGATAAATTTTCAAGTGATTGAATTGGTGTCGTACGAATAGTTTCACACCGTAATTTATCTTGGTTGTTTAAAAATCCTGCATAAATTTGAGCATCAACATCGCTATTAGCGGAGTAATCATCAGTTGAGTTAAATAGCTCTCTCATCTTGTTTTGTAAAGCGTGTTGATGTTTAAATAACTGTTGCTGTTTGATTAAACATTGCGCTACATTAATATTTAACCTTTGTGCATTTTCAGGTAATAAGGTTTTTAATGGTGCAACGATAGGGCATTTGTTTATATGAATCAGTTTTAATGGGATCCGCGATTCATTTAATGCTAAATCTTCGTTTTTGGTGTACAGTTTTTGCCTTATTTGTTCAATTGGTAAATTAATGATTGAATCGATATCACCAGTAAGATCACAGACAATAACCGCATTATTTTGTGTTGGATGCCAAGCTATTGGACTCACGATGGTTATATTGCCTCGATAACTACCTAACATGCCCGATACATGTATTATTGGTGTCATGTTAATGATGTCTATAAGTTGCGCAACGTTATTTTTATGGCGAAGTTTAAAAAAATAATCAAATAATTTAGGCTGCTTTTGTTTAATTAATTTACCGATAGCGATAGTCGCATAAACATCTGACATCGCATCATGCGCGTGTTCATGTTCAATATTGTTGGCTTTTGTTAAGTGCTCTAAACGAAAACTTGGGAAACCCGCATCATTAATAGGCCAATTGATACCATCAGGTCTTAAGGCGTAACAAGCACGCACAACATCAAGAAGATCCCACCTAGAATTGCCATTTTGCCAACTATAGGCATAAGGGTCATAAAAATTTCGATATAAAATATTGCGAGTCACTTCATCATCAAAACGAAGATTGTTATAACCTAAGATGCAGGTATTGGCTTGGCTGAATGCTTGATGAATTAATTTGGTAAACTCTGCTTCACACAGACCTTTCGAATTTGCTTTTTGTGGTGTAATTCCTGTGATTAATACTGCTTCTGGATTTGGTAAATAGTCTTGAGCAATTTGACAATAGATGACTAAAGGTTCCTCAATGATATTAAAATCACTATCTGTTCTAATTCCAGCAAATTGCGCTGGCCTATCCAAAGCAGGATTGATACCAAAAGTTTCATAATCATGAAAGTAAAAAGTAGGAAGTTCGGTGTTGTTTTTCATTTTTATCGTTTTTGCTGCCTTATAGCCGTCAACCAAGTTGCATGATTTTATAGTTGATTATTGATATTCAAAATGACAGCTTAATGGCTAAAAAGTAATGTTACTAGTTAATTAGCTGATTATAACAGAATCTAAGTATTTTCTTGGGGATTATTTCATTGAGAATTATATTTTTTGTGACATTGTAACAAATGGTAAGTGTTTCGGGCTTAAATAAACCAATTATGACATAGCGAAAAAAGTAGGTAAAAATGCATTACCCACTTTTATTAAACTACGATTATTAATTGATTTTGTTTTCTTCAAGAAATGTGGTTAATTGATCTTTCCATAAATCCGCTTTCATGGTTGTACTATGTCCACTAGTTTTATCACTGGCAGGGATTAAAAAATATTTAACATTAGGAATTTTTTTTAATGCGTTTTCCATCACGCCAGTTTTTACAGGGTTTCTTTCATCATCAGCTGAATTGATCACTAATAGATGGGCTTTGATTTTTGTTAAATCGTTCGATGGATCGAAATTTCTTGCTGCATCCCATTGGTATAGAAAATCATTAGTATCCATTGTCACATGTTCATTAAGTTTTTTTGTCAAAATCTGTTCAGTTATTTCGGTATTATATGCTTGGTTTTGCCAGGCGATATCCCCCCCATCGGTTGCAATATTGTAGTAATTATAAACAGTTTGGAACTTTGTCGGCTGTTTATCATAAAAGCCATTATGCCAATCAGGATCGTTTTTAATTGCATTAATGACCATTTTTCGCATTATCCAATTTCGACTAGACATTGCTGCTGGTGTGGATGCTAATGGTACTGCTGCAGTCATAAAATCAGGGTACAGGGTAACCCATTTCCAAGTTTCCATGCCACCCATTGAATTACCAATTATTAGTGTAAGATGTTTTATTCCTAAACCGTTTTTTACAAGTTGATACTGCGCATTTACCATATCAGTATAATCATAATGTGGAAAATCACTTTTTAGACCATCTGAAGGTTTCGATGATTTACCCGTACCAATAGCATCAGGAAGAATAATATAATATTTTTCAGCATCTAAGGGCATACCTTTGTCAAAAAGGGCATGACCAAAACTTTTATTTAACATTGCATTTCCACTTCCCGTTGTACCATGTAAGACTAGCACTGGTTTTCCATTTGGGTTACCAAGAGTTGTATAATGTATTCGTAAATTTTCGACCGTGTTTCCATCATTAAATTTGAAATTAGGTATGTTGTAGTCAGCCTCAAGCTGATTATTAAATTCGAGACAAAAGCTAGAAAATGACGTTGTAACAATCGCAATACTTATCATCAATTTTTTCATCAAAGACATAAAGGTTCCTCCTGTAATATTTTTCCGTTTTGCTGATAAATTGTTTAACAAAGATTAAGGTTCATGGGGAGTGAACACTCGTTATATCTTTGATAATTATTTCATCACCCTTAAATATAACGCTATACAGGAGATAATGCTATGTCTAATTTGATCTTCTAACAGTCTAATAAATAGAGGAAAAATAAACAGAACCCCATTTTTAAGAAATTTATTATGGCTCAAAACATATAATTAGTTGTTTATTTAATGATAGCTAAATAACAGTAAATAATTTATTGTTAGTTTTTGAAAATAGAATGTCGTATTTGAAACGTTTATTTGCTCAATTTTAAACAAAATTGAGCAAATTGACTTAATTCTGAGGTGCGGTTTGGATAATATCTGCAAGTTTTTCGAGTGTTATCCTTAAAAATTTAGGCATGGCTTCTATTTCAATCGAGTCCATAAGATTTTTGACATATAAACCTAGTTCAGTATCGCCTTCAACAATTAATCGACGTTGAAAGAATAATGTATCGGGATCTTGTCGTCGAGTTGCTATCATAATTAGATCGTTTGCATTACCTATAAAACTAACATCAGCAATCTCTTCACGACTAACAACTAATTTATTCTCAATCAGACTTACAAACCAGACTAGTTGTAAATCGGTCACTTCGATTTTGAGCCAACGATTTTCTAAAAAATCAAGATCACCATCCTCAAGTGAATGCTTAAATTGTAATTGTAACAATTGTTCGATAACTTGTTTTTTTAAATTGAAAGGAATACAACGCAACGTTACCCCCAACATTTGAGGGGCTTTGTCGACAAATGTTGAGTGTATTTTTCCTAATAAGTGATGATTGCTTATCATTTATACATCCCCAGAAATCATTTTTTCATAAATATCTAAATCTGTATTTAAATGCTCGAAAACTTCTTCACTCACTTCATTACGAATTTTCATTTGTAATAACGACGTACGCTCTGCACCAATAGCAACTAAACGCATGCGCCTTTCAAGATTTTCGGCTTCAAGTGCTTTTTGCTCTAAGTCCTTCAGCCCCGTTCTACGTCTTAAAGAACCGATAACACGAGAACCGACTTCATTAACAATTTCTTGATCCATGCTGTTTTCGGTTGTTTCTTGTAATAAGTTATTTTGCATTTTTTCTAAACTGACAATGGCTTCTTCGGCCATATGACCTTTTACAGTAAGAATTTCATTATCTTGTTCGGAATTATCTAAAATGACGCTACCTCTTAATAATATCGGTAATATAATCACAGCGGCAATTAATGAAATAAGGATAATGCCTGTTGCTATAAAGACAAGTTGATATCGGCCGCCGATTGTCATTGGAATAGAGAGAACACCGGCAAGGGTTATTGCGCCGCGTACACCTGCAAAAGTTGAAATTAACAAATCTCGGGTTGAATAAGATCGAAATGCAAGAGGGCGTTTGGTACCAAATGGCATTGTTGGCATATGTTTCATTGCCCAAAGCCAAGCGAATCTTGTTCCCATTAAAGCAATGAAGACAAACAGCACAATTAAACATAATTGCCAGACTTCAATGGATGCATCGGTTTGATTCTCAGCAAAAGTATTCGTTAAAATACTTGGTAATTGAATTCCTAATAAAATAAATACAAAACCATTGAACACAAAAGTTAACATTGACCAAGTACTATCTGATTGTAAACGCGCTGTTAAAGGTGCATTTCTCATCATGCCAGATTGATTAACTGTCATGCCGGCGCTAACTGCAGCTAAAATACCTGAACAATGGCATTCTTCGGCAATAATATAAGCAGCAAAAGGAAGTAAGAATAACAGCACAATTTGGATTGCCGGATCATTATGGGTAAGTTTATTTATTTTTCTTAAAATGCGTGCATATAACCAGGTAAATAAAACACCAATAGCTAATCCACCAATGGCAACAACAAAGAATGTCACGCTAATTTGTAATAAATCGAACTGTATCGCGCCTGCGGCGATGGCTATTGCAAAGTTTAATGATACTAAGCCAGATGCATCGTTCATTAAAGCTTCACCTTCAATTATTTCCATTTTTTCTTTTTCGATTCGACCCTTACCGACAATGCCACTTAACGCAACCGCATCGGTTGGTGATAATACGGCAGCCAAAGCCAAACCTGCGGCTAATTGCACATTTGGTAAAATCCAATGTAACAAATAACCCAATGCAATGATGGATATCACCACTAATACTAAGGCCAATCCAACAATTTCTCTGAAATTATAGACGAAATCTTTAACTGATGTTTTTCGACCATCAGCAAAAAGTAAAGGAGGTATAAATAAAACAAGAAATAGTTCTGGATCGAACTTCACATAAACACCAAACGCTGCCAATATACATCCCAACAATATTTGCATAAGTGGTAGTGGAATTTGTATTGGTAACATTTTAACAACGACACCAGAAAGTGATACAATTAATACTATAAGTAAAATTATTGAAAAAAGTTCCATAGCTTGTCTTTTATTTATCCTATAATCCTGTAGTTTTTAGCAATTGATTATATCGGATTTTCAGCTAGATTTCAGGTGAAAATTTCATAAAATTACTTAAATTTTGGTCAGATACCCTTGTGGATAAAAAATTGCGACGCAATTAAAAGGCTTTTTTAATGGAAAATTGGCAAAGAGCATTTATACTTCATACCAGAACTTACAGTGAAAGTAGTCTATTAGCTGATTTATTTGTTGAAAATAAAGGGAAAATAACTATTTTAGCTAAAGGTGCCAGACGTAAAAAATCCGCGTTAAAGGGCATTTTACAACCCTTTACTCCATTAATTGTTCAATATTCTGGTCAAGGTGAAATAAAAACATTACGCCAGGTTGAAGCGGTATCTTTGACACTACCTTTGGTTTCAATTCATTTATATAGCGCTTTTTATTTAAACGAGTTACTCCATCGAGTGCTGGTTGCCGAAACAGAAATGCCTACACTTTTTGATGACTATTTACAAAGCTTACAGCAACTCGCACAGCAAGTTTCTGCTGAAAATGTGTTACGTAGTTTTGAGCTATCTTTATTAGAAAACTTAGGTTATCACGTTGATTTTTTTCATTGCAGTGCAACCGGTGATGATATTGTTGAAACAATGCATTATCAATATCAATCAGAAAAAGGGTTTATTAGTAGTTTACTGCAAAATAGTACTAGTTTTAGTGGTGAACACGTTTTAGCTTTTGGCAAACGTCAGTTTAATAATGAAGATACACTTAAAGCGGCCAAACGTTTTACCAGAATTGCATTGAAACCTTATATAGGTGCAAAACCATTTAAAAGTAGAGAATTATTTTTAAAAATATAACGTCGTAACGTTATTAAAGATAAATATTTTAAATTATAGGTATAATTTTCTTATCAAAATGATTAACTTTATTTAGTTAACCTATTAACTAAAATATCAAGTTGATTGGCGAATTTTTCGCGGTCCTTACTTGAAAAGGGAGCGGGTCCTTTAGTTTGTATTCCACTTGCTCGCATTGTTTCCATAAAATCTCTCATCACTAGCCGCTCTTTAATTGTTTCTAACGTATAAACTTCACCTCTAGGTGTAAGAACAAAAGCGCCTTTATTTAATACATCTGATGCTAAAGGTATATCAGATGTAATGACCAAATCATTTAATTCAACAAGTTCGACAATTTTGTTATCTGCTTTATCAAAACCATGTTCAACAAGCAATCGAGAAATAAAAGGTGAAGGCGGAATATTTAACCATTGATTAGCAACTAAATTAATTTTGATTGATTTACGAATAGCGATTCGATATAAAATTTCTTTAATTGGGTTAGGGCAAGCATCAGCATCAATCCAAATGTTCATAATAGCATTAACAAACCATTCAACTTAAACAACTATCAATCATAAATCGTTTAACCGTTTTAAGATGAAAATTTCGTTAAAAATTTCATGTTAATTATACGATTCAGTATAGTAAAAAATATTCATTATTAATATTCATAAGACCACTATTTCTATTTGAAATCCTTATGATAAGTGGTAGTATACGCGATCTATTATTTTAGATGCAATATTTACACACATGTGCGCTTTCGTGTGGCGCACCACTGTTATAAGGATTTATTATGCCAATTATTACTCTTCCTGACGGAAGTCAACGTCAGTTTGATAAACCGGTTACTGTTTTAGAAGTCGCTCAAAGTATTGGTGCAGGTCTTGCCAAAGCATGTATTGCAGGGCGTGTTAATGGACAGCGTAAAGATGCTTGTGACCTCATTGATCAAGATGCAACATTAGCAATCATTACCGCTAAAGATGAAGATGGACTTGAAATTATTCGCCATTCTTGTGCACATTTATTGGGTCACGCCATTAAACAATTATGGCCGGATACGAAAATGGCTATTGGGCCGACAATTGACAATGGTTTTTATTATGATGTTGATTTAGAACATTCTTTAACACAAGAAGATCTTGATGCGCTTGAAAAACGTATGCATGAATTGGCTAAAAAAGATTATGAAGTTATAAAGGAAGTCGTTAGTTGGGAAAGAGCTAGAGAAGTCTTTTGGGAACGTCATGAACCTTATAAAATCGCTATTTTAGATGAAAACATACCGAAAGATTCAACGCCAGCACTTTATCATCATGAAGAGTATATCGACATGTGTCGTGGTCCGCATGTACCAAATATGCGTTTTTGTCATCATTTTAAATTACAAAAAGTTGCGGGTGCTTATTGGCGCGGCAATAGTGATAATAAAATGTTACAACGTATTTATGGGACAGCTTGGGCTGACAAAAAGCAATTAGATAGTTATCTACAATTTTTAGAAGAAGCGGCCAAACGCGATCATCGTAAAATCGGTAAACAACTTGACCTTTATCATATGCAAGAAGAAGCCCCTGGCATGGTGTTTTGGCATAATGATGGCTGGATTATTTTCCGTGAGCTTGAAGTGTTTGTTCGTACCAAACTTAAAGAATATGACTACCAAGAAGTAAAAGGTCCATTTATGATGGATCGAGTGTTATGGGAAAAAACTGGTCACTGGGGTAACTATAAAGAGTTAATGTTTGTGACTTCATCTGAAAATCGTGAATATTGTATTAAACCAATGAACTGTCCTGGGCATGTGCAAATTTTTAACCAAGGTTTGAAATCTTATCGTGATTTACCTTTGCGCATGGCAGAGTTTGGTAGTTGTCATCGTAATGAACCTTCTGGTTCTTTGCATGGGTTGATGCGTGTACGTGGTTTTACTCAAGATGATGCGCATATTTTCTGTACTGAAAACCAAATTCGAGGTGAAGTAAACAGCTGTATTAAAATGGTTTATGACACTTACAGCACTTTTGGCTTTACTGATATTACGGTCAAATTATCAACACGTCCTGAAAAACGTATTGGTAAAGATGAAACTTGGGATTTAGCTGAAAAAGATTTAGCTGATTGCTTAACCGAAAATGGTATTGAATTTGAATATTTACCAGGTGAAGGAGCATTTTATGGTCCTAAAATCGAATTTACGTTACATGACTGTTTAGGTCGAGCATGGCAGTGTGGTACAGTTCAACTTGACTTTATGTTACCTGAACGTTTAGATGCAACTTATGTTGGCGAAGATAATGAACGCCACACACCGGTTATGATTCATAGGGCTATTTTAGGTTCTATGGAGCGTTTTATGGGTATCTTAACCGAAAACTGTGCAGGATTTTTCCCAACATGGCTTGCACCACTACAAGTTGCTGTCATCAATATTACCGATAATCAAGCTGAATATGCAAAACAATTAACCGAGCAACTACAAAAAGTTGGCATTAGAGCAAAAGCAGACTTGAGAAATGAGAAAATAGGGTTTAAAATCCGCGAGCATACTCTAAAACGTGTTCCTTATATGTTTGTCTGTGGAGACAAAGAAATGGAATCAGGAACAATTTCAGTTCGAACTCGTCAAGGTAAAGATCTTGGTAGCTTTGAAGTGAAACATGTTATAGAATTGTTGCTTAACGAAATTCATAGTCGTTCATTAGAACAGATGAATTAATGATAAATTAATTTGGAGGAATGAGATATTAAAGTCAGTAAACGAATTCAGTCAACACGCGCGCATAAAATCAATGATGAAATTACTGCTCGCGAGGTGAGGTTAACCGGCGTCGATGGTGAACAGCTCGGTATAGTTAGCTTAGATGAAGCTTTAAAGCAAGCCGAAGAAGCAACTCTAGATTTAGTTGAAATAAGCCCTAATGCAGAGCCACCTGTTTGTCGAATTATGGATTATGGCAAGTTCCTCTATGAAAAGAGTAAAGCAACAAAAGAACAGAAGAAGAAGCAAAAGGTTGTTCAGGTTAAGGAAATTAAATTCCGACCTGGTACAGACGAAGGCGACTATCAGGTAAAACTCCGCAGCCTGATGCGCTTTCTAGAAGATGGCGATAAAGCTAAAGTAACGCTACGTTTTCGTGGTCGAGAAATGGCTCACCAACAGTTAGGCACTGAAATGCTTGATCGCATTAAAGAAGACTTAGCTGATTTGGCAATCATCGAATCTTATCCAACTAAGATCGAAGGTCGTCAAATGATTATGGTGCTTGCGCCGAAGAAGAAATAATGGTTCATCAAGTTAATTTTTAATTTTGTTAAACGTTACACCATTATTTTGTGTTATTAACAATGCGAAGTAGGAATTAATAAAATGCCTAAAATTAAAACTGTAAAAGGCGCAGCAAAGCGCTTTAAAAAAACAGCTTCTGGTGGCTTTAAGCATAAGCAAGCTAACAAAAGTCATATCTTAACTAAAAAATCAACTAAACGTAAACGTCATTTACGTGGTTTGACAACAGTGTCAAAAGGTGATTTAGGTTTAGTTGTAGCGTGTGTTCCATACGCTTAATTTTGGTTAACTATTTAGAGGATATGATTTATGGCTCGTGTTAAACGTGGTGTTATTGCTCGTGCACGTCACAAGAAAATTTTAAAACAAGCAAAAGGTTATTATGGAGCTCGTTCACGTGTTTATCGTGTTGCTTTCCAAGCAGTAATCAAAGCTGGACAATATGCTTATCGTGACCGTCGTCAACGTAAACGTCAATTCCGTCAATTATGGATTGTGCGTATCAATGCGGCAGCTCGTCAATGTGGTCTTTCTTATAGCCGTTTCATTAATGGTTTAAAGAAAGCATCAATTGAAATCGATCGTAAGATCCTTGCAGATATTGCTGTATTTGATAAAAATGCATTCGCTGCATTAGTTGAAAAAGCAAAAGCTGCATTATAATAACTTTATAAGAGCCGAGTTATCTCGGCTTTTATTATTTTAAATATAAATGATTTATTTTAAAAAAGTGGATTAATGATGAATTTAGTTATTTTTCGTTTGTTTTTTAGCTTCAATAGCAATATTGGTTCGTGAGGCAAGGAAAAAACGAAAAATAATTATAAAGCCTCAAAAGAGGCTTTTTTTATATAATGAACAATAAGCAGGAGAACTGTATGTCTCAATTAGTTGAACTGGTGAATAATGCCAAATCCGCTATTGAAGGTGCTAATGACATTAATGCGATCGAACAGATACGTGTAGAATATTTTGGTAAAAAAGGTTACTTTACCATGCAAATGGCTTCTTTACGTGATGTTCCTGCCGATGAACGTCCCGCGGTCGGTCAAAAAATCAATGATGCTAAGCAAATAGTCGTTGAATTATTAAATCAAAAACGTCAACTTTTAGAGCGCCAGGCTCTTGATGCAAAATTAGCCAACGAAACCATCGATATCTCATTACCGGGTAAAACGCTTGAATTAGGGGGATTACATCCCGTCACCAAAACAATAAATCGTTTAGTTGAATTTTTTGGTGAGCTGGGCTTTGTTGTTGAAACAGGACCCGAAATTGAAGATGATTATCATAACTTTGATGCACTTAATATCCCTTCTCATCATCCTGCTCGAGCAGATCATGATACCTTTTGGTTTGATGCAAATCGTTTATTAAGAACACAAACATCCACTGTTCAAATTAGAACAATGGAAACACAAAAACCACCTATTCGAATCATTGCTCCAGGTCGAACTTATCGCAATGACTATGATCAAACTCACACGCCAATGTTCCATCAAATGGAAGGTTTATTGATTGATAAAGATATTAGCTTTACTCATTTGAAAGGGCTATTGCATGATTTTCTTCACTGCTTTTTTGAAGATGATATGGAAATTCGTTTTCGACCTGGCTACTTTCCATTTACTGAACCTTCAGCCGAAGTTGATATCAAAGCGAAAAACGGTAAATGGCTTGAAGTTCTAGGTTGTGGTATGGTCCACCCAAATGTGTTGCGTAATGTCGGTATCGATCCTGATGTCTATAATGGGTTTGCTTTTGGTATGGGAATCGAAAGATTAACCATGTTACGTTACGGTGTCACCGATTTACGCTCATTTTTTGAAAATGATTTACGTTTCTTAAAGCAATTTAATTAATTCTGGAGATCAAAACATGAAATTTAGTGAAAGTTGGCTACGTGAATGGATCAATCCAGAAATAAGTAGCGATACACTAGCCGATCAATTAACTATGGCTGGATTAGAAGTTGATGATATCGAAAAAGTTGCTGGTGATTTTACAGGTGTCGTTGTTGGAAAAGTGGTAGAATGCAAACAGCATCCTAATGCCGATAAACTACGCGTGACAAAAGTCGATATTGGTAAATCTGAATTATTAGACATTGTCTGCGGCGCACCTAATTGCCGTCAAGGTTTAATGGTTGCTTGTGCAACTGTTGGGGCTGTTTTACCAGGAGATTTCAAAATCAAATCAGCAAAACTCCGAGGTGAACCTTCAGAAGGAATGCTGTGCTCTTATTCTGAATTAGGTATTGCTGATGATCATAATGGTATTATTGAGTTACCTGAAGATGCTCCTTTAGGACAAGATATTCGAGAATATTTAAATCTTAACGATGTTATGATTGATATTAGTGTTACACCTAATCGAGCTGATTGTTTTGGTATTGTTGGCGTTGCTCGTGATATTTCAGCGGTTAACAATATACCAATGAAGGAGCTTAAAGTAGCAAACGTACCAGCGTCAATTTCCGATACCGTCTCAATTCAAATAGATGTTCCAAAGGCAGCCCCTCGCTACCTAGGAAGAGTAATCAAAAACATCAATATCGAAGCAGCTACGCCATTATGGATGAAAGAAAAGTTGCGTCGTGGTGGAATTCGTTCAGTTGATGCCATTGTAGATATTACTAATTATGTATTACTCGAACTTGGTCATCCAATGCATGCGTTTGATTTAGCTCAAATCGAAAAAGGGATTGTTGTTCGTTATGCACATCAAGATGAAAAACTCACATTATTAAATGGTAATGAAGTCAAATTAAATGATAATACGCTTGTCATTGCTGATCAGCAAAAAGTACTCGCGATGGCCGGTATTATGGGCGGTGAAAAATCAAGTGTTACAACGTCAACCAAAGATATTTTTCTAGAATCAGCATTCTTTGCTCCATTAGCTATTACCGGTAAAGCACGTGAATATGGTTTGCATACTGAGGCTTCTCATCGTTATGAACGCGGAGTCGATCCTGCTTTACAAAATGTTGCAATCGAAAGAGCAACTCAATTAATTATTGAAATTTGTGGTGGTGAGGTAGGTCCGGTTGTTAATATTACCAACGAAGAACACTTGCCAAAACAAGCGACCATTCAATTACATCGTTCAAAAATAGATCGCATTATCGGTTATCAAATTGAAACGCAAAAAATAATTGATATTCTTGAAAGATTAGGATGTAACGTCTCATTCAAAAATGAGATTTGGACCGTTGAAGCACCGAGTTGGCGATTTGACTTACAAATAGAAGAAGATTTAGTTGAAGAAGTAGCCCGTATTTATGGCTATAACAATATTCCTAATGCGAATATGAAAATTGAATTAGTTATGAAGCCGAAGCCAGAAAGCCACATAGCGTTAAAACGAATTAAAGATTTATTGGTTGATCGTGGTTATCAAGAAGCCGTTACATATAGCTTTGTTGATCCAAAAATTCAAAGTCTTCTTCATTCTGAGCAAACTGCAATAACGCTGCCAAACCCAATTTCAAGTGAAATGTCTGTAATGCGCTTATCGCTTTGGTCTGGATTATTAGATGCAGTGTTGTACAATCAAAACCGTCAACAATCACGTATTCGTCTTTTTGAAACTGGTTTACGTTTTGTTCCAGATCAAAGTTGTGAATTTGGCGTTCGTCAAGAACTCATGTTATCAGGCGTTGTCACCGGTAACTTATATGAAGAACATTGGGCATTGCCTAAACGAAATATCGATTTTTATGACTTAAAAGGGGATATAGAATCTATTTTGGCACTATTAGGCTGTAGCGAAACTGTTGAATTTAAAAAAGCAGACATCAATGCATTACACCCAGGGCAAAGTGCGGCCATATATTTGAACAATGAAATTATTGGCTATTTTGGCGTATTGCATCCAGAAATCGAAAAAAAATTATCTTTAAATAGTAAATCGCTTGTTTTTGAAATAAATTTAGCTAAAATTAGCGATAAGAAGGTACCTGTTGCTCAAGACCTATCGAAGTATCCGTCAAATAAACGAGATATAGCTATTGTCGTCTCAAATACAATTCCAGCAGCAGATATTATAGCTGAGTGTAAACGTGCTGGCGGAGAGCAACTTATTAAAGTCAATTTGTTTGATGTTTATCAAGGTGATAACATTAAACAAGATCAAAAAAGCCTTGCTATCAGTTTGATTTTACAAGACAAATCACGTACACTTGAAGAAGAAGATATAACAAACATTGTAAGCAAATGTATTACAGCCTTACAAATTCGTTTTAAAGCCCTATTAAGAGAATAATAACTATGACATTAACTAAAGCTGATATTGCAGATCGTCTTGCCGAAAAATTTAATATAGATCGCCAAGAAGCTAAAGTCCTTGTTGAACTTTTTTTTGAAGAGATTCGAGTGGCTTTAGAAAAAGGGGAACCAGTTAAATTATCCGGTTTTGGTAATTTTGCTATACGAGATAAAAATTCACGCCCAGGTCGTAATCCAAAAACAGGGGAAAGTGTAGACATTTCAGCTCGTCGAGTTGTCACATTTAGACCAGGGATAAAATTTAGAGAACGAATTGAAAAAAATTTAGTTATCAATCGCTAAATTAATTTCTTATATCCATTGATCACATAGCCTTTCTTCAGTTGAAAAGCGGAAAGGCTATTTTCTTTTTTAATAAAGTAGTTGTTTTATTTTTCCAAATAAAGCATAATAACGCCTCTTCTATGGAGGCTCTATGGGTCCTCTTGCAACGTTTTTTTGCTCATCAGGTCAGGTCCGGAAGGAAGCAGCCAAAGTAAAAAGTATGTGTGTGGGATGCGGCTGATAGGGTCTCCTCCAAACTAGTTCATAATAAAATATAATAGTAAATAGGTCTTGAATCTTAATAAAATAAGAGCCTAGAATAGATAATATCGATGAATAAGGAAGTTTACTTTGAAAGCACCATATCTTCTTCCATTAACTATAGCAATGATTTTAAATGGTTGTTCTGTTTTACCTCATTCAGGACCTAGTTTTTCTGCAATTAAGAATATTGATAAGCAGAATGGAAATTTAGATAAGATTTATAGTCAAGTTAAAATTGTTAATCTAAATAATTTATCTCAAAATCCTAAAACAAATTTTCCAATTAATAATCCAAAATTCATCAACGAACCAAATGATAAATCAAGAAAAATTGATAATATTGGAAAAGGGGATGCCTTAAAAATTTCAGTTATTGAGACACCGCCTGCAATTTTATTTACAGGAACCGGTGATACAAGTGCTCCAAAAACTGGACTGACCGAATTGCCTGTTGTTATTGTTGACTCTCAAGGTTATATTTCCTTGCCGTTTGTAGGTGATATAAAAGCTATTAATCGAAATCCTTCACAAGTACAAAAAGAAATAGTTGAAAAATTATCTGGTATTGCTAATAGACCACAGGTGATTGTAACAGTTTTAGAAAAAAGATCATCAAGTGTTACAGTGATTGGCGATCAATTTAGTGGGAAAATGCCCATCACAGCTAAGGGAGAGCGATTACTAGATGCTGTTACTATGCTAGGTAACAATATGTACGATATTCGAGATACTTTAATACAAATAACTAGAAACAATAAAATCGATCAAATACCGTTAAGTCTAGTCTTATCTAATCCTAAATTTAATATTCATCTTCAGCAAGATGATGTGATTACTCTAATTAATAAACCTAGTTCATTTATTTCAATGGGGGCAACTGGGGCAACTAAAGAGGTACGCTTTGAAGCTATTGGTATTAATTTGTCTCAAGCTTTAGCTCGTATCGGTGGTTTACGTGATTCGCAAGCAAATGCCAAAGGAGTATTTGTTTTTAGGTATCAAGATACAATCAATACTAGTAAGAATCAAGAACGGGTCCCAACAGTTTACCAAATTGATTTAAGTGATCCTAATTCATTATTTATTATGAATAATTTTCAAATTCAGAATAATGATATTGTTTATGTTGCATCTGCTCCAATAATCGAACTACAAAAATTCTTATATGCGATTTTTTCACCAGGGGTAGGGGTAGTTAATCAGATCAATCAAATTAGCGATTAGTATTTTTAATCTACCTGCGAAAACATATGAGTTCTACTATTGTTAAAGCTAAAAAGTATTGGTTAAAACATTTAATTGTTACATTGCCAACTTTATTATCAATTATTTATTTTGGTTTAATAGCCGAGAGTATTTATACATCGGAAGCTACGTATATCATACGCTCTTCAGATACTCAATCTTCATTAGGTGGTTTAGGTAGTTTTTTTTCAAAAGTTGGAATTTCACGTTCTAATGATGATTCTTATGTAGTAATCTCATACATCAAATCCAGAGATGCATTATCTTCAATTGAAAAAGTTTTGCCTGTGCAAGATTGGTATACAAAAAAAGGGGATGTAATATCTCGTTTTAATGGATTTGATTTCGCATTCTATAATAAAAAAGAGTACTTTTATCAATATATGAGTAATATGATTAATGTTAATTTTGATACTTCTACAGGTATTGCTACAATTAGTGTTAATGCTTTTGATGCTAAAGATGCTTCTGAGATTAATGAACAATTGTTGAGAAAAGCTGAAGGTTTTGTAAACCAAATAAATTTACGAGCAAAACAAGATCTTATCACTGCATCTTTGGCTGAATTGAAAAATGCTGAATTATTGATGAAAAAAGAGGCTCAAGCATTATCTGAATTTCAGAAAAACAAAAATAAGGATGCTAATTTAGCAGAATATCAACAAATTCTAATCAATAATACTGTAGCCAAACAACAATTCGAAGCTGCAACATTGTCATTACGAAATGCGCAAGTTGAAATAACAAAAAAACAACTTTATCTTGAACGAATCGAGCAACCGAGTCTTTCTGATGTTTCCTTTAAACCTGCTCGTATCTATAATATTTTATCAACATTTATTATTAGTTTAATGATTTATGGTATTGTTAACCTATTTGTAGCGGCTATAAAAGAGCATAAAGATTGATGATTGACTCTATCTCTAAAACTTCTTTTTTACGTTCCCTTAAAATACAAATTAATATTTTGAGTGCTTTAGTTTTAAGGGAGATTATTACTCGTTATGGGCGCAATAATATTGGTTTTCTTTGGTTATTTGTTGAACCAATGTCATTTACTTTACTGATAAGTTTGATGTGGTTTTTTTTTAAAATAAATTCCGTTTCTAATCTCAACATAATTGCTTTTGTTATAACTGGTTATCCAATGGTAATGATGTGGCGTAATGCATCTTCTCGAGCAAAAAATTCAGTTAGCGCAAATCAGGCTCTATTATATCATCGAAATATAAGAATTTTAGATCTAGTTTATGCACGTGTTGCTCTTGAAATCATTGGTGCAAGCGCTGCGCAGGTATTTATTATGATTATATTTATTTTTCTAGGATTGATAGTTATACCTTATGATCCATTTTACATGATATGTGCTTGGGGGTTGATGTGTTGGTTTTCTTTAGGATTGGGGCTTATTATTTTCGTTTTATCCGCTAAATATGAAGTTTTTAATAAAATGTGGGGAACATTAAGTTTTTTGCTTGTTCCTCTTTCTGGAGCTTTTTTTTGGGTTGATACTTTCTCCCCCGAAGTCCAGAAAGTTTTGCTGCTAATTCCTCCAATTAATGGTACAGAGATGTTTCGTGCGGGCTATTTTGGACCTTTAGTAAACACACATCAAAATGTTAATTATCTAATCTTATGTAATATTGCTTTGCTATTTTTGGGCTTAGCAATGGTGAAAACTAATGAAGCTTATATTCTTGAGAATAACCAATGATAATCATTAAAGATGTTTGTAAAAAATATTCAACTAGAAAAGGCTATAAAACGGTACTGAATAATATTAATTTTTCCTTAAAAAAAGGAGAGAAAATAGGTATTTTAGGTCGTAATGGAGCAGGTAAATCTACATTGATTAGGCTTATCAGTGAAATTGAGAAACCAACTTCTGGAACAATAATTAGGAATATGAGTATTTCTTGGCCCCTCGCATTTTCAGGTGCATTCCAAGGTAGTTTGACTGGCATGGATAATTTAAAATTTATTTGCCGCATTTATGAATGTAATATCGAAAAAACCAAAAAATATGTTGAAGATTTCGCTGAATTAGGTGATTACTTGTTTGAACCTGTAAAAAAATACTCTTCAGGAATGAAAGCACGCCTGGCTTTTGCTTTATCATTAGCAATTGAGTTTGACTGTTATCTAATCGATGAAGTGATTGCTGTGGGTGATTCTAGATTCACAGAAAAGTGTAAAAAAGAATTATTTGAAAATAAAAAAGATCGTGCGCTTATTTTAGTTTCACATAATATGAATGCTATAAAAAATTATTGTGATAAAGCAATGGTATTAGATTCAGGTAATCTATATCAGTTCGAAACAATAGAAGAAGCGTATAAATACCATAATAATCAACAGAAAATTTCTTGATAACTAAATAGAGCTTTGAATGAAAAAAGTTGTTGTTTTCTCAAAAAAAATTTTATCTATAAAAAATATAAATCATTTTTTTTCCGATTTATCATTTAGTTATAAAAATAGAAAAAATGATGCTGATTGTGTTGCTGGTTGGGGTTATCGCCCAACGACTATTAAAGCTAGAGCATATGCGAAAAAGAATTCATTACCATTTATAGCATTAGAAGACGGTTTTTTACGCTCTATTGGTTTAGGTCTTGAAGGATATCCTCCTTTATCTCTTATTGCTGATATTATAGGAATTTATTATGATTCAAGGACACCTTCAGAATTAGAAGGATTAATTAAAAATAAAGTGCTTATAAATCAATATAAAGCACAAGCAACTCATGCCATAAAATTGATTATTGATAATGAGTTATCAAAATACAATCATGCTAAAACTTTTTCTGGTTTTAAAAGTAATACTGAAAATGAAAAGATATTAGTTATTGATCAAACTTATGGCGATATGGCCGTTGAATTAGGTGGTGCTAACCAAGAAACTTTTTTATTAATGTTGGATACAGCGAAGAAAGAAAATCCAAATGCTACTATTTATATAAAAACTCATACAGATGTAATTAATAAATACAAAAAAGGATATTTAACTCAAGTTGCTAATCAAAAATCAATCATTTTAATGAGTGATGATGTTAATCCAATTTCACTATTAAAAAATATTGATAAAGTTTATGTTGTAACATCCCATATGGGATTTGAGGCTTTATTGTTAGGAAAAAAAGTTATTACCTTTGGTTTACCTTGGTATGCAGGATGGGGGGTAACAGATGATAGACATAAAAGTATAAATCAAATAAAGAATAATAATAGAAGAACTGATGCTAGCATACTTGATTTATTTATCGCCAGTTATATTTTATATTGTAAATATATTAATCCGTATACTGGCCAAACAGGAACAATATTTGATGTTATTGACTATTTAATTAAAATTAAAAAATTGAATAATAAACTTAGGGGTAGTGTTAATTTAGTCGGATTTTCATTTTGGAAAAAGCAAGTTTTATTACCTTATTTAAATTTACCTTCAATAAAATGTAATGCTTATTCTATAAAAAAATTTAAAAATATAGCGAATAATCAAAATAATTACAGCCAGCTGATAGCACAAAAAATTTTAATTTGGGGACAAGGTAAAAATTCTTTATATCCCTTCATTGATAATTTACATCCCATTCGTGTTGAGGATGGTTTTATCAGATCAATTGGATTGGGCTCCAATTTAGTAATGCCATATTCATTAGTTTTTGATGAATTAGGTATTTATTTTAATTCGCAAAATAAAAGTGAATTAGAATTATTACTTGAAAATAAAAAAGTCGATCAGTACCAAATAGAAAAAGCCATTTCATTACAAAAATTACTAATAAAAACAAAATTAGGTAAGTATAATGTTGGCGAAAAGGTTAGCATCAAGTCAATTAATCAGAAACTGAAAATTATATTGATACCAGGTCAGGTTGAAGATGATGCATCTATTATTTATGGCTCTCCTAAGGTCACTACAAATCTAGATTTAATAAAATTTGTGAGAAAAAATAATCCTGATGATTACATCATCTATAAGCCTCATCCAGATGTTTTGAGTGGAAATCGTATAGGTAAAATAGATACATTAGAAGCACTAAAATATGTAAATGAAGTTATTGATTTCGTTGATATTATTGATTGTATTGAGCAAGTAGATGAAGTCCATACCATGACTTCATTAGCTGGTTTTGAAGCATTAATTCGCAATAAACTAGTTGTATGTTATGGACAACCTTTTTATTCAGGATGGGGATTAACAGTTGATAAATATCCTAATATCAGAAGAACTCGGATATTAACATTGCATGAATTAATTTATATTGTAATGTATGAATATGCTATTTATATACATCCTGATTCATTAAATTTTACTGATCCCGAAACATTAATTCATTATCTAAATAATAAGAAATTAAGTAATAAATCATCAATCAAGCAAAATTGGATTAAGAAGCAATTTAACAAATTAAAACAAATTATATTTCTTATTCATAAGCTAAAATCATCAAAAATTAGATAATTATCATAGCAATGATATTATCATTTATAATTAACTATTATTTATCTAATTCCTTTCGCTGCTTATTTGAAGATCTTTTGATCACTCAAATTTTAATTCCTCATTAAATCTATGTCATACCATTATCCAATAATAATTAATTGGTTTTAATTTTTTAATCTTAATATTATTAGATAATTATCATTTTATAAACTAAATTGTAAAAATTGTATTTCTTAATATTTATTAAATTATTTATTATTAATGAGTTAACATAAAAAATGTCATATATTTATTAATAAAATTTACAAAATTTTTATATTGTTTTATCATAATAGAATCATTAAACATAAATATTTTGCATTTGAACACGTATTTCGTTAATTACTTTTAAAACATATTTTTATTGTGCTTTTATTCATTTAGATAAGTGGCTGGAAAGTAGTTGAATGGAAGATTTGTATTGCATAAAACGGATATTTGAGGAATAACATTAATAAAATATAAGAGTAAATTTCGTTCTTAGTGGGAACTTAATCATCTAATTTTGAACAGTAATTTTCTTATATATAATATGTTATAAAGATTGTAATGAGTCATTATTTGTATGAATTAGCCACAACTCAAAGAAATATATTATTGCTGCAAGGTCCCGTTGGTCCTTTTTTTAAAAAGGTATCATTATGGTTACAAAAATTTGGATGTAATGTTTATAAAATTAATTTCAATGGAGGAGATGAACATTTCTATTCAATTAATAGTACTCCATTTTATGAATCAATTGAGAAATTTCCTCATTTTTTAGATGATTATATAAAACAGCATCAAATTAATGCCATTATCGTTTTTGGTGATTGCCGCGCTTATCATAAAATTGCTAAGTCAATAGTTGACTCTAATCCAAATTTATCTTTTTGGGCCTTTGAAGAGGGATATCTCAGACCTCATTATATAACGTTTGAAAAAAATGGAGTAAATGGCTTTTCTCTTATTCCTAAAAACCAAGATTTTTATAAAAACATCAAAGTTACAACGATTGATGAAAATAAAAGTAAATCTCATTTTTACTCTATGGTCTATTATAGCTCTATTTATTATATTTTTATGTTGTTGAAGAAACATAATTATCCAAATTACATACATCATAGAAAAACATCATTATCATTTTATGCATCTCGTTGGGGATTAGCACTTTTACGAAAATTTAAGGCAAAACTAATACAACCTAAATTAATAAAAAATGTAATAAATAATGAATATAAACCTTTTTTTGTTTTTCCTTTGCAATGCAATCAAGACTTTCAAATACAAGTTCATAGCCACTATCATTCGATGAAGTCATATATTTTTAGAGTTATTCGATCTTTTTCTATGTATGCAGATGATAAAAGCTATCTATTAATCAAACATCACCCTATGGATGAAGGCTTTAATAATTATAATCGTTTAATAAAAAAATTAGCTAGCCGTTATGGCGTAGATAAAAGAGTTATATATGTTCATGGTGTTCCTATGCCAATTTTACTTAGAAAAACGATTGGATTAGTTACTGTTAACAGTACATGTGGGCTTTCAGCGCTTATTCATGGACTACCTGTAATAACTTTAGGTAATGCTCATTATGATATAAATGGATTAACTTTTCAGGACGGACTTGATCGTTTCTGGAAAGAAGGACAAAAACCTGATCCTGAACTGTTTGAACGATATCGAAGCTATTTATATAACAAATCTCAGATTAAAGGTTCCGTTTATTACTCTGACTTTAAGTTAAATGCTAAATAATTTTAATTAAAAGAGAATATTCAAATGAGATATATAGTAACAAATATCAATGTAGATGGTAATTATTCAGACAATAAAGGGAATCTAGTTGTTGCACCAAAAATGTTGAATAATGTAACTGTAAATTTTGTCGGTAATAACAATAAATTAATTATCTCAGATACAAGTAAAATTCATGATATTAATTTTGATTTTCCATCACATAATGCCGTTATTCTTATTGGAGAGGGTGGAAATTTATCAGGGCAAATAAGGGCCGGATATCATTGTTATATTAATATTGGTAATAATGTGACTTCCACTAATAAAATATACATTACATCAGCAGAAAAAACAAAAATCATTATTGGTGATGATTGTATGTTCTCTACAGGAAATCAAATTCGTTCTGATGATGCCCATGCGATTTATGATGTTAATACCGGAGAAAGAGTAAATAAGTCTACCGATATTATTATTGGTGAGCATGTTTGGTTTGCTTATAACTCAGTAGTACTTTCAGGAAGTAAAATTGGAGAAGGTTCAATTGTAGGATTTGCTAGTATAGTTAAAGGCAAATATCCGAATAATTGTGTAATTGTAGGTACGCCTGCTCAAGTGACTAAGAAGAATGTTGCTTGGGAGAGGCCTCATGTAATGCTTTATGAACCTTGGATTAGGACTCATGAAAATCAAATCATCCCTCAGAAAGAATATTGGAATGAAACAAATGAGAATCGACCTATATATGTAGGTCAAGGTGTATTTCATAATATATACAAATTAACGCCTCCAGAAAAACTTCTTTATAAGAAAAAACATCGTCATTATATTGATTTATATGAAATTAATCTGAAAAAAAATAGGATTCATTTAAAAGGAACTGCAGCTATTATTGGTGTGCCTTGTCCAGAGTTCAACCCTCATATAAATAATTACTTATTATTTATTAATGAAAATGTATGTTATTCCAAAAAATTGGCAAAATTTTCAGACCCAAGTATTAGTCGAAAGTTATTTAATGGTGATTATATTAGCTATGATAAAGCTGGTATGTCCACCTTTAAATATCAAGGGCTATTAATTGATGATATTTGTGATGGCATATATAAATTAGTGATTAAATCAACTTTCAATGAATTGGAATATTATAGCGATCTAAAGATTGAAAATTTTAAGGAATCATTTTATGAAGATGAAATGGTTTCTTTGAAATTAAATCTTATTCAAGAAACTGTTTATTTCGAAAAAATAACAAAAAAACTTAAATAATATGCGGTTATATGAGTAAACTGAGTAAATTTTTAAAAAATCCAGGAATATTTTTTAGAGATTATTTTATAAAAAAATATCCCTTGTCTTTAGATGAACAAGGTCATAATTTGGTAGATGAAAATATCTTAATTCAAAATGATTTAAGGCTATATGATATTACCGAGAACAAAACAAATGAATCTGTTGATGTTGTTATTACATGGGTAAATAATTGCGATCCTGATTGGATAATAAAATTTGAATACTATAAAAACCAAAAAGCTAATAATATTAACCCTATTGCTATAGACAATGCCAGGTTTGAGGATCATGGAGAATTATTTTATGTAATTAAAAGTATTGAACTAAATATGCCTTGGGTTCGAACTATCTTTTTAATTACTGATAATCAAATTCCTAAATTTGATCTTTCTAGCAAAGTTAAGATTATAAATCATAGTCAAATTATTGATAAAAAATATCTTCCTACTTTCAATTCTCATGTTATTGAGGCTCATTTACATAATGTTCCTGATCTGTCCGAGAACTTTATTTACTTCAATGATGATGTATTTATTGCAAGATACTTACCAAAATCTCACTTTTTGTCTGGAAATAATATATCTTCACTCTTCTTAAATAGAAGAAATTTAGATGAAATGTTACAAAAAGGTATAACAACTCCAACTCTATCAGCATGTTTGAATTCAAGAAAATTATTATTCAAACAGTATAAAAAAAATATTAATGTTCCTTTAGTTCATACATATATCCCTTTAAAAAAAGCTTATTTTTCTTTTGCATGGTCACATTTTAATTTTGAAATTAACTCTTTTATTAGTAATCGATTTAGAGATGAGAATGATCTTAATTTAGCTACATTTTTAGTTCCGTGGATTATGTATTTTGAACGGCAATCCATGCTGGCGAGGGATATCTGCTATTATTTTAATATTCGTTCTGCTTTTGCCAATACAAATTATAGTTTATTAAATTTTAAAAAGGAAAAGCAGTTATTACCTCATTCATTTTGTGCAAATGATTTTCAATCAAAAAAAGACTCGTCATTACAATATAAAGATAATTTAATGATTTTTCTAGAAAAATTTTATACTTAAAACTGGTTTGGATTTTAATTTTATGAATATACTTCATGTAATAACCCACGGGGGGTGGGCTGGTTCAGAATCAATCGCAGCATGTATTGCTAATGAACAAGCAGCTAGAGGCGATAATGTTACCGTTATACTTAGACGTAATAAGGCATTTAAAGATAGAGATATTCTGAGAAAATTTCTGCCTGCTATAAATATATTTTGGGTTGAACAAAATGAAACACATCCAGATAATCAAATGAAAAATTTAATGAAAAATGAGTTGTTTATTCACCAAATTTCTCTTGTTGATATATTTCATGCTCATTTGCCTTATGGATGTTTGCTTGGAAAACTTATAAAAGAAAAATTTGGGCTAACATTCAATATTTGTGTAACAATGCATGTAAGATTTCATCCGTTGTATTATTTTGCAGATAAATTATTTACTGTGGCAAAATGGCAAAAACAAGAAATTCCTGATGATTATTCTGGAGAGGTGTTTACTGTAGAGAATTTTATTTGTAATGCGACTTATTCATTTAAAAAACAATTATTCTTATTAAAAAGAAAGTTTTATATTAGGGATCATTATAAATATATTGTATATATAGGAAGATTAGATTTAGTCAAAGGCGCTGATATACTTATTAGAGCATTCAATAAACTTAATTCAGAAAAATATAAACTGATTATTATTGGTGATGGTACAGAAAGTGCGTATTTAAAAAAAATTGCATCAAAAAACATCATATTCACTGGAAAAATATTCAATGCTGCATGTATGCTAGATATTGCAGATATATGTGTTATTCCATCTCGTTTTGAATCATTTGGTCTTGTTTTGCTAGAAGCTATAAATGCAGGTTGCAGAATTATAGCAACAAATATCCCATCATTTAAAGAAATACTAGAGTCGGATAATTATCTATTTGAAAATGAGAATGTTAATGCATTATCAAATAAAATAAAAGAATACATAGACAATCCATCTATAGGGTTTGTAAATAAGAAAAAAATTGATCAATATTCATTATCAAATGCTATGCGTAAACTAGACTTGGCATATTTTCCTAATAATCATAATTGCCTTGAATTTGAAAATGTAACTATTGAGGATAATTATAATGTCTAAATTGATAAGAAAAACTCGTAAACTAATAAAAAATCCTAAAGCTTTTGTTGAAGATTCATTTTTATTTAAGAAACTAAGTCGTAAGCAAAACGTAATACAAGCTTCTAATGTAATTATTAAAAATTCTCCAGAAAACATAACACAAAAATCAAGTTCAACTGAGAATGTTATTCTTACAAAAACTCCAAAGGGAATGGAGCAACAGCTTAATTTACCTACTAAAAGTACTCCAGAAAAAGTAAAACAGACTAATTCAAGCACTATTGGATTATCAACCTTAATTGAAGATTTTATTACTCCTCACGAACAAGATGCAGTGCTGTTTAGCCTATTAGATAAAGCAGGGATAAATTATCATATTGTTCATACAGGTTGGAATCATATTATTAGAATAGCTGTGCAAGATCTATTTGTAACAAACATTATTGAATTAATTAGGAGCAGTGAGAAGTTCACAAAAAATGTATATATTGTAGAAGGGAGCAATCGATATGATTTAGTTAGATTGTATTTTCATGATGATAAATATGTATATAAAAATACAATATTTCAATTTGATCCTTGGTATATGACTCCACACGGAATTATGACAAGAAATAAAAACTCCCAAATTCAATTTATACCAAAAGCTCATGTTAATCGAACGGTGCATTCATTTGCTCCAATAAGATTAGGAAAAGATATTCAACATATTGACAATATTCAATCAATGCTAAGACTAGATTCATTTCTTTTTGATGAATATGAAGGCCCAATTGATATAGTATATACTTGGGTAAGTGATAGTGATCCTGAATGGTTAAGAAAAAAAAGTTATTATTCTGGAGAAAGTATACAGAATCAAGATACACGTTTTATAGATTATGAACAACTAAGATATTCTCTACGTAGTGTTGCAGCGTATGCTAAATTTATAAGAAAGATATTTATAGTTACTGATCATCAAATACCTTATTGGTTAGATACAGATCACGACAAAATCGTTATGATTAACCATGATGACATATGTAATGATAAGACGAGCTTACCAGTATTTAATTCTGTAGCTATCGAATCTTGGATTCATAAAATAGAAGGATTATCGGATAATTTTATATATGCAAATGATGACTATTTTTTCGGCTCTCCTGTAAGCAAACAACATTTTATTCATCCTAATGGTGTAGCTAAGTTATTTCTTGAGCCTATTCCTAATGCCTATGGTGAAGTTTTTGCAGATAGCGAGCCCACAACTCAGTTATCTCTATTCACAGCCCAATGTTTTTACGAAAAATTTAATAAGTGGCCTTCATTTTGGCCTCTGCATGCTCCAATGATTAAAAATATACATATTATTGAAAAAATGATTGATTTGTTTCAAAAACAAATAGATAAAACAAGTCGTTCTAGATTTAGAGAGACTGAAACAATTTCTCCTTTATATCTTATGTCATCGTATTTCGCTTATTCAGAAGGAAAGAGCGTTGTATCTTCAATTAGATATGAATATATTAGTTCTGATGATCCAAATTTGGACTCTAAATTATCTAACTTATTATTAAAAATTAAAGAAGGTAAATGTGAAGTATTTTGTCTAAATGATCATAGAACTATTACGGAAGAACAAATATCGAAAGTAGCTAGTTTTATGATGAAAGCATTTCCAATTGCCGCTGAATGGGAATTAGATAAATCCTTTTAATTGTATTGGTAATATTTATATAGTTTGACAATTAAATTATTTATGTCGCATCCACCATTAGAAAAACGGATCGATGCCTTACGAAATGGTTCATATAACCGTTAATTTTAAATCCATTATTTAATCTTATATTGTCTTGACAAGTGTTGTGATAATCACTATAACACTTGTCAATTCCATACCTGCTTAACCTGAGTTTGTGAGATAGTTAAATGTTGCATCATAAAGCGACCTACAATAAATTAGAATTACTTAGTCCAGCTAAAAATATTGAAATTGCCAAACAAGCTATTTTGCATGGTGCTGATGCAGTATATATAGGTGGACCGAGTTTTGGTGCTAGACATAATGCGGGTAATTCTGTTAGTGATATTGCTCAATTAGTTGAATTTGCTCATCACTATTATGCAAAAGTTTTTGTGACTCTCAATACCATATTACATGATAATGAACTTGAAGCTGCAAGACAGCTTATTTGGCAATTTTATGATGCAGGTGTCGATGCATTGATTGTACAAGATATGGGCATATTAAATATGGATATCCCACCGATTGATTTACATGCCAGCACTCAAATGGATATAAGAACACCTGAAAAAGCTAAATTTTTGTCTGAAGTTGGTTTTTCGCAAATTGTGCTTGCTCGAGAGCTTAATTTAATTGAAATTGCTAAAATTCATGAACAAATAGATGTAAAAATAGAATTTTTTATCCATGGTGCACTTTGTGTTGCATTTTCCGGTCAGTGTTATATTTCTCATGCTCAAACAGGGCGTAGTGCCAATCGTGGTGATTGTTCTCAAGCATGCCGATTACCTTTCACCTTAAAAGATGATAAAGGTCGAATTGTTGCTTACGAAAAACATCTTTTATCTATGAAAGATAATAATCAATCAAATAATTTGCGGGAATTAATCAGCGCAGGCGTGCGATCATTCAAAATAGAAGGGCGTTATAAAGATTTAAGTTATGTAAAAAATATTACTGCATTTTATCGTCAAAAATTAGATCACATTTTATGTGAGTATCCTGATTTATCTCCAGAATCAAGCGGTAAAACGGAGTTCTTTTTTACGCCCGATCCGAATCGAACTTTCCATCGAGGTAGTACCGATTATTTTGTTCATGGCCGAAAACCGGATATAGGGGCTTTTGACTCACCAAAATTTATTGGCTTATCCATAGGTGAAATTACAAAAGTTACATCCAAAACGATAGAGGTTAAAACAGATAAATTGTTAACTAACGGTGATGGTTTAAATGTTTTAGTTAAACGTGAAATTTATGGTTTTAGAGCCGATAAAGTAGAAAAAATTGCAGTTGGTCATTATCGAATTTTCCCGAATGAAATTCCTAAAGCGCTGTTTTCGGTGAAATTACCTTATTTAGTTAATCGAAACTTAGACCATATTTGGCAGCAAAATTTACTTAAAAACTCAAGTGATCGACGAATTGGTGTTATATTTGAATTAAGTAATCAAGATGGTGGAATTATTCTTTCAGCTAAAAGCGAAGAGGGCATTTGCGTTACATTAGAGCTAAATAGCGTATTTGCTATTGCAGATCAACCTGATAAAGCAATTAACAATATTCGTGATAATCTTTCAAAACTTGGTCAAACTATATATTATCTAATTGATTTTAAAATTAATTTATCAAAAGTCTATTTTATTCCCAGCAGTCAACTTAACCAATTTAGACGAGATATTATCGCAAAATTAACCACAGAACGACTAAAAAGTTACTGTCGACAAAAGCGCAAACCTGAATTAATACCAAAGCCAATATATCCTGAAAATCAGTTATCGTTTTTGGCCAATGTTTATAATCATAAAGCTAGAGAATTTTACACTCAGCATGGGGTTGAATTAATTGAAAGTGCTTATGAAGCTCACCAAGTTAAAGATGATGCACCATTAATGATAACTAAACATTGTTTACGTTTTGCATTTAACTTATGCCCTAAACAAGCTAAAGGTATACAAGGTGTTAAAACTAAAGTTACACCAATGAAGCTTATTCAAAACAATGAGGAGCTACTGCTAAAATTTAATTGTAAAGCGTGTGAAATGCAAGTTTGGGGGAAAATAAAAAATCATATTCTAAAAATGCCATTACCCGGTAGTGAGGTCATTTTACTGACTAAAAATAGTTAAATTGTAAATTGGTTAATAATTTTTGACGTTTTTAGTTTAGTATTTAATTATGAAAAATTTTTTAGTCATGTTTAGTAAGGTAACAACAAAACAGAAGTTCGCAATAATTATGTTAATTTAACATAATATACATTATGCAAACTTTATGTTATTGATTATTAATAATATTTTTATTTGCTTGGTATTTTGACTAAAAAATAATTAGTGATAATTCAACAGGGTTACATTATTACCATTCTTAAAATCAAAGGGAAGTGACGACAATAAGACTAATATTGTTGTTATTTTATATGTTGAGAAGATATAGAAAGATTAGTAGCTCTTATACTGTTTATTTTTTATGCATCTAATTAACGTATTGATTTAGATCATGAATTAAATTTTATACACAGTGTTATTTACATTTTATGTTAATAATTGCGCGGTGTTGCTATAGTCAATCGGTCGCAGTCACGCAGTGAACTATTGAGAAGTCACCAAGTTTTATCCTTTAATGCGGGTCGAAGGAACGCACCGCGAGGCTTTCCGCTTAGGTGTCTTTTAAAAATTTTTCATAATTCAAATGTTAATATCACCAAAACTAGCTAAGGAGTACAGTATTTGAGACCAAAAAGAGCGAGCGGAAACAATTGAAGGCATGATGAAACATGAATTCAGACACGCATTTGTGGTAAATTTAATTACACTAGAACAACATGAAATTATCTGCAGGAGCTCAATAAATTAACGTCTTACTTTTATAAAAATAAAAGATACTTTAACTTTTTATGATAAGGATTGGATTAAAATCAATAACTATTATGAAAAAATTGTAGCCTTAGATTTTGTGCGTAATCGAATTAAAGAAACTTTAGACTATTCTTGGCTAATTGAGGTGTAATAAAGATGTTTGATAATTTTGAGCTGATAGCGCAGGCAGCAAAAAAACAATGAATTTCAAATTTTGACTCCACCAATGTCAATCACCCTAAAAATCCCTATGCTCAAGAAGTGTATCAAGCCAATGATTTATATAGACTGCGGCATAATTTACAGATAAAACCAGATGAGAAAGATAACTTTTTTGAAAGTGATTTATATAAAGATAATGAAAAATTACGAAATATTAAATTTTATGATGTTGAACAATTAGATAAAACTTCATTTGATAAACTTCCCCCTGAAATTAAACCAGAAAAGTACACAACGATATCAAGTCAAATGTTAGACCGGACATTGGATATTCCAAGAAAAAAGTTAGCCGAAAAATTTATTAGTCATGGAAAAATAACATCGCAAGATCTGGAGCTGGAGGATTAAACGATAAATTATCAATATAGTGTGCCGAGATTATATAGTGTTACAGATTGACCGATTCCAGATTGGTATTAGATGCCACAAATTTTTAAATTAGCGTCATGAATCTGTCAGTTAAATTACTAAAATTCATCTACGTTTATATCGGTACGCATAATGTATATTATGTTAAATTGATTAAATTGTTATTTTATTATTAATATTTCATTTGAATGTTTAAGTTGTTGTTGATTTAAATTATAGACCTTGAGTTTTGATTGTGAAATGTTACGTATATCATCTTATTTATTCAAGCTTTTGAGTCTATGCTTCTCACCTACCTAGGCTTTTAATTTAAGTTACGTTGAAGCTCATAAAAATTTATGATTTGATCTTATCGAATTTAATCAGGCACTTTTAATCGAATTTATCATTTATTTTGTTCTTTTTTAACATATAAAAAAATAATGGCTAACTGTTATATATTGTTTTATTGTAAAATATGCGATTATTATCAATTATCGAATTGGAATTAATCCTTTTAATAAAATATGCAAAGTAACTATAAGCCATTACGTTCCAAAAGTTATTCAGTCCCTTGTGAATTATGTAGTGTAGGTTCATTATGTATTCCTATGTTAGTCAATAACAAATTGCATACAGTTTTAGATCGTAAATGTTCTTATACCAAAGATCAGATCTTGATAGAAGAAAATACACCTTTCACTAAATTTTATATTATTCATTCAGGTGCTTTAAAAACTTATATCACCACCGCCGATGGTAATGAACATATTAATGGGTTTTACTTGCCAGGTGACATTGTTGGTTTAGATTCTATTTCAACAAAAGTATATAACTATACTATTAAAGCCTTAAATAATGTTGCCGTTTGTGAACTTAATTATGAAGAATTAATGTCACTTATTGAAGTCAATAAAACCGTTAGAGATATGATATTCAAGTTGTTAAGTACGGATATCTATAACTATCAGAAATTACTATTATGCTATTCCCAGAAAAAAGCGGATGAACGATTAGCATTTTTTATCTATTCATTATATAAACGCTATGAAAAACGAGGTCACACCTCTTTGAATATAAAATTATCAATGAGTAGGACTGATATTGCCAATTATTTAGGATTAACAATTGAGACAGTTAGTAGAATTTTGTCTAAGTTTCAAGAGCAAGATATATTATCAGTAAAAGGAAAATATATTTTTATCAAAAATTTAAATGCTTTAATTGTTTTGGGAAAGTAATTTATTTCATGATAAAATATTTTAAAAAGTTCATATTAAGGTTTAACAACTATGATAAGTTTAAAGAAAACTCTTATAGCAGCAACTGTGGCCATTATGCCAATGAGTTCATTTGCTGCACAACAGCTCACTGAAGAGCAAGCTAAAAATTTGCAATCATTCAAACAGATTACTGTTCGTGGTGCATTTTACACTGATAGTGATTATGTAATGGCAATGTCTAAAGCAGCAGATAAAGAAGGAGCAGCTGCTTTTTTTATTACAACAACAAATATTAGTCCTTCAAATGATACTTTGCGTATTGTTTATGCTAAATTATATAAATCAGATGCACCAAAATTAGAAGAGCCCGCTGAAAACCTTCGCAAATTTGAAGGTGTTTATGAATATCCTAAGTCTAAAGCTATTCGATTAGAACCTTTTAATATTGTTAGAATTCGTGGTTATTTTCCTAATGATTACGATGTAAATCAAGCGATTGCAAAAGAAGCCTCAGCTCAAGGTGCATATGCATTTTATATTGATTCGCGATCAGAACTTGGTAGTAATTTGCAAGTTGCTGCATATTTATTTAAAAAAGATGCGCCAGAACGAAAATTACAACCTGAAAATGCTATTCCTTATGATTCAGAAGCTGGGCAACTTGCCTTAGCTCAAGGTGGTGAAGCTGCAATGCAAGTTGAAAAACCAGGCTATTATTCACCATCAGCATTTAACGAAAAATTCTATGCCGAAAAATTCCACAATAAAGTTATTGATAAAACCGCTAAACCAAGCAATGTTAGCACAGTGAGTGGTACATCAACAACAGAAGCTGCAACCGCAGATGCAGCAAATGCACCACAACGAGCAAGCCGTTACACTGTCACCTTGCCAGATGGTCGTAAAATTCAAGAACTCAATGATGCAACTGCGGCGAAAATGGTTGCATATGATACCGTGAAGTTTAGAGGATATTATCCAACCGATCAGGAAATCTCGTATCAAGCGGGTAAACGTGCTATTGATGCTGGCGCTAAATATTATCATATTGCTCGCATCGCTCAAGATGCTAACGGACCAAATATCACAGTATTTGTTGATCTTTATCGATAATAACAGTATTGGGCGCTTTGGCGCCCTACTTTTTCAACTTTTCCTACCTTAATTTAAATCGGATTAAACAGCGTTCATATTTAAATTCAACACTATAAAAATTATAATTCCGATTTAACTAATTCAATTTGTTGTTTTATTCGTTTTGATGAAATTGGATATGGTGTACCTAGCTGCTGAGCAAATAGATTAACTCGCAACTCTTCAATCATCCAACGTATATCTTTCACATTATCTTGCAATCTTTGATTTTCAGGCAAAGTAGTTAGCCAACTTTCGTATTGATTTTTAACTTCTTCAACAATGTTCATGGCTTGTCTATCTTTATTTGGATTAACTGTTAATTTTTCGATACGTTTTTCGATTGCTGATAAATAGCGATAGAGATCAGATAATTTTTTATAACCTGTTTTAGATACAAACCCTTTATAAATCAGTCCATCGATTTGTTGTTTTATATCTGATAATGCAAAAGCTAAAGACAAGTCAACTCGCCCTTTAAGCTTTTTATTAATACTGAAATGTAAAGTTAAAATTGATTCAACTTGCTTGGCGATATGATAGACATATTCATTCACATTAGCTTTGGTATAATTCAATAATTGCTGGTACTGTTCTTGGTTTTGGACAAATTGATTATTTTTGTCTATCAACTCATCAATTGCACAAGCAATACAATCATCGATTAAACTTAATACAGTGCCAAACGAATTAAAATAAAGACCTAATTTAGATTTATTGGGTAATTTTTCGTGTAAATACTTTATCGGTGAAGGAATATTTAACAACAACAAACGCCTTAATCCCAATTTACTTAATCGTTGTTGTTCTTCGTAACTATCCACTAGATTTATACTTACCGATGTCTGATTATCAACAATTGCGGGATAAGCTTTAATCGTGTAATTTTTTTGTTGTCCCTCATAAATAGTGGGTAGTGTTCCAAAATTCCAATCGATAATATTCTTTTTTTCTATTAAATCAGTTTTTTTAGTATTTATATTCGACAAAGCATGCTGTATTTGTGCTTTAAGTTGTTCTTTAAGCTGAACCAAATCTTTACCTGCGGCTAATTCTTTATTATTGATATCAATAATAGCAAAGGTCATTTTTAAATAATCAGGAATTTGATTTAACTGCCAGTCTTCATTGAGTATTTTTACACCTGTCATTTTTTTAAATTCACTTTGTAAACTTTCAAGTAAAGGAATGTCAGTTGAACTCACCCTACTTAAGAATGCATCAGCATAATTTGGTGCAGGAACCAGACTTTTACGTAGTGATTTGGGTAATGACTTGATTAATGCTATAACTAATTCTTTCCTAAAACCTGGTACTTGCCATTCAAATCCTCTATTTTTAATTTGATTAAGTGCATCGATAGGAATTTCAACTGTGACGCCGTCACGTTTATTGCCAATGTCAAAATGATAACTTAATGGTAATTTGAAGTTGCCTTGTTGCCAAAAGTCAGGAAACTCATTAAGGTTAACTTGTTGAGCACAATGATTAATCAACATATTTTTTTCAAAATTCAGCAAATCCGGATCTGACTTTTGTTTTTGTTTCCACCATGAATCAAAATGCTTGGCCGAAATAACAGACTGATCAATTCTATGATTATAAAAATCAAATAATTCTTGATCATCAATTAAAATATCTTGTCGACGAGACTTATGTTCTAAATCTTCGACTTCTTTAATCAGCTTTTGATTTTGTATAAAAAAACGATAATTTGTCTGCCAATCGCCTTCTACCAGTGCATGCCTAATAAATAAAGTTCGGCTTAAATCAGGATCGATTTTGCTATAGTTTATGACTCTATTAATGACAATTGGCAAACCAAATAATGTTGCCTTTTCATTGGCGATGGCAACCCCTTGTTTTTTTGACCATCTAGGCTCACTATAGCTATACTTAAGCAAATGTTTAGCCAAAGGCTCGATCCATTCAACGTCGATTTTTGCCACTATCCTACCCCACAAACGACTGGTTTCGACAAGTTCGCTTGCAATACACCACTTAGGCTGATTTTTAAATAATGTTGAATTCGGAAATAAAGCAAATTTAATATTGCGAGCACCTATATATTCGTGCTTTTCAAGTTCTTTCATCCCAATATGTGATAGTAAGCCGCTTATTAACGCTAGATGTACGGAACGATAATCAGCAGGTTGACTATTTATTGGAAAAGTTAATTGCTTGATTGTTTGTCTAATTTGAGTATAAACATCTTGCCACTCTCGAATACGAAGATAATTTAAATACTCTTTTTGACATAATCGTCGAAATTGATTTCCTGAAAGTTGGTTTTGTTGTTCTTCAATATAATGCCAGAGATTAATGAAAGAAATAAAATCTGATTGCTTATCGGTGAACCGTCTATGCTTCTCATCGGACGCTTGCTGTTTATCAAAAGGACGCTCTCTCGGATCTTGAATAGATAAAGCTGCAGTTATGATCATAATCTCTTTAGTGCAGCCCGATCGCCTTGCTTCAACCAACATCCTCGCTAATCTTGGATCAATTGGCAGTTGTGCTAATATTTTTCCTATTTCGGTCAAACGATATTGATGATGATGAGCGTTAATTGCACCAAGTTCCTCTAATAATCGAATCCCATCACGAATATATTTAGAGTCCGGTGCTTGAACAAATGGAAAGGCAGCGATATCACCCAATCCTAAGGCGGTCATTTGCAAAATAACAGAGGCCAGATTGGTACGCAAAATTTCTGGTTCGGTAAATTCTGGACGAGATAAAAAATCTTGTTCATCATATAAACGAATACATATCCCATCAGAGGTACGACCACAACGCCCTTTTCGTTGATTAGCCGATGCTTGCGAAATCGGCTCGATCGGTAATCGTTGAACTTTAGTTCTGTAACTATAACGGCTTATTCTCGCCAAACCAGGATCGATGACATATTTAATTCCGGGTAAAGTTAATGATGTTTCTGCCACATTGGTTGAAAGAATAATGCGTCGCTGAGTATGCGATTGGAAAATACGATTTTGTTCAGAAGCAGATAACCTAGCATACAAAGGTAAAATCTCAGTATGACGTAAATCTAGTTTATTTAATGTATCGGCCAGATCACGAATCTCACGTTCACCAGTTAAAAACACTAAAATATCGCCATGACTTTCAGCAGACAGCTCATCAATTGCATCAACAATAGGTTGAAAATCATTACTACTTTCATTGTCATTATCTGAATCACGACTCGCAACTTGTGGGCGATATCTCACCTCAACAGGATAAGTTCTACCTGATACTTCAATAATTGGCGCACAATTAAAATGCTGAGAAAATCGCTCAACATCTATTGTTGCTGATGTAATAATCACTTTTAAATCAGGGCGTTTAGGTAATAATTGTTTCAAATAGCCAAGAATAAAATCGATATTTAAACTGCGTTCATGTGCTTCATCAATAATAATGGTGTCATAATTTAATAGTAATTTATCTTGCTGTATTTCGGCCAGTAAAATACCATCAGTCATTAATTTGATTAAAGTGTTATCACTAACATGATCAGAGAATCTCACTTTATAACCGACTAATTGCCCTATTTCAGTGCTTAACTCTTCCGCAATACGATTAGCAACCGAACGAGCAGCTAATCGTCTAGGTTGAGTGTGTCCAATAAAACCTTTTACACCTAAACCAAGTTCTAAACAAATTTTTGGAATTTGTGTGGTTTTACCTGATCCTGTTTCGCCTGCAATAATCACAACTTGATGATTTTTTATAGCTTGATAAATTGCTTGTTTTTTGTCAACAACAGGTAAATGTTGAGGATAACTAATTTGCTTCGGCAAAGATTGCAATTTAGTTTGGTAATGATCAACAGCTTGCAAAATAGCAGCATTAATTTTTAATGAATCAGCTTTGGTACGTGACAGTTTTATTATTTTTTGTTTATCACTTAAAGTCGTTGATTCGAGAAGTTTGAATTGTTGTTGAGATAACATAAAGTGTCAAGTATATTAGTAAACAATTATAATTATGTCATTATAGCAAAATTTACTTATTATTAGGAGTTGGTATGAAAAAAACGATTGGCTATATCTCTTTGCTCACAGCTTTTTTCACTTTATCTGGATGTGGGGAGTCAGGCAAAATTAAAGATACAGATTTAATGCATCATCATTTTGTGTTGATTAAAGCCAATGGTCAAGACGTTGCTTTAGATAAACAAGCCGACTTAGAATTTGGTGAAAAGATGACAATAACAGGAAAAATGTGCAACCAATTTTCTGGTCAAGTTACGTTAAAAAATGATGAAATTAAAGGTGTTGGCGTTGCTATGACAAAAATGCTTTGTAATGATGACCAACTTGATAAGTTGGATATTGTGATAGATCAACTGATTAGTAATGGCGCTAAAGTTGAATTGACAAATAATCAACTTATTTTAAAAAATAAAGATAACGAACTTATCTATCAAGTCAAAGAATGGATGTGACACAAACCCCATAGTTTACCTTAAAACACTTGAGGTATTTAATTTTACATAAGGTTTTAAGGTAACTAAGTTGTAAAAAGAGAAGACACATATCACGATAAAAAGCTTTATTTTAACAATAGTTAAGAATATAATGACCACAGTTTTTTAAGGGTCACACTTTGATGAAAATAATCAATTCTTCAAATAATTTATTTAAATTGAGTAACCATATTGCAGTTACTCATTTCCCTTTACCTATCATTCCCATCAATGTACTGACATTGATTTTTTTTTATTTAAAAACAGTTTATTTAAAATTTTAACTTCAACCTTAACAACTAGTAGATAATATTATGAAAAAGACAAAAATCGTTTGCACCATTGGTCCTAAATCTGAATCAAAAGAGATGTTAGCAAAATTATTAAAAGCAGGCATGAATGTTATGCGTTTAAACTTCTCTCATGGTGATTATGAAGAGCATGGTAATCGAATCAAAAATTTACGAGAAGTAATGCAAGAAACAGGTTTAAAAGCCGCTATCATGCTAGATACCAAAGGTCCAGAAATTCGTACCATTAAATTAGAAGGTGGCAATGATGTTTCACTTGTGGCAGGTCAAACTTTTACCTTCACAACTGATGAAACCGTCATTGGTAATGCTGAGCGTGTAGCCGTAACTTATAAAGGCTTTGCACATGACTTAAAACCAGGAAATCGCGTTTTAGTCGATGATGGCTTAATTGCTATGGATGTAAAAGAAATTAAAGGCAACGAAGTTATTTGTACTGTTTTGAACAATGGTGATTTAGGTGAAAATAAAGGAATTAATTTACCAGGCGTTTCTATTAAATTACCTGCTCTAGCAGAAAAAGACAAAAATGACCTTATTTTTGGTTGTGAACAAGGTGTTGACTTTATCGCAGCTTCTTTTATTCGTAAGCGTTCTGATGTAGAAGATATTAGAGCTCACTTAAAAACTCATGGTGGAGAAGATATTAAGATTATTTCTAAAATTGAAAACCAAGAAGGTTTAGACAATTTTGATGAAATTCTGGAAGCTTCTGACGGTATCATGGTTGCACGTGGTGACTTAGGCGTTGAAATCGCGGTTGAAGAAGTTATTTTTGCCCAAAAAATGATGATTAAAAAATGTAATAGAGCATCGAAACCTGTAATTACTGCGACACAAATGCTTGATTCAATGATCAAAAATCCTCGCCCTACTCGTGCTGAAGCGGGTGACGTGGCAAATGCAATCATTGATGGAACTGATGCGGTAATGCTATCTGGTGAAAGTGCTAAAGGTAAATATCCATTAGAAACCGTCAACGTCATGGCAACTATTTGTAAACGTACCGATGGCACGATTCCTGCTTCGTTAGAATTAACTGCTAAAGAAGAAAAATTACGTATTACAGCAGCTGTTTGTTGTGGTGCAGTTGAAATTGCAGAACGTTTAAATGTACCATTGATCGTTGTAGCAACACGGAGTGGTAAATCAGCACGTGAAGTTCGTCATTATTTCCCTAGAGCACGTATTTTAGCACTGTCTTCTAGCCAAAAAACAGTGAACCAATTAGCACTATCAAAAGGTGTTGAGCCAATTTTAATTGATGCAATTAATTCTACTGATGATTTCTACCGATTAGGTAAAGAAATGGCGGTAAAAGTTTGCGGTCTACAACAAGGTGATACGATTGTAATGGTATCAGGTGCATTGGTACCAAGTGGGACAACTAATACAACTTCTGTACATCGTATTTAATCCACTTAAGGGTTATTAACTTAATTATAAAAAGCTAGCTAGATGCTAGCTTTTTTTTTATCTTAAGTTATCCTGTTATCATTAAAATTAATAAATTGTAAGAGATAAAAAATGCCTGAAGAGAAAGTATATACACCTAAAGAACTGAGTTGGTTATCCTTTAATCAACGAGTCTTACAAGAAGCAGCGGATAAAAATAATCCTCTGATTGAAAGAATTCGATTTTTAGGCATATATTCGAGTAATCTTGATGAATTTTATAAAGTACAATTTGCTAATTTAAAAAAATATGTGTTAATTGAACAAGAACAAGCCCAAACCTCATCCAATGCAAAACAACTATTACGACAAGTTAATCAAAAAGTTATTCAATTAGAACAACAGTTCGATCAGCTCTATAATGAATTATTACTTGAAATGGCAAGAAATCAGATCTTTTTGATCAATGAAAGGCAATTAACCTCGTATCAAGAAAATTGGATAAAAAATTATTATAAACAGAATTTACGCCAGTACATTACGCCAATTTTGTTAGATAGTCATACTGAATTAATTCAGTTTTTAAAGGACGATCATGCTTACTTAGCTGTTGAGATAATTTGTGAAAATAGCATAAGCTATGCATTACTCGAATTACCGACAGACAATGTGTCACGTTTTGTCTTACTTCCGTCTGAAGTTTCAACCAAAAATAAATCAATCATATTTTTAGATAATATTCTGCGTTATTGCTTATCCGAAATTTTTAAAGTATTTTTTGATGCCAAGGAACTTAATGCTTATTCAATCAATATTAATCGTGATGCCGAGTATGAATTGAATACTGAATTAGATAGCTTACTCGAGCTCATGTCACAAGGATTAAAGCAACGTTTAACTGCCCAACCAGTAAGATTTACTTATCAAAAAGACATGCCTAAAGCACTATTTGAATTATTGATAAATAAATTACGATTAACTGAACAAGATGCAATGCCTGGTGGACGTTACCCTAATTTTAAGGATTTAGTCAAATTTCCAGATCTTGGCGTAAAAAATTTGTTGAATAAACGATTGCCAAGTCTTGCCTATAATCGATTTAAAAAGTTCAGAAATGCTTTTGCAGCTATCAAAGACCGCGATGTTCTACTCTACTACCCTTATTATTCATTTGGCCATGTACTTGAAATTATGCGTCAAGCTTCTTTTGATCCAGCTGTAACACATATTCGAATGAATATTTATCGAGTAGCGAAAGATTCTCGTTTTATTCATGCTGCAATTAATGCAGCTAATAACGGAAAGAAAGTCACTGTAGTCGTTGAGTTACAAGCGCGTTTTGATGAAGAAGCAAACATTAAATGGGCTAAAAGATTAATTAGTAGTGGAATTAAAGTTATTTATTCACAACCAAAATTAAAAATTCATGCGAAATTATTTTTAATTGATCGTAAAGAAAATGACGACATTGTTCGATATGCCCATATTGGCTCTGGTAATTTTAATGAAAGAACGGCTAGAATTTATACAGATTTTTCACTGCTCACCGCCGATCCTGCCATAACAGATGAAGTGAGAAAAGTTTTCAATTTTATTGAAAATCCATTTAAACCCGTCTCTTTCAATTATTTGCTTGTTTCGCCTCAAAACACACGTTTGCGGTTCCATGAATTTATTGAACGAGAAATCAATCATGCAAAATCAGGAAAAAATGCCGCTATTTATTTAAAACTTAATGCAATAACCGATAAAGAAATGATAGATGCACTTTATCGTGCTTCATGTGCAGGAGTCAAAATTAGGATGATCGTACGTGGAACTTGCGTTTTAGTTCCTCAAATTGCAAATCTCAGCGAAAATATCTATGTAACGAGTATTGTGGATCAGTTTTTAGAACATGCTCGGGTTTATATCTTTGAAAATGAGGGTAAAAAAGATACATTTATCTCTTCTGCTGACTGGATGCCAAGAAATCTGGATAATCGCATAGAAGTCGGCGTTAAAATTTTCGATCCTATTTTAAGATCAACTATCCATGATATTTTTAATATTCAATGTAATGATAATGTTAAAGCCCGTGTAATTGATAAAGATAATATGAATAATTATGTACAACGAGGCAATAAGAAAAAAATTAGAGCTCAACATGCAATTTATGATTATTTAAAACAATTAGAAACACATGAATAAGGAATTCAAACAGTGAATAAATTCAATGAATATGCGGTTCTTGACCTAGGATCAAATAGTTTTCATATGGTTATTGCGCGCTGTATTGATGGTGCAACTCAAATTATTTATAAAAATAAAAAAAATATCCATTTAGCGACAGGCTTAAATGATAAAAATGAGCTAAGTGAATCAAGTATCAGTCGTGGTGTGGAATGCCTTGCTTTATTTGCAGAGCGGTTAAATGGTTTTCCTGTTGAAAACGTGAGAATTGTTGCCACACATACGTTACGTATTGCTAAAAATAGACAAAAGTTTTTAACTGCAGCCGCTAAAGTTTTACCCTATCCTGTTGAAATTATCTCAGGCCAAGAAGAAGCGCGTTTGATTTATTTAGGCGCCATGAGTTCTGAATCCACCTCTGAATTTGATACTAAATTTGTTATTGATATTGGCGGAGGATCGACAGAGATCGCTATAGGTAAAGGCAATGATCTTAAACCTTCGATAGTCGCCAGTCGTCCTATGGGATGTGTTACTTACACTAAACAATTTTTTCCAAATAAGATAATTGATAAAGCTTCATTTCAACGAGCAAAACTCGCAGCAACGCAGCAAATTGAAAACATTATAAATACGATAAAAAAACAAAATATTAGTGTCGCTTTTGGTACCTCCGGTACAATTAAAAGTATATATAAAATATTACTCGATATTGGTGTTAGCGACGGAATTATCACACCAAAACGTTTGGACGACTTAGTTAGCTATGTCCTAGAATTTAAATCTTTTCAGGATATCGATTTTCCTTCTCTTTCAGATGAACGAAAAAAAGTGTTTGTTAGTGGTTTAGCAATATTTAGCGGTATTTTTGATGCATTAGAATTGCAAGCATTGCACTATTGTCCTTTTGCACTACGTGAAGGTGTTTTATATGAGCTAATTGATGGACCCAATTACCGTGATATTAGAGAAACGACAGCAGAATCATTATCGCAACACTATAATATTGATGAGCGCCATGCAAAACAAATTGTAAAAACGTCCAAACATCTATTTTCGCAATGGAAAAAGCAAGCCTTGATGATTATACCAACCAATGTTGAAGCAATTTTATATTGGGCCGCGCAGTTACACGAAGTGGGATTAAAAATTAATTTCTCTTCAATTCATAAACATTCAAGCTATATACTGCAAAATAGCAATCTGCCAGGATTTAATGAAGAACAACAACTACTTTTATCAACGCTGGTACGTTACCACAGAAAGTCAATTAATATTGATGATTTACCCTATTTTAGCCTTTTTGAATATAAACATATTGTTTCATTGTTACAAATTTTAAGGCTTTCAATTTTAATTAATAATCAACGTAATAATGATCTTAATGTAGAGGCTTTTCGTTTAAAGCTTACAAAAGATAAGCTAACCCATATCATCTTAGAAGTTGATCAACAATTCATTGAAAATAATAAGCTTATATTGCTTGATTTAGAACAAGAGCAAAAATATTGGAAATCAGTCAATGATTGGGATTTATCCATTGAAACGTTTTAAAAGATAAACCCTATAACTTACCGCCAGATATGACTGGCGGTCATAATATAACGTGATTAACCTAATCCAATGATCTTCCACCATAAAATACCGATGGTAAAGACAATAATTAAATTCACAACACTACATATAAAGCCCACTTTCCACCATGTTTTTACTGGCACAAAACCTTCAGCAAAGAGTAAAGGATTTCTCGCATTAGCAAATTGTGTAATTGATCCAAAGTAATTAGTACAAATCACAAGAGCAAAAATGGCAATCATTTGTGGTACGCCCAGTGCAATAGCAACTGACAGAAAAACAGGGAATAAGGCTGCAATATGTGCATTTCCACTTGCAAAAAAGTAGTGTAGATAAACATAAGCCACACATAAAATGATTATCACAAATACCCAGCTACTATCACCTAAATGACCTTTTACTGCATTACCAATGGTGTCACCTAACCATTTAGTTACACCAAGTTTATTAACTTGGCCGGCCATCATCAATAATGCAGCAAACCAAATTAAAGTATCCCATGCTGCTTTCTCTCCTTTTATATCATCCCAACTGAGAACACCGGATAAAATCAAAATAGACAAGCCGATAAATGCAGTGGTTGTTGAGTCAATACCAAAATTACTGCCAAAAATCCAAAGGCATAATAATAATATGACAGTGCAGCCCATGATAATTTCTTTTCTTGAAACCGTCCCCATTTTTTTTAGTTCTTCAACAGCCAAAGTCGGCGCTTCTGGCGTTTTTTTCAGTTCAGGGTTAGTTAAAAAATAGATAACTAATGGAATAACAACAAACGAAACTAAACAAGGTACAATCGCTGCTACAAACCATTGCCCCCAGCCTAAAGTAATACCTAGTGACGTTGTCACTAATTTAGCGGCTAACAAATTTCCTGTAAAAGCTGTTAAAAACATAGCAGAAGTGATGTCGTTAACATGGCTAATAGTTAACATCAAAAAAGTACCAATGCGGTTTCTTGATTCATCTTTTGGGTTTGAATTAAAATTAATCGCCAGCGCTTCAGCTATTGGATATATAACGCCTCCAGCTCTAGCTGTCGTACTTGGAATAGCCGGCGCTAAAGCCATATCTGTTACTGATAAACCATAAGCTAAACCAAGCGTATTTTTACCTAAAATTTTAACAAGATAGTAAGCAATGCGTCTACTCAGTCCTGTTTTAATAAATCCACGGGCAATCATAAAGGCAATAACAATAAGCCAAATTAGGCTACTATTTAATTCACTTAACGATATTTTTATCGATTCTGCCGCAGACATAGCCCCTGAAGGTCTTAATACTGCAAAAACCGTAATAGCCAATAAACCAATGGCACCAATAGGCATAATTTCAGCAACAATGCAGGCAATGGTTGCGACAAAAATAATACTTGTTCGCCACCCTTCTATACTGATACCCTGCGGGGGGGATACAAATAACCATAATATTGCTGATAGCGCAGCAATAATTATTAAAGGTAACCATTTTACTGGTGGCTTATTTATTGTATTCATGGGATTTTTCCTTTTTTAATTTTAAAATTTCATGATCTAATTCTTAACAAACATTAAATTCAACATTCAATAATCATTTCAATTAAGGCATTAACGCATTACATATTGATGATTCGTTAATTCAAAAGCAAAATTGTGGGGATTAGCTAACTTTATCGTTTTATTTTTTAATAAAAAAATTGCTGATAAATTGCGGTGTTTTTGTAAATATTTATGAGCACGCTCATAGCCTAATCCATATAAAAGCGTTGAAAATAAATCCCCTTCAAGAGACGTATCAGAAATAATTGTGATACTTTCTAATTCGTTATTCAAAGGATACCCCGTTGAAGAATCCAAAATATGATGATAGAGAGTATCTTTGTGTACAAAATAGCGTTCATATATACCTGATGTCACAACAGATTTGTTTATTACCTTCAAAAAACCGACTAATTCATCATTGTTAGAGAAAGGTTTTCTTAATCCTATATGCCAAAAACCTTCGGCATTTGCCGGTGATTGATTTAAAGCCACAACATTGCCGCCTAAATTGATAATAGCTTGATTGATTCCATTTTGTAGCAAAATGGCTTTTACAATATCGGCAATATAGCCTTTTGCGATAGCGCCCATATCGATTTCCATGCCTTTTTTTTTCAAAAAAACTGTTTGATCTTCAACATTGAGTTCAATATCTTGTGGATCGATTAATAAGCGCTTTTCATCAATTTGTTGTTGGCTGGGTGGAAATCTGCCATTAAATCCTATTTTCCATAACTTAACTAATGGCCCAATAGCGATATTAAAACAGCTACCGGGCATTAAACTGACATCTTTAGCTTGTGCAATTAAGGAAAAAATACTATGACTCACTTTAACAGGTTGTTGACCCGCAGCCAAATTAACAGACATCACCTCAGATACAGGGCGATTAACGGTTAACTTACTTTCAAGCACTTTTATTAACTCAAATATTTTATGAGCAACGTTTTCATTAGGTTCACAAAGTATTAATGAAACCGTTGTGCCTAATAAATTTTGCACATATTCATAGCTTTCATAGCTTGAATTAACCATGCTAAATATACCCTAAGTATAAAACAATCACTGATGAATATAATCTGTTGCTATTTTTCCAGCTTGCATACCAAATATGATAATATCAGCAACAGCATTACCACCTATTCGATTAGCTCCGTGTACGCCACCAACAACCTCACCAGCAGCAAATACACCTTTTATAACGTGATGTTCGACATCTAATACTTGCGTTTGGGTATTTATCGTTACGCCCCCCATAGTATGATGCACACCGGGTGCGATTTTTATTGCATAAAATGGCGCAGTATTAATAGGATGACGCATACCCGTTGTTCGTCCAAAATCTTCATCGTGTTGATTTGAAACAAATTGATTATAACGTTCTATGGTTTTAGTTAATGAATCAACATTAATTGATAATTTTTGCGCTAATTCATTAATGCTGCTAGCTTGAATAACCAAATCATGCGATATGTATTCTTCAACAGACTTGTTTTCATCACGCACTTTTTGATCAAATAAAATATAAGCATAGTGTTGAGGCAAATTGATGATCTCGGCAGACACTTTATCTCGTGTATCCAATTCATTAACAAAACGCTCACCATTTTGTGATACTAAAATTGCACCGCCACCTCGAATAGATTCCGAAATGAGATACGATGTTGTTTGTTCAACAGTTGGATGAATTTGAATTTCTTTCATATCCACTGTCCCTGCACCAAGTTTTTCTAAAATCATAATGCCTGAACCGGTAGCACCTTTATGGTTCGTTGTCACAAATCCTTTAAGATCTGGACGATATTTTTCGACCATTTCACGATTTGCACTAAATCCACCCGTTGCAATTATCACCGCTTTAGCTTTTATGGTTTGAATAGTTCCATCGTCATCAACCGCTTTAATACCCATCACTTTATTATTTTCGGTAATAATTTCAGTTACATTCGTGTCTAATAAAACTTCAATGCCTCGTTTGTTAATGTTCTTAACTAAACCACTAATCAAAAATCCCCCTACAGCAGCCCCACTTTCAGGTCGATGGGTACGATCAACACTCATGCCACCAGTTGTTGTAATACCACTAAGTTCAATACCATTATCATCCAACCAATCAATAGCCTCAGGTGCATTTTCAACAAAATAACGTAATAATTCTGGATTATTTTTGTTTTTACCGCCAATCAACGTCTCTTTATAAAAAAGTTCTTTACTATCGACAATACCTTTTAGTTTTTGGAACTTAGTTTCTGCTGCATTCATTCCGGCTGAGGCTTTATTGGTATTACCACCAATAACAGACATTTTTTCAACAATCACAACATTTGCGCCTAAATCATGAGCTCGAATAGCTGCTGCAAGTCCCGCTCCACCACTACCAACGACAACAATATCATAAGCTTTATCATTTGGATCACCGCCTTCAGCCACTATCGCAGCTTTATTTGATTTAGCCATAGCTTTGGTTACCGCTTTTTTAAATGCTTCACATTGCGATGTTGCGCCAGAAATAGCATCGACAAAAGGACTATTGGCTTCAATGATGCGATGTTTAATTTCGGAAAAATGAGTTATAACTTCATTATCAAATTCATTAGCATTAACTAATTGCATGTCTTTGATAAAATCTTTGGCCAATTCTACATTAATGACAAATTCATATGATTCATCGTTCACTTTCTCTTGGTAATCACCTGGTTTAAATTTTTTTACACTTAAATTAACATCTCGAATTAAACTTTCAACCAAAGAGAAATGCCATAAAGGTTCTGGAATTTTAAGGGCTTCTCGCTTATCACTGTTGATAACTAGCTCAAGTTTTTCACCTTTTTCAATTCTGCTTACCCAATCAGGATATGCAATACAAGCTCGTCCAACTGCAACTAAATCATAACCGTTTTCTAACGCGGCATCGATATCGGTTTGATTTACTACGTTTCCCACACCTACAACAGGAATTTTTGCTAATGTTTCAGAACGCATTGCAACATATTTTCGAATTAATGGCGTAGGATCTTGGGTATCGACAATAGACGGTCTAAGAATTGCTCCCATTGAAAAATGAATGTAATCCAATCCTTTTTCAGCCAATTTCTCAAGTAGATACATCGTGTCATCAAAACGAATGCCAGGAACTTCTAATTCTTCAGGTGAAAAACGATAACCAATAATGAAATTAGAATTTGCGTATTGTTTAACCATGCTATGAGTAATATCTAAAATGGCTAAAGGAAATCTAGTTCGGTTATCACGGCTTCCACCCCATTTATCATTTCGTTGATTTGAATTAGGTGAATAAAACTGTTGTATCAAATAAGTATTGGCACCATGGATTTCGACACCATCAAATCCAGCCTGAATAGCACGCCGCACGGCTTGACCAAACTTATCAATCATATGCTCAACTTCATCACTCGTTAATTCAATTGGAGTTGCGGCACCGGGTCTTGGCGCTGCAATAGCACTCGGACCGACAGGTAGCTGGCCACCGATTAATTTAGGTTCAACCATTCGACCGCCATGATAAACCTGTATAATAGCTTTCGATCCTTTAGATTTGATCGCCTCAGCTATTTTAGCTAATCCTTCAATTTTATCGTCACTATCTAAACCAATTGCACCTGGGAAAGCCAAACCTTTATCATCAACAAAACCACATTCAACAATAATAGTGCCAATATCACCCGCTCTAACTTGATAATATTGAATTAAATCATGCGTTACCGATCCTTCATGAAAACCTGAACAAGTAGTCATTGGTGCCATCATTATGCGATTTTTTAATTCAACCCCATTGGGCAAAATAAAAGGTTTAAAAGTATTTTCGTTTCTCATCGTTAGTTACCTAATAATTACTTAAATTGATTTGTTACTGGTAATAATATCATTACTGATAACTGTTCTCCAATTACAATGGTCTGATCAGTTATGTCAGTATCATTTTTTCGACAAAAATTATTCAATTTTATTAATAGCTTATAAGAGCTTATTATTCAGAATAATTAGAAATTGCTTTTTTTGACAGTTAAATAGTTATAGTAGTGTATATAATTTAATTACTTGTCTCAAAAAAAACACTATAACTATTTCATTTACTTAGATATTTTTTCTTGTTTTTGGCTTGTGCTTTATTTTAATTCAGCTACAATGCCAAGCAACTCATATAAAAAGGAATGTATAAATGTTAGTGGTCCAGATACCCAAACAGAACGAAAAACTAAATCTTCATTCTTTTTTAATTACAATTATTAATCCTCCTTTATGGAGGATTTTTTATTTTAAGCATCTCTTAAATTTATTTTCCTCAACCATTATAAACCAAATTGATTTTAAGAACACACATAAATAGGAGCTGATATGACCGCCTTAATCCCTTTTTATAATCCGAACATCAGTTATGAAGATAATTATGCTCAAGGACCTTTTGGACTTTTTGCCGAATTGGACAAAGCAGAACACGTGCCGACTAAACAAACTAAATTCTTAAATGTTAATGTTAACCTACCTTTCGGTCAGCCTGCTGGACCTTTATTAAATGCCAATTATATTAAAGCTGCTTTTGCTTATGGATTCGATTTATGTGTATATAAAACAGTTAGAACAAAATTCCATAAATGCCATCCTTTACCAAATGTTTTATCAGTTCATCCTACAGGAAAATTATCAAGTAATCTTGATACTGTTTTAGCTGATACTAATTATCAACAACCTTTATCGATTACTAACTCCTTTGGCGTGCCCTCTTTTGCGCCAGATATTTGGCAGCCTGACATGGCTGATGCGGTAAATTCAGCGGGACAGGGTCAATGCGTTATTGGTAGTTTTCAAGGTACACAAGGTCAAGGTGAAATTGAAAAAGATTATGCTTTAGCTGCAAAATTAGTAAGAGAAACCAATGCACCAATACTCGAAGCAAACTTGAGTTGCCCAAATGAAGGGGCAAGTAAATTACTGTGCTTTGATGTTGATAAAGTTGAACGTATCGTTAATGAAATTAAAACAGCAGTACCAGATCGCCCACTTATCTTAAAACTAGCTTATTTTCCTGATGATGAAAGAATTGTTTCTTTATTAACGCGTGTTGGTTCTATTATCGACGGTTTAAGTACAATTAACACGTTATCCGCTAAACCAGTTGATGCCAAAGGTCATCCGGCTTTAGGTGATAATCGAAAAGAAGGAGGAATCTGTGGTGATGCAATTCGTTGGGCGGGTTTAGATATGGTGAGTCGTTTAGCTAAATATCGTAAACAGATGGATTTAAAATTTAGCATCATTGGCGTTGGTGGGGTTAGCAATAGTGAACATTATAATGAGTTGTTAAACGTTGGAGCTGATGCAGTAATGAGTGCTACTGGTGCTATGTGGAATCCTTTGTTAGCAATCGAAATTAAAAAGAGTCTGCAAAAATAACCATTAACTTGCATATTGTTACAGGGTAACTTGCCCTGTAATTTATTTGCTTGTTATAAACACTCCGCTTAGCTATTACTGCTTATTAAAATAATAATAACCAAAAACAAGGTGAGCTAAAAAGACTACCGCTAAGATAATTCTAACATGTAATGAATTAAAAATAATAAATGGAATTAGCAAAACAATAAACACCATTATTAACATTTTTAGCAGGCTTGATTTAGTAACTTGTTTTTCAATTAGCATCTTCTGGATATAAATCTGATAATAACGACTTTTGGTAAAATAGTGATAAAGACGATCAGAGCTATTAAGCCATAAATAGGCAGTTAATAAATAAAAAGGTACTGTTGGTAGAAGAGGAACAAAAATTCCAACTGTCCCTAATGTAAAAGCCATGCCACCACCGATGATAAATAACCATTTTTTTAACATGAGAATATAGCTCTATTTCGACTAAATATTGATTAATAGAATGGATACTAAGTAGATATAGTATAATTAGGTAACAAATAAGGACCAAAACAAGATTGAATTGGCGGAACGGACGGGGCTCGAACCCGCGACCCCCTGCGTGACAGGCAGGTATTCTAACCAACTGAACTACCGCTCCGCTTTTTAGCTTTCTTTAATGCAACAACATTAAAGTAGGCGTGATGTTAAAGATAAATTTTATTTTCGTCAATAATAATTTGCAAATTAATGTTTAATTGCATATAAAACCATCATTATTGTGAGTTCCATAACGCCCCACCACTTTTTTTGTCTATTTTTTCTAAAATAGCTTTATGTTGGCCAAGTTCATCATCAGACGCTTTGATTACTTTTAAACGATTACCATTACGATCTATTTTCTTAACAGCATTAGCATCAGTGGAAGATGAAAGATGATCATCGTTACTAAATGACAAGGTGGTTTGCCCCCCCGTCATTGCAAGATAGACTTCTGCTAAGATCTCGGCATCAAGTAAAGCGCCGTGCAGCGTTCGGTGAGAATTATCAATCTGATAACGTTCACAAAGCACATCTAAATTATTACGTTTTCCCGGAAACAAGCGTCTTGCCATTGCTAAGGTATCGGTAATAATACAGTGATCTGCTGTTTTGAAATTTAAGCCACAAAGGCGAAATTCGTAATCCATAAAGCCGACATCAAACGAAGCATTATGAATAACTAACTCAGCACCATCTATAAACTTGATAAAATCATGAGCAATATTTTTAAAAATAGGTTTGTCTTTTACAAATTCATCACTAATACCATGAACTTTAAAGGCTTCTTCATCGATTAAACGTTCGGGATTAATATAGACATGAAAATGATTTCCTGTTAATCGTCGATTAACAATTTCAACAGCACCAATTTCAATAATCTTATGTCCTTCATAATGATTATTGCCTTCTTGATTCATACCAGTGGTTTCTGTATCTAATACAATTTGGCGATTACAATTGGTTATCACGTTATTCTCTTTTTGTTTATCAATAATTGGGGAATGATCAAAATAATGGTATAGTTTAGCACTAAACGCTTCTAATGTTGAGACCCAATAGTATAGAGGGTTAACTCATTTATAGTAACAAACACTCGTTTTGGTTTTATCTTTAGCAGATAGCTAACAATTAATATCATTTTAAAAGATTATTAACATGCTCAAACAAATAGAAATTTATACTGATGGTTCTTGCTTAGGCAATCCCGGTCCTGGTGGTTATGCCGCGATATTAAAATATAAACAAACAGAAAAAATCTTATCAAAAGGTTTTTATAAAACAACAAATAACCGTATGGAATTACTTGCAGCAATTGTTGCTTTAGAAGAGCTAAAACAACCTTGTTTAATTGAATTATTTTCCGATAGTCAATATTTGCGTAATGGCATTTTAAACTGGATCCATGCTTGGAAAAAAAACGGTTGGAAAACAGCTAATAAAAAACCAGTAAAAAATGCCGATCTTTGGACTCGACTAGATTCACTAGTACAAACGCATAAAATTGAATGGATTTGGGTAAAAGGACATGCTGGACATATTGAAAATGAACGTTGTGATGTCATTGCAAAAAGTATGGCTGAAAATCCAACTATGCATGACACGCTATTTGAACAATCTGCAGTTGACTAAGTGTTAATTCAATAAAAATAGCGTGATAATATTTAATAAATTTTGTTGAAAGGAGTTAGGTCAAATGTTTCAATTGCATATTATTCCGGCATTAGCAGATAACTATATTTGGTTGCTCGAAAATGCCCATAGGCAAGTGATTATCGTTGATCCTGGTGATGGCAAACCTGTTATTAACTATCTAAACCAGCACCAACTCTCCCCCCTTGCAATTTTACTTACTCATCACCATATTGATCACCTTGGTGGTGTTAAATTACTGCAAGATTACTATACTGATATAGCCATTTATGGGCCAAGTGAAATTAATCTACCTTTAATATCACTATCTAATCAGCACACAATTACCATTGCTGATTTTAAATTTGATATATTAAAAGTACCAGGCCATACTTTAGGACATTTAGCCTATTACTGTGCGCCCTATCTTTTTTGTGGTGATACATTGTTTTCGGCCGGATGTGGACGAGTTTTCGAGCAGCACTACCAGCAAATGTTAGATTCACTCAATAAATTAAAAAAGTTACCTGATAACACATTAATTTGTGCAGGTCATGAGTACACTTTATCGAATTTAAAATTTGCTACACACATGGTACCGGAAGACAAAAATATTACGCAATATTTAAATTATATTTCAAATAAAACAATAACTTTACCTTCAACGTTGTTGAATGAAAGACAAATTAATTTATTTTTGAGATGTAATGAAAAAAACTTACAAAGTAAATTCAATTTTAACAATGAGTTAGAATTGTTTACTTTTTTTAGGAGCCAAAAAGACAATTTTTAGGTATAATACTCAACTTAAATTCATGTTAAATCTTGTAAACTAATGAAAAAGTTAATAATTTTTACTGTGTTATGTTCTTTTTTAGGTGCATGTCAAAATCACGGAGCTCGCTATAATAGCACTTATAAAAAGCACAACTCTAAATCAATAATGACAACGAGTATCAAAAGTGGTGGTGTAAATTACTCATCAGTGACTCAAAATCCTTGGCAATTTATGTTAGCGCAAATCAATGTTAATGTGCCAGAGAATAGTCGAATTAAAGCTGAAAGAGAACGTTTATTACGTGATCCTCAAGGATTTGAAACTATCGCACTACGTTCTGAACCTTATGTATACTATATTATCAACCAATTACGTAAAAATAATTTACCGGTTGAGTTGGCATTAATTCCTTTAATTGAAAGTTCATACGATCCGATGGCAACCTCCTCTGCTCAAGCTGCGGGATTGTGGCAATTTGTGCCAATTACAGCCAAAGAATATGGATTAAAGCAAAGCAATTACTTTGATGGTCGCCGTGATTTGATTGCATCAACTAATTCAGCTATATCACTATTACAAAACCTTAATAGCAAATTTAATGGTGATTGGTTATTAACTCTTGCTGCTTATAATGCGGGTGAAGGTCGAGTTAGAAAAGCAATAGAAAAAAATCAAGCTAAAGGTTTACCAATCAATTATTGGTCTTTAGATTTACCTAGTGAAACCATGCACTATGTACCTAAGATTTTAGCCATCATTGATATTGTAAAAAATAATCAACAATATGGTATTAAATTACCCGATTGTAATTATGAAAATTCTTTAGTTCGAATCGATATGTCTAAAAATATCTCATTGGCTAAAATTGCCCAATATACTGGGTTATCACTCAATGATTTAATGACATATAATGCAGGGTATGTACAACAAACGGTAAATGGTCCTTTCCATCTGCTAGTTCCTTATGTTCATGCTGAAGATTTATTTAAAAAATTACAAGCAGAGAATCTGGTTGCTAATGAAATAACTGAACTATTACAAGACGTACCGCATGCTACAATGCCATTTGAAGTGAAATCGTCAACGATTAAGTATAGTTCAACAAATAATAAAACGGTTAATTCTATTTTAGGTAAAAATGGTAATAGCAGTAAAAAAATTACCTACCTTGTTAAAGCGGGTGATAACCTTTACTCTATCGCACAAAATTATCGTGTAAAAATTACCGATATACTTGAGTGGAATAAGTTAAAAAATTCGCGTGTAAAAGAAGGCGATATTTTAACTATCAACCTTGCTAATGCAAACCCAATCTAAAATTCACTAATAGAGGATTATGATCGGATGCCGTTGTACTAATAATTTCAGCCGCATCAAGTTGTAATCCTCGATAAAAGATAAAATCTAACGGTCTGCCCATAAATGTTTTTCGAATATCGACAGAAAAATTGACCGGTTTTAATCCTATAGAACGAATCAGATGATATAAAAGATTTAAACGTTGACGACTCCACGCATTAAAATCCCCAGCCAAAATGACCGGTCCATGATGTTCTTTAATACGATTTAACAATATGAACATTTGTTGGCGATAAACTTTTACCCCCAAACTAAAATTAATAGCATGTATATTGGCGACTAATAATTGCTCTAAAGAGTGCTCAATCGGGTAATAGGTAATTAATGCTGACTTAGGTACTCTAATTAGTGGCTCTCTCTCTTTAAAAGATAATAAGGCAGTAGGTAAACTATCAGTTATGGTCATAACGCCTGCATAGATATCATTTAAACAATAAGCCGGAACATGATCAGCTATTTTATTATGCTTTGCAACAAAGTTTAATAATTGTGGTGTGGTTTGGGCCTCTTGTAATAAGATTATTTTGGTACTTTTTGCATATTGCTCCAAAATTTGAATACAATCCGCCCTTTTTTGCTTGAAAATATTCCAAACTAAAACTGAAAAAGAGTTTTGGTCAATTAAAGGTTGATTTACGATGATATGATGATTAGGTAAAATCAATTCAACATCATTATTTCCTTGATATCTTAATGTATAATCACGATTTTTAAACATACTAAACGGTCATTTTTTGTTTCAAATAATCATCAAATGATAATGTATCACTTTGCTCTTTCTTTTGCTGTTTTTCAATAGATAAAATACGTTGCTGAACAAAATCACCATCGGTTAATAACGATAGTGGTTCGGTAATAAGTTGTTTTTTATATTGAGTTGCAAGTACTAAACCAAATTCAGACGTACCTAAATCACTAATAGCCTGTAATGTTCTTGCTGAAAGTGTTAGCTCTGGCTGATCAAACATCAATTCTAATCGTTCACAAACTTTACGATATTGCTGTTGATCATCTTTATGATCTAAAACATCAGCAACACGCAGTAAGTCTTTAAATAAATCATGACCAACTTTAGAAAGCGGCTCATGATAACTATCACAACCTATACCAATTTCAAGCCCAGGTTTACGCCCTTCTATGACAACACGATTCCAGTTTAATTTTGCACATTCAAGCTCTTGGCTACTCATTTCGGGTGCGGGTGCTAAGGCACACCATATTAAAAATAGATCAATAAAACGAATTTGCTCCTCAGTAATACCAATCGGTGAGAATGGGTTTACATCTAAGGCTCTAACTTCAATGTATTCTATTCCACCACGTAATAAAGCATCTGATGGGGTTTCACCAGCCCTAGGCACGCGTTTTGGTCGAATTGGCGCATAGAATTCATTCTCTATCTGTAATACATGATCATTTAATTGACGGTAGTGACCGTCAACTTTGATACCTAATTTTGCAAATTCTGGGGATTTAGTTTGCGTTGCTCGTTTTAATCCTTCGGCATAAGTCTCAAGATGATTAAAAGTAATACCTAATTGTTTTTGAGCATTATTGGTATAGCCTATATCACTTAATCTTAATGAGGTCGCATAAGGTAAATAGCAATTACCATTGGTTTGTTCAATAAACGCTTTGGCTTTTTGGGGATCTTGAATGAAAGAAGAACACATAGAGGGTGATGCACCAAACAAAAAAGGAATGACCCAACCAAAACGATAATAATTACGAATTAATCTAAAATAGCCTTCAGAAATGACCGCTTTACCTTCTTCACTATTTTTAACACCATCACGAGCTTGCCAAAAAGCCATTGGTAATGAAAAATTATAATGCACGCCAGATATGGTTTGCATCATCGCGCCATAGCGATTTTTTAAACCTTCTCGATATGTTGTTTTGAAGCGTCCTTCATTTGATTTACCATATTGCGCTAAAATAATGTCATCTTCATTTGCGACAAAGCAAGGCATGCTTAAAGGCCACATCATTTCATCACCAATATTGACACTAGCGTAACGATGTAAATCACGTAAAAACGTTAGCATATAATCGATGTTGGTATTAACTGGCGTAATAAATTCCAACATCGATTCGGCAAAATCTGTTGTGATCCATGGATGAGTTAAAGCAGCTCCAATTTTATTAGGAAATGGGGTCTTAGATAGTGTACCATCAGGTAAAATACGCAACGTTTCACGTTCAACACCACGTTGAATACCTTGTAAAATAGTATAATGCTTTTCTAACCAGTTGAGTGCTTTAGAAACATCAGGAATCATAGTTTAGTGCTTCCTTAATCATATTTTTTATTAATATCATATTAACACAATTTGCCTTATGCTAAATGCAATTTTGATATTATTAAAATCATTAAATAAGCTTTTATAGAGTTATATCGGCAAAAATGGTAACATTGATTGAACAAAGTGCCGATTCCAATAATCAAACTGCTAATGTAAAGATGTTGATAGATAGAAAATAAAATGCAACGTTATTATTTGTTTATAAATTGAGTAGACTTTATTAGCCTACTCAATTTTAACTATTTTTAAAACTGAACCCTGATTTTACTTTTATTGTTGTGCTTTTTGATTAGCAAGATAGCTTTCATCAACTGGCGTTATCGCTTTGGTTTGATGATCGTAAATAAATGTTCGGCCAAAACCAATTACAACGCGACCCACTGTTGGTGTGATTTTGTATAAATTGAAATCATTCATTTCAGCCAACATATAAACCATTTTACTGACTCGCTTAGCCAAATTATCAATAATGTGTTCAAACACATCTGAACTTCTTTCTATGATCTTAGCTGTCGCTTGTGATGTTATACGCCTACGAGCATAAATGTTTTTAGTGTTTGTTTCATCCTCAATAATTAAAAACGATAGGTTAGGATTTGTTTTAATATTTTGACTATGAGGCGCCAAATTAGAGATCAGAATATAGTAATCATTCCCATCAAAAAAGTAAGGTGAATAGCTAGTTTCAATACCAGTATCTTTATTTATTGTTGATAATATCAAGGTTAAAACTGACTCATGCAAACTATTTAAAGTATTATGTACAAGATCATTTGTGGACTCAGCCATAGAAAAACTCCTTTTTTATTTTAATTTAATCTTCAAATTATGTTTACTGTCATGTGTTATAAAATCAATTGATAACAATTGGTAAAATAATTTGAGACATCTGTATGTGAAATAATAATAAAGCTACTTGAGGGTAACTTACGTTGTAATAATTGTAATAGTTGTTGTTCTGATTTTTTATCGAGGGCATTGGTTGTTTCGTCCATAAATATCCAATCAGGTTTTTGCATCAATATTCTGGCGATTACTAAGCGCTGCTTTTCACCACCAGATAGTTTGTTAAAATCACAATCAAGTAATTGATTTTCGATATTTTCTGACGAAAAACCAACTACTAATAAAAGTGCTTTAATATGTGTTAAATTTTTTTCGAGTAAAGGCTCGGGATAGCTAACTGCATGCGCTAATCCACCGATTGGAAAGTAAGGTGTCTGAGATAAAAAGAGTATTTTTGATGCGGGTAATTGCACTGTTCCTTCATAATAAGGATAAATGCCAGATAATATTTTTAACAGTGTCGATTTTCCCACTCCAGATACGCCAGACAAAATTACCGATTCACCTTGGTTTAGCTGAAATGTTGGGCATTTAAGTAAAACTTTGCCCTGCGGAGTTTTTATGATCAAATTGTTAATTTGCAGAGTATTTATCGTATCTTCAGGTTGATGGGATTGACGATGTATTTCCGTAACAGATTGTGTATATTTGACAAATTGATACAACCGGTGACTACAAGCAATCAGTTCAGCCAATTTATTATAATTAAAAATAAACCAAGATAAATTAACCACAACATTACTAAAAGTTTTGCTAATTTGCATCAATGAACCTAAACTAACTTTGCCAATCAAATAAATCGGTAATGCAAAAAAAGTGGGAATTTGAAGTACAGTCAAATTATAAGGTCTTGTGAAATAACCTAATCGTAATTGACGCTTAATTAATTGATACCAATTGTTTTTTATTTCATCGAAATACTGATTTAAAATTTGCTTTTCAACATTTTCACCTTTTAATAAAACAATAGGCTCTTTCGATTCTCGAAACCGCGTTAAAGCAAAACGATAATTTGCTTCTTTATGTTGTTGTTCAACTAAGAGTTTTTTTAAAGGTCTTCCTAACCAATGGGCAAGGCATGAGCAAAATAATACATACAACGGCGCTAACCAAATCAGATAATGAGAAATACTGATATTGATACCGCAAATACTAAAAGATAATACAAAACTGTCGGTAATTTGCCATAACAAGACAAAATAAGAAAAAAGTCCTATTAACTGTGTAATAAATGAAAACCCTTCATTGGTTAATTTCTCAACAAATAACTGACAATCTTCAGCTATCCTTTGATCTGGATTATCAATTTTTTGTTGTTTGTTATTAAGATACCAATAAGCTCTATTATCAATCCAATAATCTAAAATCTTATTATTAAGTGTATTACGCCAAGTAATAGTCAAAACTTTTTTTAAATAATCAGCAATAAGATAAGTCATCGCCCCTAAAAAAGTTAATAAAATAAAAACCATTATTTGATTTAAAACACCCTGCATATCATACTTTTCTAATGCATTATAGAAGTTTTTATTCCAACCTATCATTTCGAGGCTGATTTTTATTAGAATAATATTCAAGCTAATGACAATAAATGCATAACCAAATCCCAACTTACCTTGTTTTGTATTGCAACATAACTTAATGAGCAAAAAAATATTTTTTAAGGTTTGCAACATCTTTACTCTCTATACTGCCTATTACTCATCAATATGATCAATTCTTTAAACAAAAATTGATCATTAATTAGATTTAAATTTTTTAGAAACTAACCGCTATATCAAAACCAAATGTTCGTCCCGGTGCGGTTTGCAATTCCAATGGATTGGTTGCTTTCACATTATCTTTCGGATCTTTATAATAAGTACTGAACATAGGCCATTTAAAATAACGTTTATCGAAAATATTTAAGACTGAGGCTCTTAACGTGATATGTTGATTAGGATGCCAATTAAAATAGGCATCATAAATGGCATACCCTTGAGGTTTAAATACGTCGCCTGCTGTCTCGTCATCTTTTGATACATGGCTAACCGCTTTAGAAAACGAACTCACAATCTCACTATCTAAGTTAAGGTCGGGTTGATGCCATTTAATGCCAAGATTACCTTGTAAAGGCATCGCTTCGTTAAAGTAAGATTTTTTCTCGCCAGGTGAAGATTGCTTTTTACCATACTGGTATGAGGCCGAAGCGTTCAAAGACCAATTCTCTAGAAAATGCCACTCAGCAGATGACTCTATCCCCCACATATTAACGTTAGATAAATTTTTGTAGGTATAATCTTTAGGCCCAACCTGAATAAAGTTTTTAATATAATTACTATAATTGGCTTTAAATAGACCAAAACTAAACCAGCCTTCTAAAAAATCACCGCGTAACCCCGTCTCATACGATTTTACTTTTTCGGGTTTTAAATTAGGATTAGGAATCAAATTCATTGAAGACGAAGGTAATGAGGTATATAGCTGTTGCGCCGTTGGCATTTTAAAACCTTCGGCATAACGTGCATAAATTGAATATTGATCAGTAATGGAAAAAAGTGTACCGAGTTGTGGGATTAAACGATGTGAAGTCAATTTACGAGGCTCTTTGTCTTTAATCACCACATAGTAATCATCAATATTGGGTTTGATTTCATAAGTGGCATAACGTAACCCCGGTTTGATTTTAAAGCGCTCTGTAATTAAATGAAATTCATCTTGAAGATAGATGTCTGCTCGACGAGTTTTTGCATTGGCAAAGTTAAATCCGCCACCAATTGTTTTTACACCATTTTTAGTGCTCTCATTACGATAATGGCTGCGGGTTATATCACCTTGAAAACCATAAACTAAATCATGCGCTGTATCTAAAAAATCAAAGCTAGAATTTAATTGTAAATCAAACTGTAAAAACTTCTCTTTATAATCATTAGTAGTATAAGTATAGATAGGTTTATTTTTCTTATCTCTCTGTTCACGATGAGATTTTAAATATCGCTCTTGGGGTGAATAAGAAATCACTGTTTTTATTTGATCAACAAAATTTACCGAAGGTGACCACGTATCATCAATGGCATAATGTTTTCGTGTTTGTATTTGAGTGCGCTTATAGTCGCCATTAAAGGTTCCCGAAGATTGCAAACCATAATCATACAGCTGTTTTACATAAGAGTTTGAACGAAAATGTTCAAAAGTTAATTTTGTTTCGCGGTTATCATTATGGAAAACCAACTTAGATAACAGGTTTTCTGCTTTAGCATCTAATGGATTAAGTTTATTACATCCGATGGCTTCATCCCCTCTTGGGCACCCCCAAATTCCCCCATTAGCTTTAGCTTTTCTTAACTTAGCTTCTTGATAATCACGCCGACTAAAACTTAGTAAAGCTTCTAAATTTGGCATTAATTCGAAAGCAAGCATACCCGTTTTAGTATTTTGTTTATTTAAACTATCATAAGCACCATTAATTTGCACTGCATAAGGCTTATTCTGCAATAAATCACTTGGATCTAATGTTTTAAAGGCAACCACACCGCCCAGTGCGTCCGCTCCCCATAATACAGAGCCCGGACCACGAACAATTTCAACCGCTTTTATTGTTGATAAATCGATAAAATTACGGTTGCCATCTTGTAACCCTTCTATGACTCTCGCACCATCAACTTGCATTTGTATGCGGTTACCTGTCATTCCTCGTATTCTAATTCCACCTAAATTACCAAAAGGATCAGTCCCCGAGGTTTGTCTGCTAACAGTAACGCCGGGAAGATAGCGAACTACATCTTCCATTGTTGACATTTGATGATCTTCGATATTTTTTTTATTAATCACATCAACCGTTTCGGGAATGGCCAATTTTGCTTTCTTTTGTCGACTAGCTGTTACCGTAATGGTATCTAAATCATCATTTTCAGCATAAACCTGAAATGTCATTGAAGCAGCCAGAATAGTTAACAATACTTTATTTACTTTCATCCTGTTTTAAAAACCCTATCCATATGAACTATATTAACTATTGCTCCAATATTTGATAATTATCATTTTTTATTTTTTAATCTAACAAATTTAATTAAAATTATCAATGATAATAATTACCATTTACATATGATAATGATTATCATGTGCCGATATATAAATTATATTCAATCAAATTAATAGGTTATATAAAAATGCTTTGTGCTTAATAAAATAGAAGTAGTCGTGCAATAAAAATGGTAATTTGTATAACGTTCATAAAAGTGATGAAAAATAATTACCATTAATAATGCGTGGTTAATAGCATAAAGAAAATTGAGAACTGGCTATGGGAAAACTAATTTTTTTTTGTAATAAGACTAATATTTCCATATGAGAGGTATGTGGAAACATATCAAATAATTGAGTTTTTAAGATTTTATAGTTAGATAATTCATTTAAATCATCTACTAATGACGTCAAATGACAACTCGAATATAAAATGTAATTTGGCTCAACCTGTTCTAAATATTGCATAAGCGTTTTACCTGCCCCACGTCGAGGAGGATTGAGTAACACTAAGTCAGGAATATCGTGCTGATTAATGGCATATTGAGTTGCATCGAGTGATTTAAAAGTTAAATGTTTAAACCCAAGTTTTTGAGCAGATTTATTGGCACATTCAATTGCATCACTGCTGATTTCAATCCCTGTTAACTTAATGTCATTGCAGATAGTATGATCAATATTTGTCACACAACTTAACCCAAAACCACCTACCCCACAAAAAAGATCCCAAATAGAGTTAATTGGTAAATGAGTGACCCAGTCACTTGCAGTTTTATACAGATTTTCAGCAACATAGGTATTAGTTTGAAAAAAACTTTTCGATTTGATATAGAGTTCAATATTATTTAATTTTATTGGTAAATATGGATTTTCAGTAATAACCAATTCTTGTTCACCCTCTAAAATTGCGGCATGATTAGGTTGAATATTAATTGATACTACGTGTAAATTTTGTATGTAATTTTGTAACTGACTGATTGTGTTTTTAATTTGTTCAACAAATTTTGAGGATCTTAGGACAAATCGCAACATATAACTGTTTTGATTATTACTAGCACTTTCAGTAATAATAATAAATTTCAATTCACCTTTTCGTTTATTAATATTATAGGGAACTATTCCTTGTTTACGAATATAGCTACGTACAATTTTAAGAATGCTTTGCATGCTATCACTGTAAAGTGGACAATCACATAAATCAACAGCTTGTCCCTGGTGTTGTATACCTAAGATTGGTTTTTCAACTGTTCCAAGTACTGCCATTTTTGCTTTATTACGAAACCCTTTTTGTTCACTGGCAAAAGGCGCTTTTAATTCTAACGGTTGGAAAGGTGTTAATTGTTTAATCAATTGTTGTTGTTTTTCATCGAGTTGTGTTTGATAAGGTCGTTCAATCCATGGACACGATAAACACTTTTTTTGCTGATAATAGCGACATTGCATGATGATAAAACCTATTTTTTTAATGTATATTTTATTGATAATTTTTTATGAGTGATAATTTCTATTCAATTTTATACTAAAACATCAGCTTACCTTAATTTTTTTACCAAACATTTCAACATTTTTCGATTCATTGTAAATATACTAATAGCTATGATTTGACGAAATACCGGTATATGATAGGATAATGCCGTTAATATTATAGGAACGAATTAATGTCTATCAAGTTAAAAACTCCCGATGAAATCGAAAAAATGCGTATAGCTGGTAAACTTGCCGCTGAAGTATTAGAAATAGTTGAACCTTATGTTAAACCCGGTATAAGTACAGGTGAACTTGACCAAATTTGTTATGAGCATATTGTTAATGTTCAAAAAGCAATTCCTGCCAATATTGGTTATTGTGGCTATAAACATACTAGTTGTATTTCAATCAATGATGTAGTTTGTCATGGCATTCCAAGTTTTGAAAAAAAAATTAAGGATGGTGATATTCTTAACATTGATGTCACTGTTATTAAAGATGGTTATCATGGCGATACTTCACGAATGTATATTGCGGGTAAACCGACCATTGCCGGTGAAAAATTATGTCAAGTCACTCAAGAAAGCTTATATGAAGCAATAAAAATTATTAAGCCTGGTATTCGTTTAAAAGAAATTGGTAAAACGATTCAAAAATATGTTGAAAAATTCGGTTTTTCATCAGTTAGAGAATATTGTGGTCATGGTATTGGTAATGTCTATCATGATGAACCACAGGTATTACATTATGATGCTGACGATGGCGGAGTGATTTTAAAACCGGGAATGACTTTCACTATCGAGCCAATGGTTAATACCGGCGATTGGCGTACTCGCACAATGAAAGATGGTTGGACAGTTAAAACAAAAGATCATGGTCTTTCTGCACAATATGAACATACTATTTTAGTCACCGATAACGGCGTTGAAGTGTTAACCTTACGCAAAGATGAAAACTTTCCTCGCATTATTGAACACTAAATAAAAAAGATTCAACAATGATACAGTTGTTGAATCTTTCATTACTTATTATTTTTAGCAAACCACCATTTTTTATTCGCTATCTATTGTTTAACTAACCAATACCAAACAATTCACTTTATTAGTTAGTTATACTGTTAATGATTAAAGTCAATAAAACAATAGATAGCAATAAATATTGATCTTTTTCGATACACTTTATCTATCAATATAATAATGTATAAAGTTTACGTCGATAAGCACTTGCCAGAGGATTACTGGTACCAAGAGCCGCTAATAGATCCAGCAATGTTTTTTTCACTTGCCCATCTCCAGCATTGAGATCTTTGGTCAGCGGTTGATATAATAATTCTAACGCTTCTTCATGACGCCCTACCTGCATTAATTGAGAAGACAATTGAATCATTAATTCTATATTATCGGGATGTTGAGCTAATTGCGCTTGCAACAATTGTAATTCAGGTGAATTAGCTGCTTGTTCGAGTAGTTCTATTTCTGCTTGTAAACCATGAAAAGTGGAATCCTGATCTTGCAATGGAATGGTACTAAGTACCTCTTTTGCTTCACTTAATTGTTTGAGTTCTATTTGCGATTTAGCAAGCATTAGTGCAATATCAGATCTTGGCTTACCTAGATGATCGGTCAAGGCTTTCCAAGCTTGTCTTAACAAAGGTAAAGCTTGTTCATATTTAGCTTCATTGAATAATGATTGTGCTTCGATTAATTTTAATTCATCTTCATTTGGTAATACTTTAGCTAAAAAATCCCTTATCACTTGCTCTGATTGCGGTCCTTGAAAACCATCTACAGGTTGGCCGTTTTGAAATAGATACACAGTTGGTATTGCTCTTAAACCAAATTGAGCCGCCAACATTTGCTGTTCATCACAATTGACACTTGCTAATATAAATTGCCCATTAAATTCGTTTGCTAATTTTGTTAGTGTTTGTGTCATTGTTTCGTGTTCTGGACTTCGTGCAGACCAAAAGTAAAACAATACCGGTGATAGCGATGACTTTTCAATAATTGCTTGAATATTGTGTTCATTCACATCAAAAATAAATTGGTTTTGCATAAATGTTTCCTAAATTTTTCGGCTTATTATTTATTAGATAAAATTTTATCCATTAATCTATCGGGAAGCAAACGTTTAGCGAAAGCAGCAAGTTTAGTGACTTTTGTTACCCTGTAACGAATTTTTGGCTTATTACTCTCTAATGCATGATATAAATAAGGTAATACCGCTTCAGGAAGAAGCATAAATCGTTTAGCAATAGGTGGATTTTCTATAGTATTATTTTTTTCAGTTTGATTAACATTACTGGAAAAATAGGTTTTTAAGGGACCTGGTTCAATTAAACAAACTTTAATATTGGTTTTATATAATTCTAATCTTAATACGTCTGACCATGCTTCTAACGCATATTTGCTTGCAGAATAAGCCCCTCGACCAGGGGTTGCTACGATGCCCACAATAGAGCTTGTTTGAATAATTCGGCCTTCATTTTGTTCAAGCATTGCAGGAAGCAGTAATTGGGTTAACTGGTGAACACCAAAAAAATTGGTTGAAAATTGAGCTTCTAATTGCTCACGATTAATGGTATTTAACCGACCATAAACACCAAAACCTGCATTATTAAATAATGCATATAATTTACCGTCAGTTAATGTTAACACCTCTTTTGCTGCCTGTTTAACTGATTCAGGGTTATCTAAATCAAGTAATACTGTTTCAAACCCTTGCTCAATAAGTTTTTTCTGGTCAGACGCTTTACGACACGATGCAATAACGCGATATCCACGTTTTTTTAAAGCAATCGCTGAAATCAAACCAATACCACTAGAACAACCGGTAATAAATATTGTTCGCAAATTTGGTCACTCCTTTGTAATGATATATTGTCAAGTTAATCCTCTGCAATTATGATAGCACATCTAAATTTAAGTGAGTTAATCAAAGCTAAGAGGATTAAATGAAAATCGCGATTATTGCCGCAATGGAAGAAGAAGTTGCTATATTAAAAACTAAAATCAATCACTATCGTGTAGAAAACCATTTAGGATGTGATTTTCATTTAGGTCAAATTGCCGGTTGTGACATTGTATTGCTCCAATCCGGTATCGGTAAAGTTGCAGCAGCATCGGGCACAACATTATTATTGAATAATTACAACGTCGATGCCGTTATTAATACGGGTTCAGCAGGAGGATTATCATCTAAACTTAATATTGGCGATATTGTTGTGTCACAGGATGTTTTTTATCACGATGTTGATTTAACTGCTTTTGGATACCTACCAGGACAAATGTCTGGCTGCCCTGCCACCTTTGAATCTGCTGAAAAATATCAATTACTTGCTGAAAACTGCATAAAAAAACATGGCGTCAATGCAGTTGTAGGTTCGATTGGTAGTGGCGATGCATTTATTAATGGTAAAAACCATTTAGATAGAATAAAACAAACCTTTCCTGATGCAATTGCTGTTGAAATGGAAGCTGCAGCAATTGGTCATGTATGTTGGCTTTTTAAGGTGCCGTTTGTTGTGGTGCGAGCAATTTCCGATAATGGTGATAATGAATCAGCAATTGATTTTCAATCATTTTTAAAACTTGCTTCTGCACAGTCATCGTTGATTGTAGAATCAATGTTGAGTGAACTTGCGTGAGTTACCTTTTTTGGTTTGACCTTTTAGGCACTATTGTATTTGCTATTTCTGGCGTATTGTTAGCCGCAAAAAAAGAGATGGATCCAATTGGTGCACTTGTTTTAGCTGTTATTACCGCTATTGGCGGTGGAACTATTCGAGATATGGTGTTAAATCATGGACCGATTTTTTGGATAACTGACTCAACAGATTTATATGTTGCTATTATCGCCTCACTAATAACCATGTTGTTGTTGCGTTATTCATCAACCCTTACTATTCCTAAATGGTTATTTTCGGTATTAGATGCAATTGGTCTTGCTGTATTTGTCGGTATTGGGGTAAACAAAGCTATTGACTCTCAAGTCAATAGCCTAATTGCTGTGTGTATGGGCGTTATGACAGGTGTTGGTGGTGGAATTATACGAGATGTACTTGCCAGAGATATTCCTATGGTTTTTAGAACTGATATCTACGCAACTGCCTGCATAATCGGTGGAACAACACATGTCATTGCTTATAACGGACTTAATTTGCCGTTAGAGATATCCACCCTGCTCGGTATTTCAGTGACACTTATTATTCGCCTATTAGCGATTTATCGTAATTTAACACTACCTATAGTTGGATTAAAAAAATAATCGCCATCACAATACTCTTGAACTTTTACTGCTCATTCGCGATATATTTTTCAAATAAAGGCTTTCGCCAACCAGATAAAATATCAGGTAAAGCCTCGGTTTTATCTATTTGCCATTTAACATACTGATTGATTAATCGTCTTGATAATAACAAATCTTGATTTAACCCAGTATGCTCAGCAATATCTTGTGCTGCTTGTTTTAATTTATCTGCAATATTTTTGTAGTTAGGGTAAGAGTTCACTCGACGAATAGGTGGAATGTCTGGAATAGGTTCTAATAAAATAGCTAAAATAGCCTGTCCATATAACCGTATTTCCTTGCCATTCATACCTAATTTATCAAGTTCAGCCAAGGAACTTGGCGAATAACGCGCTATTTTAAATAGTGTTTCTTCATTCACGACAAAATTTAAAGCGATATCGCTTTGTTTAGCGGTATTATAACGATAACGAGCCAGTTTATATAATTGACCTAAACTTTTGCCCTTTAGTTGCCAACTGTTTTTGATATTAAGATAAGCATCGTCTGGATTAATGATTTCGCACTTACGCTTAATTACAGTTTGGCATTCTTGATAGGCTGCCGTTAGATAACCTTGTTTCGTTAATTGCGTTTTAAGTAAATTCATCAAAGGGAATAGATACAAAACATCATTAATAGCATAATTACATTGCTTTTCAGTTAATGGACGTTTTAACCAGTCTGTACGCGTTTCACTTTTATCTAATTCAACATTTAAATATTTGTTAACTAAGCTGGCATAACCGCTGCTTATTGGATTATCTAAAAACGAAGCGAATATTTGGCTATCAATAATTGGCGTTGGCAAGCAACCAAAAAAGTGTAAAAAGACTTCAATATCTTCACTGCAAGAATGAAAATTTTTTTCAATAGTAGGATTATTTAAGATAGCTAAAAAAGCCTGCCAATCAGTAATTGCTAGCGGATCAATCAGGGCAGCATATTCACCATTAAACACTTGCAACAATCCTAAATGAGGATAAAAAGTCCGAGTGCGCACAAATTCTGTATCCAAAGCAATTGCATTGCTATTGGCAATTTTTACGCAGTATTGATTTAACTGCGCATTATTGGTAATAAATTGATATGGCAAGGTCTGTTTCCTAATTAGTTTAGTTAGTGCTTGATGCTGGTTGTTTAGCAAAATCGATATCGATAACTGCGATTTCAGAACGCGTCATTAAACGAATTGGCGGTCCCCAAAGACCATAACCACTACTCACAATACTAACAAAAGGTTTCTCATTATCTTGATAGATGCCGTGGGCATTTTTATACATTGCCGCAACGAGCAAATTAATAGGAAACACTTGTCCACCATGAGTATGACCTGAAATCATTAAATCCACTCCTAACGAAGCAGGTTCAACTAAATCTTTCGGTTGATGATCCAATAAAATAACTGGGCTTTGCGTATCAGTAAACATCATCAAGTCAGATAAAGAAGCCCGTTTTACATCATATAACGCAGATGAAAAATCATCGCGCCCAACCAGGTTAATACCGACATCATCCAGATAAACTATATCATCTTTTAACACTTTCATATTCGCTTGTTGAAAGGCATTAATGATATCTTGTTCACGATTATTCGGTTCCTTTGTACCTAAATATTCGTGATTACCGAAAATGATATATGTACCATATTTTGATTTTAATTGCTGAAATTGTTTATAAAAATCTTGCTCAATAAATGGTTTTAAACGTTTATCTAACGTATCACCAGTAATAACAATAAAATCGGCATTCAAACTATTCACTTTATCAACCATTTGTTGAATCATTCTATGCGTAGTTAATTCATTGATATGAATATCTGTAAGCTGAACAATACGTAAATGATCAACATTAGCCGGTTTATTAATTTTAACTTGATAATTAACAATTTTAGATTCGAAAGCCATCTCATGGCCATAACAAAATAGTGCGAGAACACAAATGATATAGATAATTTTGGTCGCTAAATTGGGGCTAAATTTATTTTTAATAAGTTTATGCACAATATCAAATAATAAAGTGACAAAAATAGCGCAGATAATTAAACCGAAAGTAACATTCGCCAATAAAGGCAGCCAATAAGTAGACAAACTATCAAATATCTTTGAAAGTACTAAAGATAAACTCGCGATACCAACAAAAAACCAATAAGCAATTTGATATACACCACGTGGATGACATTTAAACCAAAATTGCCAACGTTTGCCTAAATAGATAGCGATCAGAATGCTAACAACTATGGCAATAAGCGCAATAAAACTCATAATTACCCGAACAATTGAACCTAAAAAATGGTATGATAACAGAATTAATTTCTATAGTACCAATAACTTTTATGGATATCAAAAAAGACCAATTATTTTCGACACCCATTGATAAATTAGGCGATTGGACATTTGACGAAAAGGTTGCAGAAGTTTTTCCTGATATGGTGCAACGTTCGGTTCCTGGTTATTCTAATATTATCTCAATGATTGGCATGTTAGCAGAAAGATTCGTTCAACCAAATTCAACAGTTTATGATTTGGGGTGCTCTTTAGGTGCGGCTACTCTTTCTATTCGACGTAATATCAATCATGCTAATTGTCGTATTATTGCAGTAGATAATTCCGAACCCATGGTTGAACGTTGTAAACGACACATCGAAGCATACAAAGCTAAAGTTCCTGTTGAAGTCATCTGTGATGATATTTGCAATATTAGTATGCAAAATGCATCAATGGTGGTACTTAATTTTACCTTACAATTTTTAACCCCAGACAATCGTCAACGTGTTTTAAATAATATCTATCAAGCATTAAAACCTAATGGTATTTTGGTCCTTTCTGAAAAATTTAGTTTTAGTGATCCAACTATTGATGAATTACTGTTCAATATGCATCATGACTTTAAACGTGCGAATGGCTATAGCGAACTTGAAATTAGTCAAAAACGAAACATGTTAGAAAATGTGATGCTGACCGATTCGATCAAAACGCATAAAAAACGCTTATCTCAGGCAGGGTTTAATCATATAGACACTTGGTTCCAGTGTTTTAATTTTGGATCTATTATCGCAATCAAATAATGTATAAATGCAAACACAGATAACAAGGAATAACACATGATCGACTTTGGTGATTTTTACCAGATAATCGCAAAAAGTAAACTGAGTCGTTGGCTTGAGGTTTTACCGGCACAACTAGCCAATTGGCAAAAACAAAACATTGATAATCGCTTTAATCAATGGCTCAACAGTATTAAGCATCTACCGTCTATCACGCCTTATCAAATTGATTTATTGCATAGTGTCACAGCAAAAACCGAACAACCGCTAACTAATGGCGAACAATTACGGATTACGCAGTTATTAAAAACCATGATGCCTTGGCGTAAAGGACCTTTTAATTTATATGATATTTATATTGATACCGAGTGGCGTTCAGATTGGAAATGGCAACGATTAATCAATCATATTGATACCTTAGAAGGTAAAACAGTTTTAGATGTTGGCTGTAATAGTGGTTATCATTTATGGCGTATGATTGGTGCTGGAGCCAAATTAGCTGTGGGCATTGATCCAATGGCGCTTTATTTATGCCAATTTGAAGCAATCCGTAAATTATTAGGTAATGACCAGCGAGCCCACCTATTACCACTAGGTATTGAAGAGTTACCCAAACTCAATGCTTTTGATACCGTATTTTCAATGGGCGTTTTATATCATCGCCGTTCCCCGCTTGATCATCTCTATCAATTAAAAGATCAGCTAATTAAGGGTGGACAATTAGTATTAGAAACACTTGTCATTGATGGTGAGCTGCATCAAGCGCTAATGCCCGGTGAACGTTATGCTCAGATGCGTAATGTTTATTTTATTCCATCAGTACCCACCATGATTAACTGGCTCAATAAATGTGGTTTTACCGAAGTTAAGCTTGTTGATCTTTCGACTACTAGCTTGGATGAACAACGTAAAACAGAATGGATGACATCTGATTCACTGGCTGATTTTTTAGATCCCAATGACATAACCAAAACCGTAGAAGGCTATCCTGCCCCAATGCGGGCAGTATTTACTGCTAAAAACTAGTCTACAAACCAATAATAGACACAAATAGTGATGATGAGTGTTAATCAAAATGTCTCTTTAAAATGACTAATTAATTGACAATGACTAACAATTGGCACAATAAATGATTCGCAATAATGCGGTAATAGTCATTGCCTGACTGCGATCTTTTGCCTTACCCAGCAGTAATAGATGAATATTGTGAATGATATTACAATACATGATTTATAACTTGAAAAATGAGTTTTTGATGAGCAGTTAGTCAATCCTTATTTAAACATATTAACGATGTAGATTTGGCGAAAACCAATACGCTAGTAGCCAGTTTGGGCTTTTATGTGGAATAGGAAGTGGTATCAATAAATACGTTATGTTTGGATAAGACTTTTACAAAATATGGGCATTATTTTATTAAAGCTTATCCAATAGCGATTAGCTAACGCATTCTTAACTAAGAATATTACTGACAAATTTCTTTAATCGATAGCGTAGCTGGTACGTTACGATCATCAGAATACTGAAAACGAAATAAAAAACGAATATCATAAAAACTTAAGACATTGACAACATCTTGCTTATTACAAAATTCATCTTTAAGCTGAACTCTAAAATAATCAGAAAGATCCTGTACGGGTAGGGTTTGGCTATCTGCGGGAATTTTATACTCAAATATAATGTTATTACTATTTGCGCTAATATTGGTTAATTCGGTACCATCTGCCGTCTTATATGGAAACTTACCGTTTTCACCTAAAATCGATTTTTTTGCACTATTAACAATAGCCGAACTTACTTTAGATACTGGCGGTAATTCATCGCAATAAGCTGATGAAAACATCAATAATCCAATCAATATCGCTGCTGATTTCGCTAATTTTTTCATTGTGCTATCCCTTATAGTATTATTTAATCTTACCCGATAAAAAATGCTCATTCACTATTTTTAGTAAGTGTTCTATTAACTGCTGATTATTATCAATATATTCTATTCATTAATATATTCGATGATTATCTTACACAAAATTTTTTATAAAAAAAGTATTTAATTAACTTACCCTATTTTTATTGTGCAATTGATCTTAATAAGATATCTAATGATAGAGATTTGCTTAAATCAATTGTCTTTAATTTTTAAATATATTCAATATGTTAATATATACAGCATAGCTAAACGTTCATCTCTATCAAGCTGGAATAAGACTACAAAGTTAAATAAAATAACACGCTAGGCGATTATTAATCAATTCTATTATAACTAAGCTAATATCATAAAAATGAAGAAAAAGTTAGCAAAATCGATAGCTAGTCCAAATTAAATGAATTAGATTATTTGCCTTATTTAAATGATTGATAATATTCAACTCATCTAACATCAACTAAATAAAAAACAAATTTGAAATTGACTAGCTAGCAAAAGAATTAAATATGGTGGGCATCTTATAATGTCATGTTATCAAATAAAAAATTAAAAAAATTATTTTAGCATTGAATTGGAATGTTTTATTTTAAATAAGAGATGATTATTTAATAGTTTTCAATCACTATTCATTATTTACATCACCCATTTTGATAAGTGCCCTTTTCAATTCGTTATACTCTTGCGGTGTGATATCACCTTTTTCTTTAAAGGCTATTAGCCGCTCTAGTTTATCTAAAATTTTATCATATATAACCACTTCTTTATCCGTATCCATCTGATTAAACTCTCCTTGACCATATGCTAACCATTGTAATGATGCACCTGTTTCGTCCATACATTTAATGACTAAATCAGAAGGAAACAAATCTCGTTTATAACGAATGGATAAGCTTGCAGCAGATGTACCCAAATAATTGCTATATTCAACTTTGGATCGAAAACCATAAGCCTCAATGATTCTATCTAATACTTTAGCTCCACCAGAATTAAAATTAATACTCATAATAAATTAAGCTCAGATAAAAATAATTAAAAAAACATTAAACTCAAACTAATATAATTTTATATTCAATTTAACTTTGTAAGTTAAATTAAAACACAATCATAAATTACAATTAGCTAGGAATAATGCACCATGATGACATCAATTTCAATCTCTATTTCAGCGAGTTATATTACGATTGACAAACTTGTTTGGATATAGGCATGAATGCTGATTAGGCAAAATATATCCGTGAAGAATATGATTCACGAACAAGCCGAATAGAAAATAACCATAAGCTACATGACTGAGTTTATCCATAAAAGTCTAAAGTATATAATCCTTTACTTAACTTACTCAAGGATCCATTATGAGTCATAACGCATATTTAAGCACTAAATTATGGAATAAGCCAATACTAATTTTTTACAAATTAATAAATTTAATCTAAAAACTGGGTATAAAATTATGAATAGTTAATTTTTCGAAAAAAATTATTAAAGACGTTTTTTATAATGCTCCATTTTACTGGCATCTCATAACCATCATAATATGCTTATTTGAAAAAATATACGATATATTTATCCATTAATTAATCATTTGAAAAGATAAACCAATTCTAAAAATGCAAATTAAACTCACTTTATTTTTTCTAAGAAAAATGTTTAATAAAAAATAATTGGAAACCGTTAGTATTATAACTAATTAAAAGATATATAACTTTAATAAAATTAAACGATCTTTTCACACATTTATTTTAACCAAACACCGACTTTTTTGAATTTATCGGGATAGCAAAAATAAAAAATTAACGGTATAGTGTAAATGCAGATTAGTCTAGGTTAAAAGCCAAACAATGGCTTTTTTTAAAGGTCTGTTCTGAAAGTGATTTTTAAAACAACATTAGTAAAACCGATCCAAATGTATCGTTAATGTTAGCTAAAATGACATTTTGTTAAATAACCAGAAAAATTTATAACATTCTGATTAATCAATAATATTATCAACTAACAGTTGGTCGGAAAGGTAATTATTATTAACTGTATAGAAATGCAGTAAAAGGGTAATAAATAATGGATGAGTTAGAAAAAATAAAAACAATTGAACGGGCTGAATTACTTTCAAGAGTTATTACTGAAAATCTGAATTTAAGGGAACGGGATAAAGACATAGCGCTGTTTTGGTTTCGTGATTTGCTTGAGCCATTAAAACAACAAATATTAAACGAGCAAGCAAACAATCAAAAAGGTAACACAAATTGGTTACCTTTTGATGAAACGTAAAACAATTATTTTTTATTTGGATGAGGATCTTTCACAGAATCACCTTGACCTGACAACACATACCAACCATTTTTGCTATGCGGCTTTTTATTATAATCAGGGCAAGGTGGTAAAGATTTCTTACTTTGGTTTGAATAAATATAACCACAGTCGGCACACTTATAAGTGCCAGCTGAAACATCACTACCGTATGCAGCAAATTTTTGTACCATAATAAGCTTCTCCAGTAAGGTTATGTTTGCGATAAGCACATTACTTATCACTACTATATAAACGCGGTTTCAATAAAAAATCAAGCTTGGTATTAACTTTATTTTGTTCCATTCGGTTGGATATCAAAAGCAAAATAGTAATATAAAAATGTAATCTATTAAAAATAATAAAATTAATCTGATTTGCAAGCATTATTAATTCATGATAAATTTTTTGAACTAATTAAATGACAACAATTTTAATAGTAAAATTGGAATTAGTTTGCTCAAAGATACGTTTACCTGAAGTCTACCTTTATCAATTGATTTTTTAACAACCTTTAATTAACGAAATTATTAAGCAATTTTAGCTGATAAACAATCACCAAACTGGATTATTAAACATAAAAGATCGTCTCGATCTTAATACCATTTATATATTTAAACGACGTAAGCATTCAAACTCAATTTTTTCTCTATGATTGTTTAGGCTATCTTCTGGATAAATGGTTTCAAAGACATTAACCATTTTAAATTTATTCTGTGAATAATACTCAATACTTTTATGAACAGTTCTTATTCCGCCATGAGCTATTTTTAGCTGCTTAGGTTTATCATAAAAAGTTTTTAAATCAAAGGGGTGTGAATCTGTTTCTGTTTTCCATAAAAGTTGGCCACCTTCTAACAGATAATGAATATTGCCCTTTTCAGTTTTAACTTCGCCATAATCCTCAAAAGCGCCATTACGCCATTTAGCTGACTTCAAATTCGAAACACAAGACCAACTACCAACAAGCATTTGTTCGGTGACTTTATTTTCACTGCATCCAAACATGACTAAACACACTAGTCCAATAATTATATTTTTATTCATATCATTCCATTACCTATAAATTGAGTATCAATAGTAGGTGATTTAACAATTAGGATCAATTAAAAAGACGAACAAAATTCTTTTATCTCAAAATAAAACAAAAAAACAAATAAAAAAATCAAAAATAGAAGCATATAAAGTAAAAATGCGAACCTGCTTAGGATAATTAATTAATGAAAATTGGTCTATTCTAATAAAGATATCAACCGGTGACTTAACAATTTGTTCCATCGTCTACTCAAATTTAGCGAATTTATTCAAGGTTATTATTCTATCCAACCAATATTCGATGCGCATTACCAAAATCAATAATTGCGCATCCATTAGGTTGAATAATCACCTCTATAAGCGAAAAATCAGCAATAGTAAATTTTGCCCCTAAAGTCATTAGCGATTCATGACCAACACCAACACAATATGTTCCTGCAGCCACAGCAGATTTAACGCCACTGATTGAATCTTCAAAAACCATTGCCTGTTTTGCTGTAATATTAAGATATTTTATAGCCTTTAGATAAGAGTCTGGATAAGGTTTACCTCGAATGACGCTGTCACGATCAATAATGACCGAAATACACTCCTTCACTTTCAATAAATTCATGACCGAATTGACTTTGTCTAGCCAACCGCTGGTAACGATGGCAACTTTAACGCCGGCTTTATGTAATGCCGTGATGAATTTAGCAACGCCAGCAATTGGTTTGTAAATCGCAGTGTTTTCAACATAAATAATATGGGCCTGAACTTTTTGTTGATCAGTAATAGGCAAATCTCCAAATAGCGTCGCAATCGTATGTCGACCAGGTTGACCATGAATATGTTTAACCATATCTGTGTCACTAATAGTTCGACCATACATGTGTGCAGCTTCACGCCACGCTCGTTCAATTGCCTCATTCGAATCAATCAATACCCCATCCATATCAAACAATACCGCAGTAATTTTAGTAAGAGTTTCACGCATAATTTTTTCCTTATCTTTTACCTTACACAAGTCAAAACAACCCATATCTGTTATCCTGACTAAATAACGCCTATCATAGATTTGATTTTAGACTCTGTATAATTCCAATTTTTTAGGATTCAATAAATGCAAGGAATAGATTTAAGATTATTACGTGTTTTTGTAAAACTTGTTGAAACCGGTAATTACGGTTTGGCAGCAAAAGCGTTATTTATTACCCAGCCGACTTTATCCAAACAAATACAAGCGTTAGAATCTTTAACTGGTGGTCAACTCTATGCTCAAGCAAAGTCGATTCTACAATCACATGACAATTTTCTTACTTATGCCAAACAGATAAATAAAAAGTATCAACAAACCTTATCAATTGGGTTTAGTCTATCTACCTATCAAAAAATACCATTATGGGTTGATCAATTTGTCAAACAAAGGCCCGATTGCCAAGTTACGCTCAATCAGCTTCCTTCAAGTGTTCAAATTAATATGCTATTAGAAGGATCCCTACAAATCGGATTTTTACGGATGCCTTTTACTAATCAACTAAGTTCACAGCTTATTGTCCACGAAAAACTTGCCTTAGCCATTCCCTCTAGTAGCCCTATCGATTGGCATAACTTATCGGCAATTTTAAAGCACTATCCTTTATATCAACTCGATAAAGATCGCTTTCCATGTCTGGCAGAACAAACCGAACAATTTTTGATACAAAATCAACTTCAAACTAATAAAATATTAATAAATGGTGATTTGACAACACTATTAGCGTTAGTTGCTGGCGGCAATGCTATTGCCTTTATGCCACAAAGTATGAAGCAATTTTTGCCAAGGAACGTAAAACTCATCATTCCTAAACAAAAAACAGTACATTGGGACATAGCAATGGCCTGGAATGACAAAGTAATGTGTGATTTTCGAAATATTTTTATTGATGTAGTGAATAAAGATAGCGGTAAAATACAGGGTAATCATTGCTAGTTTTGTTTTTTATCCCCACTAAAGCGCGACTCAAACTCAGCAATCATTTAGGTCAAATTATTATGCTAATATGGGAACTGATCGCAAATGTATTAGCTTGTTAGTGTGGATAATTATTGGATAAATTAATAGCGATCGATGGTATGCATAATTTATGGGATTTTGCCTGATAGCTAATCATTCATAAAAAAATGGGTATATGAACATTCATAATTAACTAATAATGGTGATGTCATTTTATTTTATCTATAATCACGTAACCTATCTATTAAATGTACAAATTTTATATAAAACCTGTTAAAAAATTAAATATTGACTGAATTTATTCAGTTTTAGTTTCATCAGGATCATTTGGCCATAATATTTTTAAATTACCATCAGCCTTCTTTTTTAACCGAAAACTAGCAATCCATGGTTTATCCTCATTATTTTTGAGGTTGGTTGAAACAAAATTAATTGAATAATCCACATCGACTTGAAAAGGATAATCAAAGCGTAAACATTCACCTGCTTTAGCTTGATAAATTGAACCATGATCTTCCTGTTCCCAAATATACCCAATATGCGTTACAAAAATACTGCTAGATGAAATATTAAACACATCAGTTGAACGCGCTTTTTCTTTTGGTATGTTGATGCAAACTTTTTGATTTTGATCTAATTTAACTTCAGCGGTGTTGACTTTATAGGTACAAAAAAAACAGCCGGTTAATAACAAAACAATGGTAATAAAAAATAACGGACGGATTAGATTTAATTTCATTTTGTTATTCCATATAGTGCAGACATGGTTATTTAGTCGCCACATTATCCAATAACCTTATTTTTTAATCAATCAGCTATTCAAAAAACAATGTATAACAATCTTATACATGCCATAAAGTTGAATAAATCATTCATCTTGAAATTAAACTATCTGCGCTTTATGCTTACAAAGCATAACAATAATTAATTTTAAAAATGAGATGAATAATCCGGTCATTTTAGATTGATTGTTTGAAAGACCTAACTGAACTTTTTTTTAAAAACTTTGTTCTGAATAAACGGGTAATAAAAAAAGAGATTGAGCATAAAGCAAGTAATTTAATTTATTCACTGTTCATAAATACATTTTCAATTACCATTTTAATAGCACAATCATCATTTTTTGTTATTTTACAAGACAATTATCTAGATGAAAATTTACATTGTTTTATTTAAATAACCACGCCTTTTAATCATCAATCCTTGCATAAAAATAGTCGACTTTGCTTATCCCTATTATTCAAAAACAGAAATCAATTAGACTGTTTGATTTTATACGATCAAACTAAGTTTTATAGCTAACATATTGTTATACCGATTAATATTTATAATAAAAGCACTTAAGCAACACGTTTTAAACTGACTTTTCAACTCTGATAGTTTTTTACTATCACAAAATAAGTATTTCCATATTTTACACTTGTTATCCTATGCTTATTGCCAAAAACAGTGATAGTAAATCTAAGGTTTAGATCGTTTTACTCTCGACCTAAACCTTCAGTACACATCAATCACGATATTGTTTAATAAGGAACTTTAGCCGTATGAATTCAAGGATGACATCCACTCAACGATTATCAAATAAAATGAGCATTATTATATCTGCACTTCTTATTATGCTTTTGGTTGGTTCTGTTTATATTACTCAACTTATTTTTCAGGAGATATCGATAAACTTTAACATTGAGATTTTAGATGCGAGATTAGTTTTTAGCTTATCATGTTTTTTTTATGCATTAGCCTTTTTTATCTATGGGCCATTATCAGATAAACTATCCACACGTCTGTTAGTGACATTTGGCAGTCTTGGCACAGTACTTTGCCTATGCATTGCCAATATAGTAACGTCATTTAATCTATATCTTAGTGTAATGTCATTAATTGGCTTTTTTGCCGCCTCAGTACCGGCTGCTTTATTTGCTTACACAGCCAAAAATACAGACAACGCAAAATTATCACAAGCAATGGGGATGTTAATTTCGGCCTCAATTGTAGGAATGATATTCAGCCGTAGTTTAGCAGCCATGTTAACCGATATCTATTCTTGGAAAGTTGCTTTTGGGGTTTATGCTTGCCTGATTTTAATTGTCACTATTTTTATTCCATCTGCGATCAAACACACTTTAAACAACACGGCTAAAATCAGCATCATTGAAACTTATCAACACGCATCAAAACTGCTGTTTAATCGAACTGTCATTATTTTCTTATTGGTTGGATTTTTGCTCTTTTTTGTTTATTTAGGGTTGTCTTCATTGCTCACTTTTTATTTGAAAGGTTCACCATTTTATCTAACCTCAACAGAACTTGGTTGGTTAAATTTTGCAGGAATCAGCGCAATAATTGGTTCGATCATTACGGGAAAATTGGCACAGATTATCAATAAAAACAATTTACTCATCTTATTACTTTTATGCGTAAGTGCTTCAATTATGATCATTGGTTTTGGTACCAACATATTAATGATTAGTTTAGGTATTTTTTGTCTATTTATGTTTGTATTTGGAATTCAACCCATTGTCATGGCTATGCTTAATCAAATTGTACCACTCAACTTACGAGGCGCGGTATCGTCTTTATACTTACTTGCATGCCTTATTGGTGGCAGTTTAGGCACTTATTTATTAGGAAGCATTTATCAACAATTAAATTGGCCTAATTTAATTGTGGCTATCTTAATTTTAACCATACTTAATATTGCTTTAGCTTTACTTGGTATTAAATTAATCAAAATTAAACAAAGCAATACTTAAACAATAGGCGAACATATATCGCAATACTATCACTTTACGAGGAAAAACAATGATCAAAAAAGTATTTTTTCAAATTGCACTATTTATCTGTTTTATTCTATATGGGGAATTAGCTATGGCAAAATTGAATCTTATTGCAAAATCTTTTAGTGCGCCAACCGCTATCGCCTTCGATAGCCAAGGTTCGATGTATGTGACAAATTGGTCTGGAAGTTCAATAGAAAAAATCACAACGGAAGGTAAACGTAACACTATCTATAACAACATATCCTCTCCTGCAGGAATAGTTATTGATAAACAAGATAATATCTATGTTTCATCTTATAGTGGCAATTATATTTTACAAATCACCCAAGATGGCAAAGTAGAAAAAATATCGACTGACTATCATACGCCAACTGGAATTGCATTTTCTAATACAGGTGAATTGTTGATTACTAATCGCTCCTCTGGCGAGGTTGTCGCTTTGGATTTAACGACAAAGCAAAAAAAGGTTGTTGCAAAAGGATTATCATTACCTGTCGGTGTAACACAATTAGCTGACAATCGCTTAGTTGTGTCACAATATAGTGGACGCTTAACTTTAATCGAACCTAATGGAAAACAGATAGAATTAGGGAGTGCATTTAACCAACCCGGGGTAGGTATAGTAAGTCTTTCACCTAGCGAAGTTGCTGTCATTGATAATGGGGCTGGTGCAGTTCGTAAAGTCGATGTCAATAGCAAAAGTACCACTACACTAGTTACATCATTGTCTGGTGCTGTAGCGTTAAGTCTGTACAAAAACCAATTGTATATCGGTACTTGGGGTGATGAATCGGTTTATCAATTAACTAACATCAACCCATAATAAACACGCTTGATTAATTATCGGCAAAGATAGAATTTTTTAAGGGTATCATTTCAATCAATGTCATTTCGGACCTTTTTAAACAAAATCAGGTCCGAACTTTTAGTCATACTATCATTAGTATGTAAAAATCTTTCTAATTTTTTAATACGATAATATCAAGTGTTTACAATCTATCGCAATGCTATTTTTAAACGTTTAATGGTTATAGAGTTGGTCTAGAGTAAAAACGACAGTAGCCATGAATACGATATTTAATCATGCAAACCACTTGGTAACGCTATCGTCACTCTTTTTACATCACAATTAGTCAAATACCCCTTAAGTAACTACTTATAACGATTAGAAATAATTGATAATTTGTTCATAAATCAAGTTAGCGTGTAAATTATTTCGCCAAACAAGATAAATATCGATATATAATTTACTGGTTTGGGTACTAATCAATTTTTTATACACTACCCCATCAATGTTGGCCTGTGTCATCGACTGAGGTAATAGCATCATACCTCTCCCTAATGCAATATCCAATAACATAGACAGCGTGTCTGGTCGTTCAGCTCGACGAACCAATGGATGATTTAACGTTTTAAATACAGACTCGCACTGTGCATAAAAAGTCTTATTTAAATGGGCTTTAAACCAAAATAACGGTAAATCAGTGACATCATTAAGATCAACATAATCTTGTTGGCTACAAGGATGGCTTTCTGGAAGAACCAAAATAAGCGGCTCCTGATAAATTAGCATCGAATTTTCTTGTTGGTTTCTTGAAGCAAAATCAGATACAACAGCAAAATCCAAATTGCCTTTTTGAAGTTCTAATAACAGCTCTTTAGACGTGTAGTCATGTTGATAAAGTTTTATATTATCATTGAAATTTGCTAAAAACCTTTTGAAAAAAGGTATAAAATCAAAACACAGTGTTTTCGTCATACCTAACATGACTTGATTGCCTTGACAAGATTTAATATTATCCACTGATTGACATAAACTGTTTAATACCTCCAATGCTTGGCTTTTAAATTTTTCACCTTCTTTAGTTAATACCATGTTGTGAGAATTTCTTAAAAATAAGCTCACTTGCAATTTATCTTCTAGTTCTTTTATTTGCACGGATAATGGCGGTTGACTTACACCCAGTTTATCTGCTGCAGCACGAAAACTATGCATTTCACAAATCGCAATAAAATATTGCAATTGCCTGATTGTTGGTAGTTTTTTATTATAAATATCCATATTTTAAATTACTTCACAATTGATGATTAAATCGATGGGGTACTCAATGTATTTTATCACACTAATTTACCAATAAATTCATGACTTTTCTAAGTTTTAAACATATAGTAAGATTAGTTAAAAGTTTATAGTAAATATTCTGAAGTTGGGATGATTTTACTCTATTTACAATTTACAAACTAATTTAAGATGAGTAGAGTGAAACTAACGCTAACTTGCAACTTGGAAATAATTGAATGGTGAAATTATTGCTAGATAAATTGACCCGTTCATTACCCTGTTCAACTTGCCAAGCGCTACGTTCAGCCCATGATAACCATTTTGCAAGTCGCCAATAATTGTCGAGTTTGCCCAATATTACGGGAAGCTCTTGATTACCGTGAAAATCAATATTGATTACTTCGACAACATCATTAGCTGAATAAATGTTGATATTGCCATATAGATAACAGTAAACTTTGGATTTTTTAATTAAGTTTTGCAACTGGATATTGTGGTTCATCAAGAATGGATTGAATTTTCATCACTGAAGACCCAACACACAAACCGTGAATAGTTGTGACTTACATATTTAAGTGTTAAATACATGTAGGGATAATACTTTTCTAAAAGAATAAAACATTATTGAAGGTGATCTTACTTTCATAAATGTAAGAATACAAGCTAATTGCAATATTTTTAACACCAAGTAACGAGCTATATTATAGTGCTCATTAATACAACTTTTATCTAACATTGCCAGTTTATTTTTTAGTCATGTTAAACCGATTATTTTTAATCAATACGCAACGTTTGATTATGCTTAGTATTCAATACGATAACGACCAACAATATCAAAAATATGATCGTACGTGCTGAGTATTATGCGTTTTTTACCTTTGTGATGAACTTGTTCAACAAGATCAAAACTTGAGGTTAAATATCTTTGATTAGGATAATTATCTAATTGAGAAATAGATAAGTTATCAATATCAGTAAAAATAAATTTTACCCATACATCAGGCACGTTCAACACTTCGGGCTGACAATTAGCTAGCGATAGTGACGTTTCAACAATCAATGTAAACGGGTAGCAATCCAAGTTAACCTTTTTTAGAATTAATGCGTTTCGAGCATAAATAATGCCGTATTTGATTGGTATCGCTTTAGTTATCATTTTTTTTACTTTGTCATAACTTCTTTAAAATTAATTGGAACTTATTAAATTATAACATTATATGGTGTTAACAATATAACATTTAATTTAACAGTATGTTGTTCAACAATACTTTGCATTACATTGATTTAATTAAATTTAATAGCTTATATTTAAGTAAGTTAAAAATTTAAGTCTTATTGCTACATTGGCATAATGCTATAAGCATCAATCGAAAAGTAGGCAAAATTATTCAATATAATTTTAAGTGTAAATGCCATTTCATTGTCTTTATTCTGTTATGTAATAAAGACGACTTAATTCATTTTATAATACGCTATAGGCTTTTAGCTTTTATTTAACGTATCTAAAAAAAGGTAAATAGAGATAACAACTCATCAAATGAAATAAATTCATTTCGTTTATTGAGCTTATATTGGCTGGTAGTGATATCTATAATTTCAGGCATACAGCTTAGCAATCGAATAACGACATTTATCAAGTTAAAGCGATGTTACAAGCCGTTATCCCTTTTTATAATGAAAATTTTTCCCATTTATTGTCAGACTTATCAAATATTTCTTTTTTATCAATTCGCCATTGTTTATGAGTATATATTAAGGAATAACGAAACTGACTTTTAAATTCTGTATGTTGTTGCGTATAAATGAGTAGTTTGTTTTCTGATAATTGTTCAGTTTTTAGTATTTCTTCATCGGGTGAATACTCTGGTGGATATCCACAGTCTAATGAAACTTGGCGACCGTACTTTCTTTCTTTAATAGTACAATACTGATTGAATATAGTATTTAACTCACTTCTCATCTTATCTTTTAAAGGCTCGTCATCCTCACCATTTTCAATTAGCTCGCAAAGTGGTTCACAATATCCTTCCCACTTATTCATATCCGTAATGAAATTTTTTAACACTGATACAGCCTGCTGTACATTTTTTTCCATATTATTCCTTAACTAACAAATATATATATTTTTTCCATTTCTTTAAACTTTGAATGATTGATCCTAAGGCGATCTATTTTATGGCAGCTTATTTAACAACAATAACCCAATGCTAATTCATTTCTCGATAAACGTCTAAAAATGAATCAACAAAAATCAGAAACAACGCTTCATTTCAATACGAATTAACTTAATCACTTTCTCTAATTTGTGCTAAAGCTTGTTCAAGTCGACTAACGTTTTGATATTTATTAGTAGCAGTTGTTTTGTCTACTGACGCTAACCAATCATCTACTGCTGTTTTAAATAATTCTAAGCCATCTGGCGTCAGGTTTGACTTTTTAATCACCGTATCAGTCTTCAAATTTCCTTGTTTATCAAATGGTTCAATACCGATCAATAATTGATGTTGTTTTAAAAAAACCAATAAAGCAATTGAAGACTGTATGATAGGCTCAGGTAACTGATTGATTTTATTAGTAGCCAGTGACACAGCAACATCGTATACGATAAAATCGACTTCTTTGTTTTTATTTTCCCTAATTTTTGCCAAACCTTGTTCAAGACGACTAACATTTTGATATTTATTAGCAGCAGTTGTTTTGTCTACTGACGCTAACCAATCATCTACTGCTGTTTTAAATAATTCTAAGCCATCAGGCGTCAGGTTTGACTTTTTAATTATTGTATTAGTTTTTAATTTTCCTTGTTCATCAAACGGTTCAACACCAATCAATAAATCATGTTTTTTTAAAAAACGCATTAAAGCTGTTGAAGTTTTAGTGCTATGCTCTTGCCAAAGATTTGTTTTATTTTTAGCTATCAACATGGGCAAATCATATAAAATAGGATCTGGTTTATTCATTATTTTCTTTATCCAACTTTTGATACGCTACAGTTAATAATATTATGTTAGTTAAGCTTTACGACTATATTTCGCAAAAATTAGGACCACTTTGGGCATTTTTCTTTTTTATTATTCATGAGCAAATATTCAAAGCATTATACCGAGTTATTGCTCCAATCAATCCACTATTTTATATTCAACTATCATCAGCTTAATGGTATAAGAAAACGAAGCAATTCATTTTAATAGTGTTTTCAGATACATCATTTAACATATTTTCCTAAGTGATAAATATCAGTTGCTTCTTTATCCATGTCAAGGCAGCCTAACGCCCCCAAATCCAAACTATATATATAATTAGATTCATTATCTTTTTTTACAGATACAAAATAGCCTATATCACCATCTTGACCGATTAAAAAATAATTAGGCTCAACGTCTTGTATATTATAGGTACTATTTCTCTCTTTAATATTATTTATATTATAGATGTATATGTACTCTTCCCTTTCATTGATTAATTCATATGGCTCTTTATCTTGAACCTCTTCGGATAAAAATTTCACATACAAATTCGGAAATTTAATATTCATCTCTTGCTCAAGAATATTCAACATTTCAATAACTCTTTTTTCCATCTAAAATTCTCCATTCAACGAATAGGGTATAATTCAAAAACAAAATTGTTAGTATTAAAGTTAGCATATCATCAAAATATTTTTAGCCTTTTTTTAAAGCTTGTAAAAAAAGCTTTGGTGACTATTGTTTTAAACCATTCAGATGAAGTATGTTTAATGCATCTCTATCGAATAGCGTCCTCTGATATTTCATAAAATATCTTGTTTCAGATTAATGCAATTTCAACAATAACAACTTTGAAAGTAGATATTTACCTAATGTTGTCATTTTTCTCATGAAGAATCTTAATAAACAAACTATGTATGTCATGACAAAATTTTGAATTCTCAATGAGATCAGGTAACACAAGTACATAATAAAAGACCTGGTTAAACTGCAAATTTATATCATAGGGTTCAAAATCAGAAGCATTATCGAATTCAAATAAAGTTGCTATTCCATTTAACTGTGTGCTTTTTGCTTCAATTAAAAAACAACCTTCCCCTTGTAAATCTAAATTGTAACCATGATTATCATGATAATCTCGCATTTCATCGTTTTTATAACAAAATAGAAACTCTTCATCTCTAAAACTACTTTGTTCATATTTATAATTAATAGATGATAATTTTTTAATTAATGAAAACCATACATCATCGACGGATTTATCGGTATAAAATCCATACATATTACCAGTCCATTCCATATTTTCCCCTCAAACTCACTCACAATAGTAAATTTTTGTTACAATCGCTTTGGAGTTTATTTTTTCATCTCAGTAAAATGTTTTCTATGTATCGTCTTAAAAAAACATTTTGTCGTTTAACTATTTTAGACTTAGCGCTATAAATTTTAAATAAAATAAAGTGTTAATTTTTATTTAATACCCGATGGTGTTTTGTGATACGTGGGTCTAAGGCATCATAGGCGTTCGGTTAGTTTAATTTTTTCAATGCAGATTTCGGTTAAACAGCTGGTGGCGTTTTATATGCTAAGTAAGGTAAATAATGCCTTAAGTTCTATTCATTCTAGTGTCACCATTCATCTATATCTTTTGCATCAATATCTTTTAACCATTTTTGATATTTTTCTGGATCTTTGGCAATCAATGTTTTTAATTTTTCAAACACTTCGTTTATCCCTGAAGGATCCACTTTATATTTATTAAATACAAAAATAATTCCCTCTTCTATGGTATCAAGCATATAAAACATTTGTTGTGTGTAGCAATTAAACGTTTTATAAGGTATAAAAATTGAGAAATTAACCACTTTTCGTTTTGACGAGGCTAACGGGCCGTAAACTAAATCTTTGTTTTCTAGTGTGGCAGAGATAGTAAAGAATAAATCATAATCTGTTGTTTTAAATAATTTGTCATAATATGGAAGCGTTTTGTTTAATTTATTAAGATTTTCTATCAACGGATTAAAAACCGTATTTCTAATTTCATAATAAACGCCAACTTCAGCCCACAAAAATGGAAAATTAATTTTCATTACATGGCCTTTCGGTTTATCACTGTTTTTGGTTTAAGTAAAATTTTAGATAGTTATAACTTTTTATCTATAATAACTCATTTTATACATAATCCTATTGCATAACACAATTCTTCAATAAAAAACTAACATGATCCTATAATTACAAGACCTGAAGGCAGTTGTAGGCTTTGTTCGCACGGTCTTATTTGGTGTTTGTTGATACGAACTTCAATTAGGCGACGTACGGCATCGTAGTGGTAATAATAGGTACTGATGGCGGTCTGTTTGCTGTGGGCGCATCCCGTTTTCGTCGTAGGTGTATAAAGGTGGTGGTAATTTGTTTGCTTAGTTAATTGTATCGATGGCTGCGTGTGCCTTAAGCGTTGGTTTCACTTAAAAGCATATCCTTAAAACGGTAGCTGAAATGATGTGTTGGCTTCGGCTACGGTCAATGTAATGGTAATTTGAAAAGATGATAAATTGAAAACAGATTAGCCCTTCAAACTTTATCCTGGCAACCTCGTTCTTTTCCTATTTAGTAGACTATAGTTATAACTTGTTCCATCCAAACCTTAATAAAGGTCTTGCGCTCGAGTCTTTATACTAGTGTAAATATTCTTCTTTAGTTAAAGGTTTTTGGATAGGTGCTGGCGGTGTTACATCAGAGGAAAAAAACTTTGAGATTCATCCCAATTAATGCCATTTTCATAGAATTTAAGTAGATGTATTTGGATATCTTTAGAACCTCCATGCATTCCCACATTCTCTTTTGTATGAATAATATCTAAGTGATCTTTTACGGTTAGCTGTGGAATCAAAACTTTTTGATCTACAAAAGTATATCTATCATCAATTTACACCAGACCTATTTTTTCAGCTAATGGACCTGTATAAGTGATAATTTTAGGCTGCTGTGGGCGTACATTTTTTCGTACATGTTCATCTTGTATAGAAACGAATAACTCTTTAAGTGTGTGCAGCTACTGAATAGGTAAATAAAATATTAACCTTATTCAGGTCTACCCCATCCCATTCATCTTTATCATTAAATATATTAAAAAACTCCATCCAATGGTTTTTTCTGGATTGCGCTAATGAATACAACCCATCTTTTATATAGACGCCGAATACTGTATTTTCTTGACTGCGTTGTTTTTTGATTAACATTTCTTTCGACCAATTTTTTAAGTATTTATTAAAAAACACATACAATTTTATTATGAAAAAAAGATAATATTCATGTTTAGTATTAGTTATTAGTATAGTAATTATTTTTCAATGCAAATTAAGTTGATATCAAATGATTATTTTAATTCATTAGATAACTAAATTGATATCCATAATAAAAATAGATGCCATAAAGAAAACTTAATGTATATTCAGCTTAATATTAAAATTTTTCATTAATTGTTTAATATGATAATCATTGAGTGGCGATACGCGAGGCAAAGATTCAGCTTCTTTTTCAGATATCAATGTTTCATTTTGCCATATGTCTACTTTTTTAAACCAAGGCTCTATCCCATATGTAAAATATACATTTTGCATATTACTGGGTGAGTAGTTTTGTTGATGCCCAATTATTCTCCAATCACCTTCAAATTTTCTATCAAATAGTAAATAGCTATCTAATATTACCGGATCAATCATTCGGTGAGCATTTCTAATTTTTGCTTCTGATAAATCTGGAGAATTGGAAATAATATCAAAAATCTCAGCAATATGGCCAACTATAAATTTAATAACAATTCTTCCAAAACAATAATTTTGATTATCTAATTTAAAACAGAATATGTCTCCTGCTTTAATGTAGCGTAACATTGTACGAGGTTTTTTATCCCAACCCCATATTTTAAAATCATTCATTAGCACTTTCCTTTCCCTGACTTACCCTTCTTTACATCACTCGCTTTTTTAATGTTATAGGCTTATTTAAATATTTTAGCTCTGTCATCATTATGCTGATAGTTAAAGGAATTATATTTATTTCCTCTATTTGTAGAAGACATTTTTTCTTCTATTTTACCAGTTTTCGTTCCATACGTTTCAATATACTATTGTTCATAACCTCTTGCGTGCCCATATATAATATTTTTTCTAATACTTCCATTCATCCAGATGCAGATAATCTTCCAGTTTCTCGATGTTCAATCGTTCTTCTGTCAATGTCAATGTCATTGGTAATGTCAATATAGCAAGGTTCTCTAGCCCCTTGGTCATATAATGCATAAACAAAATATCCAGGTTCATCTGTCGATGTTAACCCCCAAGGATCGATCCAAGTCAACCCATTAGGCGCATACTGATACAGATTAAACCCACTCGATAGCCCAATCGGGTCCAGCTGCGTGAATCTGCCTATATCATGGTCATAGTACCTAAAAGTATTGTAATGTAAGCCTGTTTCTCTGTCGAAATACTGTCCCTGATACCTTAGGTTCTGTTGTATCTGGCTGTGTTCGATTTCCTGTATCGGTTTGCCCCATAGCTAATAGCTACACGTCCATACAATGTGACCGCCTTCATCAGTAAGTTCTTCCGGAGCACCGTTGACATCGGTGTGGTAGTACAGCACTTTCTGTTCCGTACCGGTGGTCTCTACTCTAGCTAAGGGTTCATAGCCGCTTTCATCAGTGTAGATATAGGCGCTTTTGCTTCTGTCAGTACGGGTTTCCTGAATTATGCTTAGCCCGTCCCACAGATAGCGTTTTGTTTATCAGATGTCTTGCCTGACTATTGTTAATAGCCAGGTTTACTAAATTGAATTATATGGATCAATCTATTCCTTTTACTTTATTTTTAATAAAAAACTGTCGTAATGACTCTGAAATCACAATTCGCCCTTCAGATTCTTCACACCTTGCCATACAAAATTGCTCATTTATATTTTCTTTAAAGACCATTTTATAAAATTCTTTTGGTCCATCAGGCAAACTCTCTAATAATGGTATATATTCAGATTTATTCATATCAATACAGGATATTAAACGCAGAATATTTAATGCCTTATAACCAGAATAGCTGCAACCATTAACAATTATAGTTGCCTCTATTAGCTGGACATCATGTAAAAAATCTTGATTGTTTGAAAGTAAATTGGCAAGTCTAGGCGAGATAAAAACAGGACCATCACTGAAATAAATATCATAAGAGAGTAAACGTTTTTCACTGACTTTATTTTCTAATTTAAAAACTAATGGTTTATTTAATTGAATCTCCTTGAATTCTATAAATTCGTAACTGGCAACTACAGTTGAGTCATATTGGAACCAATAACTATTAGGATAATTACTTATCATAAGTTCATAAATCATATCAACATCCATTAGACGGCCTAATTGAATTTTTATTTAAAATAGTTTTTCCACGACGTAAACCAATTCTTCTTAAAAGTATTGTAATGTAAGCCGGTTTGTTTGTCTAAATATTGCTCTTGATAGCTTAGGATTCTGCTGTATTTCTGTTAGGTGGTGTTTTGTTCATAATGATAATGCTTGTCTGTGTTTGTTGTGGGGATATCTGTTTGCGTCGTAGGTGTATTGCAGGTCACGGAAGTGGAGTAGTTGGTTAAAGCGAACCAGGTTTTGGTTGTCGCTGTTGCTGTCTTCGTTGCGTCTTTTATCCAGCAGGTTAGTTGCGGCAGCTTTCGATTCGGCCGGTGACGTCATAATGGTAATCGGTCTGTCCCTGACGGGTGTTTTTTTACTCACCAGTCTGTCCAGATTGTCGTACTGGTAACGGCGGTCGGTAAGAATGTCGGATATGATAGCCGAAAAGATTGGGAAAATCTTTTCGGCATGCTATTATATTTTCAATAGCATAAGTATCTTGCTATTTAATCTTGACTTTCTCTACACATACCCCAACTAATTTGATAGTTTTCAGCCTTTCATAAATACTTTCATATAAAAGTAAACCCAAGTCCGTACAGCATATTGGATATGGTGGATATTCGCTCTCAAGTAAAAACCACGGCGCTCTTTCTCTTCTTGAGTGAAAATGGCATTCAGGGCAGACAACTAGACGCCCATTCTCAGGAATAGGTTGTCCATCAAAAAGATATGGTTTTTCACCTCTCAGTACAACGTAATCATATTTACTAATAAAAGTTATAAATGGCTGTTTATGCTTTTCACTTTCCACTTTATTATAAATAGAACCTATATTTAAATGTTTTTCAGCCTCTTCACCCAGCAAATTCAATAAGCGCAGCGACATACTACTAGGTATCAGAAAATAGCCTGTATTAGCCATATCTAGGTTTTTCCTGATTTTCCCATCCGTAATCACATCCATACCACCGTGAGGTAGTTTTAGTGTATGGCAATAATGACAAAATTGCTCTCTGTTTTTATGTTCCCATTCGGGAATGAGATCGACAGTAACCATTCCTGAACAATACAGGTGATAAAGTTGTTCACGCTTCATTTAATTTTCTCATATCTATTATTATCTATATTCTCCCTAACAGCACTTTCAATATTAGTTCCATGATCAGATCTTTCCGGCATGCTATTCTGTTTTCAATAGAATACGTATCTTGCTATTTAACCCTGACTTTTTCTACACATACCCCAACTAATTTGATAGTTTTCAGCCTTTCATAAATACTTTCATATATTAGTAAACCCAATTCCGTACAGCATATTGGATATTTTGGATATTCGCTCTCAAGTAAAAACCTTGGCGCTCTTTCTCTTCTTGAGTGGAAATGGCATTCAGGACAGACAACTAGACGATCATTCTCAGGAACAGGCTGTCCATCAAAAATATTTGGCGTTTCACCTCTCAGTACAACGTAATCATATTTACTAATAAAAGTCATAAATGGCTGTTTATGCTTTTCACTTTCCACTTTATTATAAATAAAACCTATATTTAAATGTTTTTCAGCCTCTTCACCCAGCAAATTCAATAAGCGCAGCGACATACTACTAGGTATCAGAAAATAGCCTGTATTAGCCATATCTAGGTTTTTCCTGATTTTCCCATCCGTAATCACATCCATACCACCGTGAGGTAGTTTTAGTGTATGGCAATAATGACAAAATTGCTCTCTGTTTTTATGTTCCCATTCGGGAATGAGATCGACAGTAACCATTCCTGAACAATACAGGTGATAAAGTTGTTCACGCTTCATTTAATTTTCTCATATCTATTATTATCTATATTCTCCCTAACAGCACTTTCAATATTAGTTCCATGATCAGATCTTTCCGGCATGCTATTCTGTTTTCAATAGAATACGTATCTTGCTATTTAACCCTGACTTTTTCTACACATACCCCAACTAATTTGATAGTTTTCAGCCTTTCATAAATACTTTCATATATTAGTAAACCCAATTCCGTACAGCATATTGGATATTTTGGATATTCGCTCTCAAGTAAAAACCTTGGCGCTCTTTCTCTTCTTGAGTGGAAATGGCATTCAGGACAGACAACTAGACGATCATTCTCAGGAACAGGCTGTCCATCAAAAATATTTGGCGTTTCACCTCTCAGTACAACGTAATCATATTTACTAATAAAAGTCATAAATGGCTGTTTATGCTTTTCACTTTCCACTTTATTATAAATAAAACCTATATTTAAATGTTTTTCAGCCTCTTCACCCAGCAAATTCAATAAGCGCAGCGACATAATACTAGGTATCATAAGATCGCCTACCATGGGCATATCTAGGTTTTTTCTAATTTTGCCATCCGTAATCACATCCATACCACCGTGAGGTAGTTTTAGTCTATGGCAATAATGACAAAATTGCTCTCTGTTTTTATGCTCCCATTCGGGAACGATATCGACAGTGTCTATTCCTGAATAATACAGGTGATAAAGTGGTTCACGCTTCATGGATATTCCTTAAATTTACCATTATTTATATTTTTCCAAACAGCACTTTCAATATTCGTATTGTTTTGTGCATTAGTTTTGTGTTTTTCGATAAGAACTTTTATCAAATGGTTAGCTACTTTTGCAATCTATCTAAGGCAATAACGCCTTAAGCGCTGTAAATTTTTAAAATTTTCAGTCCTCTAGATCTTTTAGCCATTTTTGATATCTTTCCGGATCTTTGGCAATCAATGTTTTTAATGTTTCAAACACATCTTTTATTCCTGAAGGATCCACTTTATATTTATTAAATACAAAAATAATTCCCTCTGCGATGGTATCAAGAACATAGAACATTTGTTGCTTATAACAACTAAACGTTTTATAAGGTATAAAAATTGTGAAATAAACCACTTTGTTTTTTGACGATGTTGTAGGACCGTAGACTAAATTTTTGTGTTCTTGTGTAGCAGATATGGTAAATACTAATTCATAATCTGTTGTTTTAAACAATTTGTCATAATGTGGAAGTGTTTTGTTTAATTTATTGAGATTTGATCTCCACGGATTTAAAACCGTATTAGTAATCTCGTAACAAACGCCAACTTCAGCCCACAAGAATAAAAAATCAATTTTCATTACATCATCCTTTCGATTTATCACTGTTTTGATTTTAAGTGCTATTTTCCATTTAAACAACAATATATATTCAGCACAATTAAATTTTTTTAATGGGAGATTCAGTGAAAAAGCTGGTGGCGTTTTATATGCTAAGTAAGGTAAATAATGGCTTAAGTTTTATTCACTCTTGTGTCACGCTATCTAATTGCTGTTTGGCATAACTCACTACATCCTCAATACTCGATCGGTCTAAACTCGCTATCCTGTAGGTTGATGTGGCATGGTATTGTGGGCTACCCAGTAAGCTTGTCGTTTATTCTAAAATGAGATTTTTTAATTTATTCGATATAATTGCAGGAGGCAAATTGCTATTTTGATAAATGATAGTAGTGCCGCTATTAAATTCTATTTCAATTTGTTCAATATCCGTTTCTTGTTTTATTGTATATTCTGGTAACAGTAAGATCGTATTAGATTGTAATAGATCATTAAATGTTGTTTTCATTATCCCGTGATAATCACTTAAATTGATATAGTTTATATAATTGATGTTTTTGGACAATTTATTATCGATTGTTTCATACCCATTTCGCTGTTTTTTGGGAATGCATATTTCTATATTAAAAAGATTTAAAGTTGCCGTATACAAAAAAGCTGATTTCATCACACTTAATTGACAATCATTAATAAATGTCTATTTTCTGGAGTTGAAAAACACGCTAAAAACCACCTTTTTTATAACATCTACGATATCTAAATCTACCATACTCATATTTGACATCCATTTTTTAGCGCTTTAATCCATCAGGTATCATACAAAACAACGACACGGTGTGATACATGTAATTTTTGCCGTTCAATCGATGCCGTATAGTGTTACTCATTAAATCGGTCAATATTAAGATCACAGCACAGATAAAATAAAGTCTACCACTCAATCCCTTTAGTCACTATTGATATATATATTTAATCCATCATTAAAAGATTCTTTTAAAAAATTAATAAAATCAATAATTGATTGCGGTTGGAATTTTTTTATTTTAATAAGATTTTCAAGTTCTTTTATTAACGGCTGAATTTCCCCATATAGAATAATTGTATCAGCATAATAATCATCAAGTTTTTTTATTATTGAATACTGATTTATTGGTTTTGCTTTATTGAATAATTCATCGTAATCAAATTTTTCAAGTGAAAATATCGGTGAATTTTCATCTATTTCTTTTTGATTACTTGATGCTATAAAATCCAAAGCCATAAATACCTCATATTTTAATTATTATCTATTGTGAGATGTTTATCTTACTTCATTATTTTTACTTTCTCGAATTTTAGCTAAAGCTTTTTCAAGCCGACTAAGATTTTGATATTTGGTTGTAACTGTACTTCTAGCTAAATAATCAAACCATCCATCAACAGCAATATCAAATAACTCCTGACCTTCTGGTGTAAGGTTTGATTTTTTAAGAACCGTATCAGTTTTTAAATTACCCTCTTCATCAAACGGTTCAACATCGATCAATAATTCATGTTTTTTAAAAAACCAAATAAAGCTGTTGAGCTTTGCATAACGCTATCTTGCCACCATTTGTTTTTATTTCTAGTAAGCAACATTGGTAAATTATGTAAAGTATAATCAATTTCGTTCATTATTTTATTTCACTAACAGTTAACTATCGGGTCAGGCTACGTGAATATGTCTATATCAGTACGAAAATATGAAGTCATTATCAATATACTGTTTGGATAAATTTATTCCTTTTACTTTATTTTTTATAAAAAACTGTCGTAACGACTCTGACATCATAATTCGCCCTATAGATTCTTCACATCTTGCCATACAAAATTGCTCATTTATATTTTCTTTTAAGACCATTTTATAAAATTTTTTGGGTCCATCTGGATAATCATCTAATATTGGTACATATTCAGATTTATTCATATCAATACAGGATATTAAACGAAGAAAATTTAATACTTTATAACCAGAATAG
>NZ_JAFNOQ010000040.1:0-507 GCF_026536145.1 Gilliamella sp. B3464 | reverse complement strand
AAAAATAGTGGAATAAAGAAGAGGTCACAATGAAAGAGACGAAAGATATTTTAACGGCATGGCGAAATACCCGCATTGTTAAGCGTATAGGAACAGAATATCCATCACAATCATCGGTTGTTGCTGGAGCGGCTCGAGATTTTGATTATCGCCAATATTTGACAGAGCAAGAAGCAGAGGTTGTTGATAATGCTGTTTTGAGTTTGAAAGAATATAATCCGGTGCAATGGACGGTGTTAGTGGCGTATTACTTAAAGAATGTGTCTTGTAATGCACAAGCGAAAGCGATAGGTAAAAGGCCTCACGACATTATCAATATTTTGAATCAGGCACAAAGTTTTGTGGGTGGAAATATTTATCCATTTTTCAATAAAAGTAGTAAAAATGTTAAACATTGCAGTGAAAATGCTTGACATTGCGCAAATAAGCATATATAATTAGTCCATAATCAAAATTTAAACGCATAAAAAAGCCCGCTAGCAATAGACGGGCTTTTTTGTTATGTGA
>NZ_JAFNOQ010000039.1:0-517 GCF_026536145.1 Gilliamella sp. B3464 | reverse complement strand
GCTTTAAATGATAATATAGGTTATCATTATTAATAATTAAAATTATCAAAATCAAATTAAATAATAATAATAACTTTAACGATAAGGTACCCAGTCAACCCAGTGCTTTTGATGATTTTAATCTAATGGGTAGTGTAATGCATTTGATTATCTGGGGCGTTAGCGGTTTGTCTTAGTGATGTTTTACTCTTTACTGAGTTATCACGCACGTAGCCCTAAGCTCACTACACTGCGAAGGTTTATAAGAAGGGCATGAACTTGTTTAGTTCCGATGTTTTTTCTAATTAATAATTAATTATTAATTATTAATAAGTAGTTGTCAGGATAGTGCAACGCATGGCCCTGATAATTTTAGACTCATTAGTTTGTTTTAACTCAGTATGAAGAATAAAAACAAGTTACTCATTAATATTTTGAATCCAATAACAGCATAAAAATAGTGGAATAAAGAAGAGGTCACAATGAAAGAGACGAAAGATATTTTAACGGCATGGCGAAATACCCGCATTGTTAAGCG
>NZ_JAFNOQ010000038.1:0-536 GCF_026536145.1 Gilliamella sp. B3464 | reverse complement strand
TCAATATTGTAGGGTGGATACATTTTGCCCACTAAGTCATACTGTTTTTCAATTTCGGCCAATTCTGCTTTCGAGCTGGCTTTCGATGCTTTATCAACACCTTCTGGCCAGATAATCGGTGAAGCAAAACGAAGATTAATATCATGCGACCAATGTGTTGGTTGTACTTCACTTTTATAGCTTAGCTCACGTGCAAACGCCATATACTCCATAATCCAAAGCCATTCATCATAAAGTGCGGGAGCATCACACACAAGAAAGTAATCAATCACTTCATAAGTGCCGGGCTTACATGCGGCTAACCATAATTCGTTAACAACCCCTTTTCGCCGTGAAAAAGCACTTAAATTGTCCCATTCAAATACTTTAATATCGGGAGTTGCCATTCGCATTAAGACTTTCCATGGAAACCAAAAATAATGTTTATTCAATTGTGGGTCGTAGACATAGACTTTACCAGTTTGTCGATTAAAACGGACAGGAATATCGGCAGGTAACAATAAACTGCGGATGGTTAAACCAGAAGTACAAATGCT
>NZ_JAFNOQ010000004.1:0-280548 GCF_026536145.1 Gilliamella sp. B3464 | reverse complement strand
GACAGTTGAGTCATATTGGAACCAATAACGATCAGGATAATTACCTATCATAAGTTGATAAATCATAACAACATCCTTTAAAATACTTACTTGAATTTTTATTTAAAATAGTTTTCCACTACGTGGTTCAATTCTTTTTGTTTTTATACGTTTATTTAAAGCTTCTTTAAATTGCTTTTGTATCCAATTTTCCTTTTATCCTTGTTATGAATTTCATTCATTTAAGTTTTCATATCCAATGAGTATTGATAATATGAACGGGTATATTTAGAAATCTAAAAAATCATCATATTCAGAATAATAATTTAAGGCTTTTATAAAGTTTTTTGTTGTAGCTGAAGGTTTCTGTTCCATCACTGAATCGATTACATCAGCAAATTGCTCTCCTGAATAAAGAAAGTATAGTTTCTTTTTTAAAACAAAAGATGGATAGATTTCTTTTCCATCATCATCCACATTTGGATAGCCACCAATATAATAACTTTTGTTACTCTTTAAATCTTCATCAAATTCGCCATAAATACAAAAATTATCATTTCTTTCTGTTGGGTTTTTTATATAAGAAATAATATCGTTTATTGGATAAAGGTTACCTTTAATCAGCATAGTATAAGTACTCCATAATAAAATTTAATATAATTTTTTACCTGTTAATACATTTAATCTTCCACGTCGGTCTTCTTTGCTGACTCGCCAAAGATAACGTCCACCATTTCCTTTAGGATTATCTAAATTTCTTCTTCATAAAGGTTGTTTATAAAATCAGAAAATGATTTACAAACTAAATAGACATTTTCCATATTAGGATTTTCTCCCTCATCAGCTTCAAGCTCATGATCCCAAAAATAGATCTGGTTTTCTTCATTTTTTAGTTTCATAATAACAAGGTTACCTCCTGCATCATGGGCAATGGGAATAAAACCTGATGGAATCCTATTTTTATAATTAAAATAATACTTTTCAAGGTTGCTATTTTTTTCATTTCCTAAGCTAAGAAATTGGTCAACAGAAGATGCGTCAGTTCTATCTGAAAAAAATTTAAAAGAAGCCGGGAAAGGTCTTCCTCCATTAAACTTTATCAAAAAATCTTTATAATCGTTTGGTAAAATACTTTGTATTTTTTTCTCAAAATCAGAGATATCTTGTAATGTTACCGTTTTTCTAGAACAAATGATCATAACTATAAATTACCTTTTACTTATTAAAATGCCACCTGAATGTCGTATTGCATTATGTAAATCGGTGGAATCAGCTGCATATATCCAGAGTTCTGATAGTGATGCCAGTAAATCCTTAATTTTCTTTACCATTAGGCCACAACAAAAGCCTAATGGATCAATCCATATCAATCCACTAGCGCATACTGATACAAATTAAACCCACCCAAGAGCCCTATCGTATCCGACTGCGTAAATCTACCTATATCAGGTCGCTGTACCTTAAAATATTGTAATGTAGGCTAATTTATTTGTCTAAATATTGCCCTTGAGATCTTAGGTTCTATTGTATTTTGGTTAGGTGGTTTCCGGCATAATAGCGATAATGCTGGGTACCACTGGTAGTCTGTTTGCTTTGCGGTTGGCTATTGCGAGTATAGCTGAATTATTGTAGCTGACTATGTAAAACTTCGTATTGTGTATAAGCTTTGTTATCGATATAAGTTAACTATTAGATGAAACAAAAAGTAATACAATTATATTAAAAAATTCATAAGTCATCTTCACAAACTAATTTAGACATAAATTCATTAAAGCTATTACACAGGAAAAGTGTACTTTTACTTTGATTATCAGATACCGATAGATTGTCAGACCATGTATCGAAAGTGCAATAGTAAATTTTTCCATTGTTGATATTAATACAAAAATAATTACCACCAGCATCCCTAGCAAAAGGTAGTAAATTTTTGGCCAATAAATTTCTATCCCATAAATTTTTAGCTATTGTGTCCATCAAATAGTTTTTATCATTATTAAATTTTTTATAATGTTTAATTTGAGTCAACTCATGGATTGTGACATATTCATGTTTAGGATCGAACCATGTATTATTTTCAGGCATACCACCATTATGTTTTAATAAAAATTCTTTTAATTGTTCTGGAATTTTTATTTTTAAACTATTTTCAATTTCACTTATATCATTTATGTTAACTGATTTTTGAGAATCGTAAAATTTGTTGCTTTTACGAGGTTTAATATCTTCATATTCTATAACGCAATCTTTGTTTTCTTCATCTTCAGTTAAACAATCCAAGAATTTTCCCAATGAATCAAATAAATAAATACTATTTTTTCAAAATTTTGTTCTTTACTAAGCGTAGTATCCCAAGCAAATCTAATGTATTGATATATAGCACCAGTATCAATATTTATACATAAAAATCCATCACCGTAATCCAGTGCAAAAGGTAGCAAAGTTTTCGGTAATTTATTTTCATTCCAATGTTCTAATACAATTCCTTCTAGTAAGAAATCAGGGTCATTTTTGAATGCTTGATTATATTTAATTGCAAGAAATTTTGAAATTTTAAATTTATATGGAAAACGATCAATTATACAAACATTTTGGTAAATATTCCCTCCATTGCAAGTTAAATAAAGCTGTTTTAAAGATGAAGGAATTTTGATACCTAATTTATTTTCGCATTCGGTTAAATTATCATTAGTTAATTGTTTTTCGCATTTAAAAAATTTATTTTTATTCAACATTTTCTATCCAATAATATATTGTTAATAAACTAACAGCTTTTTGTTGATTTCATCGATTTTTTTGCCTGTTAACCAACCCTTTTCCATTGATTATCGTACTTAATGCTAAATCGCATTTTTCTATCTGTAGTAGTCATTCCTACAAACTTTTTTTTAGTTGAACCAAATTTTTTATATTAACTTTCTGAGTTTTAGAACCTTTTTCTAATCAGGCTAAAGCTTTGTTTTTTTACTCACCAGTCGGTCGGGGTAGTCGTTCTAGTATCAGCTTAGTTTGATTATACAGATAAATATTATATTTTTAGAGAAATGCTATTTCAGCTCCACCTATATCTTCTACTTTTAAATTTTTAATTTTAACCCCTATTCCATGCTCTATATCTCCTAACCAATCAAATAAAAAACCATATTGATATTCAACATCGGGAAATAGATAAATTTTTATTAATGTCAGTTTATCTAATTTTTTTTTGTAAACTTTATCAATGTATGAAGCTGTTGCCTGCTCAATTAAATGAAGAAGCTCAATTTGGTGAGATATAATAAAATTTATATCTGTTTTCATTTTTTCATCACATTCTTCAGACTCTAAATAAACAACTGAAATTTTTTGTGATCCAAAACAACTTAAAATTATATCTACAGCTATACCATCATCTTCACAATACACAGCCATTTTATCAAAATACATTTCGCCTATTTCACGAACATCTTCAACATCACTCTTTAATGCCAAAAGAGCAAGTTTATTAGATAATTCTTCACTGATAGATTTAAACAAATAGATAAATATTCCAATATTTTGATAATCTTGATCATCAATTGCATCTTTAGTGTATAACCAAATATTTTTTTTTAACCAATTTTTATCTATAGATAGGATAATATCTTGACATAATTTGGTATTTCCATCTAAATTTTTCATTACTTCTATGATATTTGGCAATAAGTTAACCTTCATTTCTTCTGGTAGTTGCTTAATTACATGTAATAATAAAGGGTTTACTACTCCTGTTAAATCTTTTCTAATTAATTCTACAGATTTAGGGGAATTTACTAATAAAAAAATGTTATCAAGCATACTATCTTGCAATTTAATACATTCTTTAATAGCATTTTGAATTTTATTCAATTCATACATTTTATTTTTTTCCAACATATTCATAGGGAGGGAGTTAAATAATTCAATAAATTTTTTAGGATACATTTTAAACCGACTGTATCAATCCACATCACCCCATTAAGCGCATACTGACACAAGTTATACCCATCCAAAAGCCCAATCGAGTCCGGCTGTGTAAATCTACCTATATCTGGGTCGCAGTACCTTAAGGTATTGTAATGTAAGCTAATTTATTTGTCTAAATATTGTGCTTGAGAGCTTAAGTTCTGTTGTATTTTTGTTAGGCGTGTTCGGCTCATAGCGATAGTACTGGGTACCGCTGGCAGTCTGTTTGCTGTGGGGAGAGCTGTTTGCTCCATAGGTGTATTGGAGGCAGTGTAAATCAAGCTGTTGGTTAAAGCGTAACAAGTTTTGATTTTGGATACTAAAGTCCTCTTTGTGTCTTTTATCCAGTCGGTTGGTTACGGCATTGTATTGCAGGGTTTCCCTGTCGGCGTGATTGCGGCAATTTTCGATTCTGCCGGTGAGGTCATAGAAACAAAATGTAAAGTTAAATTAAAATTAACAAATCTCTTTTACAATTCTAGACTAATAAAGAGTTTAATTTTATAGCTTATATTTCTATAAATTGAAACTAATTGTGTATTAAATAGACATATGCAACTTTTTTGGGCCCCTCATAAATTTCGAATTTATTTTGTGATTTCAAACGGCTTTCTGGTGCTGTGTCCATTAAAAATCTTACCGCTCCTAAAGAGCATATCTCATTATTTTTAATTTCGCACTCATCTATCTCAAATACTACGCTCCATGCATTATTCGGCCATTCTTTATCCTCTTTAAAACAAGATACGGCATAGTATTTTCCCGCAGGTGGAATTGTTTTTCTGCCTCCTTTAGACTCTGGAAGCCATACAATCTTTACACGATTCATAAAAAATTATCTCCTATACTGCTCTAGTATAGTTTTCTAACGTTGATTGCTTTAATCTATGTTATCTTAGCGTGTTTATTTAAATCCATAACTTCAGCATATCTCGCCGGCCTTATACCATCAAGGTGAGTATTAAAATATAGTCTATTTTTTATAATGATAAATTTTTCTGGGCTAGTCCAAAATCAATATACCCTTCCGAACTTATAACAAGACACCATTTATTGGATGAATCAAAAAAATAATGATGTTGAGGAATATTTTCAATAGCAAATGCAAGAAAACGCTCAAATTGTTGATTTGTTAACTGCACTGCAAAATTTAAAGACGAATCATTGATATAATAAATTACGCTACTTTTTTTTATTTCAACAAATATATCATTGTTATATAAAAAATTTTTTATCAGGAATAACCAGTTAGAATAGTTTCCAAAAAGTTGACTGCTTTTATAGTTAATAGTTTTTGTCCAATCAATCTTTGTTCCTTTCCAATCAAAAGAATCTGATAATTTATCTGCAATATCACCCCAATTATCTATCAGTTTTGGTTGATCGAATAATTGAGTGAGTTGTATTTTGATTTCATCATCAAGTGTCATAAATTTTTCCATGATTGAGATGGATGCACAAATAGATTTTGAAGTTTGATTACTGCGGATTCAGTAGCATCAAATAAAAAGTGTTCACCTTTATCTTTTTCACTAAACACATTATATGAGATCCATTTTTTCCATCTACAGTTGTCATTCCTATAGGCTTTTGTTTAGTTGAGCCAAATTTTCCTATATTAACTTTTCATAGCTATACTACGGGTACCACTGGCAGTTTGTTTGCTGTCGTAGGTGTATTGGAGGCAGTGTAAATCAAGTTGTTGGTTAAAGCCTACCACGTTTTGGTTTTCGGGTACTGCTGTCTTCGTTGCGCTTTTATCCAGTAGGTCAGTTGCGGCAGTTTTCGATTCTGCCGCTGATGACATAGTTTTAGTATTAACCAATTAAAATCTAAAAATCCCAATATACTTTAGTCCATTATAATTTTCTTTAAGAGGTTTTTGGATATTGAATTCACTTAATTCATCATCTGCTATATACCAAACTACAGCATTAGCTTGTTCTATACCTAATTGATGGCATTTTGTTTCAATTTGTTGTATGCAATCTAAATCTGATGTAACAAATTCATCAATCAGTTTATCAATTTTGACGCTTTTTTTTAACGGTTTAGGATAACCGATAAAGTCTTCATCATACCAATCATTACCCGTATCTTTACAAAAATCACAAACTATATATTTAGGACTATCAATATCATACTTATAGTCCAATTTAAAATATTTATTATATTCTCTAGTTGGCATAGTATTCGTACCTATCCATAGATGCCAATTTTTTGTAAGATCATCTTGTTCAATGATAGGATATTTAGAGTCAGCTTCAAATTCACCTATGTATTTTAATCCATTGTAATTTTCTCTATAAGGTTCTTTTACCTCTAATTCCAATATTGGATCGTTATTAACATACCAAAATACTGCATTTGCCGATTTAATGCCTAATTCATTGCATTTTTGTATTATTTTTTTCTTTTCATTTTCATTTACTTCCACTTTATTAATAACAAAATCCATATTTTCAGGGGAAGAAAATTTTTCTAAAATGATTAGATTTTCTGTCATGTATGCAATATTTCCAGTGTCTGCACAAAACAGGCATCTTGGTTTAGGATTTAAAGGATCTTTTTGTATTCCTTCAAACTGGCGAAAATAATTTTTGTATTCTTCATCTGAAGAAAAATTATTACCTATCCATAGGTGAATAGTAACTTTATCCGAATTTAAATGACTCATCACTAATATTCCTTATTTATAGACAATTAGTTTAAGTTTTCATATATTTATCATGCATACTGTCTATTATATTTATTACTTGCGATTTTGGAGTAGCTTTATTTAATCTACCCATTAATTTAATATGCAATTCTCTCACCATCTTGATAATGATGGTGTTCCAAATAAGCACTGGTAAATTTTTGAATAAATTTACTGCTATGCTGATAATCCGTTTTGGGTTCAAAAAAACCGTTTTCTGTTGCCCATTCATATACACTTTTATTTAGAGGCATTTTTGTTAAAACGCCACTTAAAAGATTTTTTTTAATAAAGTTTTCTGCCTGTTCTAACTCGCTATACACACCTGAGCAAAAATCAGCTTCATGTCCATGAAAAACCCATATAAATGATGTCATTACTTTTTTCCATTTAGTCTATTTGATTTACTCTCTATTTTGAATACACCAGTCATAACCACTAATATCAACTGGCATGCTTCTATTGGTACGAATTTCCTGAATCATTTTTAGTCAGTTATAAAAATTTTCATTCAATATTTACGTCCGTAAATTTACATATTCTTCAAAAAAAGATTCAAACGATGGAGCAAGAACATTTAATATTTTTTTTGAAAAAAGATCATAATTAATAATTTGTCCAAAAGTATCTTTTCTACAATCAACACACCAACATACTTCGTCATCCTTAAAATAGATAACAGCTAGATTCATAGGTAACGTGTATTCATTTCGACATTGACAGGTATCATAATAAATACTACCTTCAGACTCTGTTAATGCATCATTATTTACTATGCCTGATATCTCTTCTTCTACAATACCGCCACCACCAACTAATAAAATAAATTCTTTCAATTCGGCTGGTAATGACAATTTTAATTTATTTTCAAGTATTTTAATTTGAGATTCATCACAAGAACCTAGCCAATATACTTCATCTTCAGCTTCATTATGCAATTTCTCAATAAGGCTTTTAATCTTACTCATATATACCTAATTCTTCTGCTTTTTCAATTAATTCATCTTGCAACGTACCTTGTATTTCTTCGCCATTATAGGTTAAGACAAAATCACCATTAATATTAGGAGGAAAATGTGAGCCATCTATTGTTCCAAAAATTGTTGACATTGTGTCTACCATTACTATGCGTAAAAAATTAAAAATCGTTTCTTGATCTTTGTTTGATAATCCGACGACTATACTTCTTAATCTTGAAAAAGGATCTGCTTCATTTATTGGTTGACTTGAGTCACTTAAGTTTACTTTATAATATTGAAGCCCTTCATCAAGTAATTCAGATAAAAGTGAATTAACTACTAATTCATCATTTTTTAAAATTTTCATTTAACATCCTTTTTTACTATTATGTTTTACCTTGTTTAATTCAGGATACATTTTTTATTTTTAGCTATTAATTCTTTAAGGGGATTATTGGTGATTTTAGGAGGGGTGCTTGTTAACGTTCAAATATTTCTCACTAATAACACTCTTGCACTTTCAAAATGATTTCCTGATACTGTTTTTCATTATATCTTTTTATAAAATTTTTTATACTTGCTTTAGGCACATACTGATACAAGTTAACACCACCCAAAAGCCTAATCCGATCTGGCAGAAAACTGATGTAATAAGCATGCTAAATGAGCCGTTCGGACTCAATCTAATACCGACTATAAAAATACCCTATTTAAAGTTAATTATTTTTTACTTTCTCTGATTTGAGCTAAGCCATTTCCAAGACGACTAAGATTTTCATATTTGTTAGCAGCTTGACTTCTATTTAAATATTTAAGCCATCCCTCTACAGCTGTATTAAATAATGCCAGACCTTCTGGCGTTACATTTTCCCTTTTAATAACGGTATCGATTTTTAATTTTCCTTCCTCATCAAAGGGCTCAACATCGATTAATAATTTTTGTTTTTTTAAAAAACCGAATAAAGCTGTGGCAGTTTCAATGACATCATCTTGCCATTTTTTGCTTTTATTTTTAGTAAGCAACATAGGAATATTGTATAAAGGATAATCAATTATTTCTTTATTAAATGCAATTTTTAAATCCTTATCATTGATATATCCTAGCATTTCCTCACTCAATAAATATTCTAAATCAATATCTTGGTACGAGATTTTATTCTTTTGTATAGCATATAGACTAATTAAAAATGGATAAGCGTATGCGTGTGGTTTATACATTATATCCTTAATCAATTTTTTATTTACTTCGATAAGATTATAGGCTCTTTCAAGATAGATGGTATTTAATATATTAAGTATTCTATCAAAAGTATATTCTTTTCCTTTCTCAGTTATGGGTAATAGAATTGGATCAGATTTTTTTTCACTTAAATAATATGAATTATAAACTATATCCTTATTATCGAAATTTGAAGAGTAAGGAGGTTGAATGCTATCAATAAAATTTGTGATTTCAGTTGAATATACATTCATGTAAAATACATATGTATGACTGGCATTTTGGTATGTAAGTAATATTACTGCTTTGCTTCCTTTTTTATTGTCTAAAATAATTTTATTCCTATTAACTTTAATATAAAGATATGATTTTAATTTATCTTTTAAAAAAATTTGTAATTCTTTTTCAAATTGGGTTCTCAATTCTTTAGACATCGTATATAGCCTCCAAACCTAACGCCTTTACCACTGTTCGTAGCAATTTCCATAAGTCCTTTTTCACCTTTAGATGACATAATAGTTACTTCTGTTTGATTTAATTTATCTTTTAGTTTATTAAACCCTGCTCTCGTAATTTAGCGAGAACTTCACGCCCTTTTTCAGAAAGTTCCATTTTTTTAAATAAATAGCACGTCTGTTTTCAGGCGTTATTGAAATTGATTTAGGATATTTTATGAAAGAATCTAAGCTATCATCTGAAAAAGGAATATTCGGGTTATTGTAATCATCTTCATCTGGATCATAGTCATCTTCGACTTCTATTCTTGTTATCATCGCTAATAAGGCATCAATGTCGTTGGCGACCAATTTTAAGTTTGTATCTTGTTCTAAATACCCCCCTTTCATATCAAAATATAGATCATTAACTTCGTGACCCCAGTGATAAATTTTACCCTTCGGGCTTAAACAAAGTAGGTCACCATAATTAAGGCTAGCTATCGCTAAATAATTTTCTGGAATGCGATCTAAATAGCTGTCATTGATTGCCAGTAAATCTTCTGTATCTTCTTTTGAAAAACCAAAAATAACCTCTAAGGGTAACGCTTCGCCATCGCAATTAATACAATAGTCTATTTCAGCTTCATCATCTAAAATAATCACATTATATTGTTTTAGAAATTCGATATCGGCATGATTTATTTTTGTATTTAAATTTAACTTTGTAATACGTTTATCAATATCTTTTGGAACACTGTATTTTGATGTAAACATTTTAACTCCAAAAATATCATCCATAAATAAAAACAGATCAGATATTAATTTCGATATCATTCAAATTGGTAAAACACCCTTTATACCAGAGAATTTTTGTACATTTATATCCAATGATTTAAAATAATTTAGTGCATCTGATATATTTGTAAATTGCTTAATGTCTTCTACCCCATAATCTTCTATAATTTCCATTTTCTTTTCCATGATATAAAAAATATAGGCATTATATAAACCATTTTCCTTTTTAAGTGCATATTGAAAAAAAATCGCTCACCGTCTATCTCTTTTATTTCATCAAAACCTCTAACCTTACCCTGCTCTATAGCCGCAATGATTTTTTCAACTGAAACGTTACTCATCACTATCTATCCTTACGTTTAATGTTTAAATACACATGGTTCAATCCATATCATGAAGTTAAGATGATACTAATTGAGGTTAAACCCAGTTAGTAACCCAAATGGGTCTAGCTGTTTAAGGTTAAAGTCGACGGCACGGTTACTATAGCTGTGAAATTTTTTTTAGTATTTATTTCTAAAATAAGACTGATTTAATAAAAACTATATATTGTTTAACTTATTCATTAATTCTTTCATGCATTTGTTTGCAATTTCTTTATATTTTACAGCTTTCTTTTCAGAATAATTTTTATCTAACATTTGTTCAAACTGAGCCATTGTACCCCAAAAATCCTTAGTTTGAATTGAAATTCCGCCGTTAACCCAACAAACAAAAAGTAATTGAGGATTATCTTCAGACATTTGAAAATAAACAACATTCTGTATTTCATTTACATCCAAATATATGCCTGATTTAACATATAAACTTTTAGGTAATACACGAATTTTAGTGGATTCAATATTTAAATTACCCTCAACGGATAGATTTTCAGGTAAAGTCTCGATATTTGAAAATTTCAAATCCAAATTGCCTTTAATAGAAAGGTTTTCAGGTAATGTTTTTAATTCAGTAAAACCTAAATATAAACTACCTCCAACAAAAAATTTTTCAGGCAATACTTTGATTTTTGTCATTGTTAAATTTAAATCACCTTTTACATTTAAATTTTTTGGTAAAGTAGTTAATTCTGTATTTGCTAGATTTAGGCTTCCATCAGTAAAAAATTTTGAGGGTAATGCACTGAGTTCGGTATTGGTTAAATAAACACAACCCTTTACGTGTAGTTCTTCTGGTAATATTTTGATTTCTGTATTACTTAAATCTAAATCGCCAGTAACTAAAAAGTTTTTTGGTAATGCTCTAATTCTTGTATAAGTTAAAATTAGATTGCCATGCACTGTTAAATAGTCTGGTAAAACTGAAATCCCACTATTTCTTAAATTTAAATCTTGAAATACAGTTATTTTATTGTCTTGTAAAACAAATTCTATTTTTTTCTTATTCAGTAATGTTAAAAACTTTTCCATATGATTTGCTTTTTCATAAACAAAATAATATTGATAAATAAACCACTTTGTAACAACTATTTATTTATGCTTGAAGTCAACATATAAATAAAAGATAGCTTATTAAATGAATAAATTCAGTAATAAAATCTTTAATATTGTAAATAATGTTACGTATTTAAAATGGTAAGTCCAACGACATCCTTCATTTTATTAATCTAAAAAAGCATCATTTTCAAGATAATAAACAAGAGCATCTAATATATCCTCTTTTGTAGCATTAGGATGATGGTCTAATTTATACTCAATAATATCTAAAAAAGTTTGATATTCTATCCAATCTTGATACTTATCAGGATATTCATCACATAACTCACTCAGTTCCTCTTCTTCTTCATCGTTTTCAGGAAGATAAAAAGTTCCATTTCTTATATTTTGTTTTTCATAGCTTTTTTTAGTACTTGTATATAAAAAACCAAATAATTCTGGACGCTCTTTATAAAGAACTAATAATCCATCAATACCCATAATAGTTTTCATTTATTATCTCCAATCATTATTAACGATACGTTATTTTTTGCTGCCACCAAACCATCGGCATGGTATATATTTTATGCTATTTTTGTGATCTTTATAATCTATTTTTAAACTGTTTAATTAAGTGTGAGCATCGTTAATTTGCCTTCCAATGATAAAGAAATAATCAAGCCTTTTCCTTCAAGATTAACAACATCGCAAAATTTATTTATATTCCATTTTTTTAATTTAGATAGTTCGAGCCATTTATCTAGTGTCCAGTCATTTACGCTACCTAGCGTCACCATCTTTTTTCTAATACCATGCATATCAATACTTATATTTATTACAATGTTATTTTCAGATAAAACGCTGACATTACCATACAAATAGTTGTATATTTTAGATTTTTTATTTAGTTTTGCTTTTGGTAGTTCTGGTTCACCCAATGTTTCATCAATAAGAGAATCCGGTGATCCAACATGTAACTTGTTAAGTTGTAAACTATTAATAATATCCATTATCTCAATTTGAAACATTGGGCTCCATTCTTTATTCATTATTGACAACCTATCTTGGCATTATATTTATGTACATTTTATTGAATATCCCTGTAGTCTCTTGAATTTCTTCTTCCACTTAAATTCTTAAGTTTAATAAAGATGGTGGCTTGGGTTGATAATAATAGACTCCACTTAACTCTTTCACCTATTTTTGAAAACAAAGTATTGTATTTTTGCACTTATTTTGAATGGGGTAGTCATCACTCTATTTGAAAAATTATTAATTTTTAATTAACTAATAATTGCATTTTAGGCAAACTTATTAACCATAAAAATATTGCATAAAACGATCAATGTTTTCACCTAAAATCGGAGAAAGCGTCATTTTTATTTTGGGTAAAAATTCAGGTTTTATTTCATCACAATCATCATTTGTATATATTTCATAAATATTATATTGGTTATAGACAATATCAACAATTACGGTTAATGCTTGTATAAATTGAAGAAAATTATCGGCGATTTTGAACGGTTCTAAAACGTCATATGCAGCAAAAATAGAGGGGTTATTGTTATCTTCTTGAAAATTAAATAAAATAGGCTCACCGCCTCCGTTCTGTTCTAAAAAAACAATATAATCTTGCTTTTTTAAATTCGAAAAAGAGTAATTGGTGTTTCGTTGTTCTAAATTTAAATAGTCAATAAACGATAAAGAAGACATACCCGTCTCTATAACAAGCTGTTGTAGCTCAAATTGACGGTAAAACTCGATTAAAAAGTGATTGTTATGTAAATAGGATGAATCCACCTCTTTTGGGCTTTTAGCTAAGTACTGACCATCATCATGTTTTTTTAATATGTCTAATAATCTTTCAAATGCATTAATTTCTAACATTTTTTATCCCAATACCTTTAACCATTTAATAATTTTCAAATAATGGCTGTTTATCAATCATTCTTTAGCCGCTATTTTTATAACTTACACGGTGTATTTGTTTTCAATTCAAGTATTGAATAATACTCGACCTGTTTTTTTTTAATCACCCTCTGCGATGATAATTTCATTTTCATTGCTAGCTTTAACAAGAAAATTAATAAAGTTGATAATGTCGCTGTCTTTACTCTTTGCTAAATAGCTAATAAGTATTTTTTGATGATCGGGATAAATTCTGGTTTTACCATATGGGTCAATAGAAATCCCAGTTTTTTCTTTTAAATAGCAAAATGAGTTTTCTAATTTTTTAATGATATTATCATGTAAAATGAACGATGGTTTAATGCCATCGAAATCGGATAAATAAGAAAAATCAATCATAATCAATACGTTTAATACACAATATATTGTGTATTATTTTATCGTGTACGATATTACAAAAGCAATTTCTATGTTAAATGCGTTATCGGTATTAATCTTGCGCAGTACTATTAGTAATCAGATATTTTTAAAAATCTTCCAGATCCTCATCACAAATTAATTTAGACATAATCATATTCGCCTTGCGGATCGATCCAAGTATTATTTTCGGGCATCCCACCATTCTGTTTTAATAAAAACGCTTTTAATTGTTCGGGGATTTTAATTTTTAAGACACTTTCAATCTCAGCAATATCACTGGTATCAATTGATTTTTCAGAATGATAAAATTGGTTACTTTTACGGGGTTTGATATCTTCATATTCGATAGCGTAATCGTTATCTTCTTCATCTGCGGTCAGACAACCTAAGAAATATTCTAAAGATTCAGATAAATAAATACTATTTTTTTCGAAATTTTGTTCTTTACTAAGCGTTGTATCCCAAACTGATCTTAGGTATTGATAGATAGCACCAGTATCAATATTTATACATAAAAATCCATTCTGGTAACTGCGAGCAAATGGTAGTAGAAACTTAGGTAATTTGTCTTCATTCCAATGTTGTAATGCAATTCCCTCTATTACAAATTTGGGATCATTTTTAAATGCTTGATTATATTTTATTGGAATAAAATTTGAAATTTCAACAATATAAGCTGGATCGCCTACCTTATACACACTTTTATATACAAGGCCACCATTGCAAGTAAGATACAGCTGTTTTAAGGATGACGGTAATTGAATACCTAACTTATTTTCACATTCTGTTAGGTTATCAATAGTTAACTTCTTTTCGCATTCATAAAAATTATTTTTGTCAAACATCCCTTTCACCTAATGATAAATCCATAGCGTTGGTTGGGTATTATCTTGGCTTTTCCCCAGGTTAATTAACCCTACTGCTGCGTTACTTTGCTTAATAAGTTTTTATTCAATCGAATAGTTGTATCGTGACACTGTAACAAACAGACAAAATGACATCACGACTTGAATGACATCTTACCCTGAACACTTTTCTGCTATAAATGAAAAAGCGAAGATGTCAGCTATAAAATCAGTTTTAACCAATTTACATATTGACTATTTTGGTAATGAATATTTTTTTATTTTATTAAACCTTGTTCACGTAATTTAGCAAGGACTTCACGCCCTTTTTCAGAAAGTTCCATTTTTTTTAAATAAATAGCCAGCCTGTTTTCAGGAATTATTGAAATTCGTTTAGGATATTTTATGAAAGAATCTAAGGTATCATCTGGAAAAGGAATGTTAGGGTTAGGGTTATTGTAATCATCTTCATCTGGATCATAATCGTCTTCGACTTCTGTTCTTGTTATCATTGCTAATAAGGCATCAATGCCGCTTAAATAATCGATAACATAGGCTAGTTTTGCATCAGTAATACGATGATCTAAATAGAATTCAAAAGCATAATTCGCCACGTTTGACGCAGTATAATTATTATCAAGCAGATAAAATAATCCGTTTAAAAACAATAACCTTAAGTCATGCATATTCATCCATCTATTATTTGTGAATTTAAATTACTCAATATATCAGCGTAAAAAAACGTTTCGTTATAAGAAAAGATCATTCTATTTTTAGAGGCGATAAATAGAATACTTGTTTCGTCACTGGGATAAAAAAAATCATTCCATGATTTTATAAAAATATCCACAGGCACAATCGCACTTGCTATTTTCCCCCAGAAGAAAAAAACAGATGAATGACCTGCTAGTTTGTTTTCGAAAAAAAACGAAGATTGTTTGGAATTTTTAAAATCTAAATCGATTTTTTCTGTCACTGAACAAAACATTGGTGGCATTTTCATTAAGTGATCAAATGGGAATATCATATGCCAAAATCGACTAGATTCATCTTCATCAAGAAAAATTATCCTCTTTTTTTCTTCAGAAGATAATATGCATTCTGTAGAGTTGAATCTCCAACCAATTGGATATTTTTTTTCATCAATAGTAAAACTTTCTCTATTCATAATAATATAGTCTAGTACCAACAAGATTTTAACCGTACTTGATTAGCATTATTTATTTTTATGAAAGTTCTATTTCTTTTGAAAAATCAAATGCAACCAGACCGGCTTCTTCTACTTTTTTGCCTAAATACTGTCCCTAATACCTTAAATTCTGTTATATCTGGCTATATTCTATTTCTTGTATCGATTTGCCGCACAATTAATAGCTATATATATTTTTTCCAACTCTGGCAATAACGCCTTAGGCACTATTAGTTTTTAAGTTATCAATCCTCGAGATCTTTTAGCCATTTTTGATATCTTTCTGGATCCTTTGCAATCAATGTTTTTAATGTTTCAAACACTTCTTTTATCCCTGAAGGATCCACTTTATATTTATTGAATACAAAAATCATTCCCTCTGCGATGGTATCAAGAACATAGAACATTTGTTGCGTATAACAACTAAACGTTTTATAAGGTATAAAAATTGTGAAATAAACCACTTTGTTTTTTGACGATGTTGTAGGACCGTAGACTAAATTTTTGTGTTCTTGTGTAGCAGATATGGTAAATACTAATTCATAATCTGTTGTTTTAAACAATTTATCATAATGTGGAAGCGTTTTGTTTAATTCATTAAGATTTTCTATCAACGGATTTAAAACCGTATTTGTAATTTCGTAGCGAATGCCAACTTCAGCCCACAATAATAAAAAATCAATTTTCATTTACATCGTCCTTTCGATTTATCACTGTTTCGATTGCCAACTGGAATCTTTCCTGCTTCACTGCCTCTACTGGTTTTGTTGTTGGAAAGCGTTTTCAATAGAATCAGTATCTTGCTATTTAACCTTGACTTTCTCTACACATACCCCAACTAATTTGATATTTTTTATCCTTTCATAAATACTTTCATATAAAAGTAAACCCAATTCCGTACAGCATATTGGATATTTTGGATATTCGCGCTCAAGTAAAAACCACGGCGCATGTTCTCTTCTTGCGTGGAAATGGCAGTCAGGGCAGACAAAAAGACGCTCATTTTCAGGAACAGGTTGTCCATCAAAAATATATGGTTTTTCACCTCTCAGTACAACGTAATCATATTTACTAATAAAAGTTATAAATGGCTGTTTATGCTTTTCACTTTCCACTTTATTATAAATAGAACCTATATTTAAATGTTTTTCAGCCTCTTCACCCAGCAAACTAAATAAGCGCAGCGACATAATACTAGGTATCAGAAGACGACCTACCATGGGCATATCTAGGTTTTTCCTTATTTTCCCATCCGTAATCACATCCATACCACCGTGAGGTAGTTTTAGTGTATGGCAATAATGACAAAATTGCTCTTTGTTTTTACGCTCCCATTCGGGAACGATATCGACAGTGTCCATTCCTGAATAATATAGGTGATAAAGTTGTTCACGCTTCATTTAATTTCCTCATATCTATTATTATCTATATTCTCCCTAACAGCACTTTCAATATTAGTTCCATATTTTGCATCAGTTTTCCTAGCGGCATCAAAAGACGGTTGCTAGCTTTGCCCAGTCGGTGTTTTTCGATACGGCGTCGATTAGGCGGTGTTAGACGTCATAATCGAGTACAGGGTGCCGTTGGAAGTCTCATTCTAGGTGTTACAATAACGTCAAAATTTGTGCTAATCAATCTAGAGTAGATTAATTTTTTGAAATAAATTACATTATTATTTCAAATAAATATTATTTTTCTTTTGGTTCCCAAAAAGAATCATCAGAAACAAAAATCTCATTCAGTTTTAAATCTAAAGGAATATATTCAATATAATCAGCCATTTCATCATATGGTGAAGGAAGTGTAAAAGATATACCGTAATCTTCGTCAACAATAAGTGTACCATTTAGAATGCGCTGACTTTTTGTTAACAAGATAAGCTCTTTCATCGTAATCCCCGCATACAATTTTTTCTTGTATTTCCCTTGATAATGTTCATTACATCCTACAGCAATAATGTCACCTTCAGAATTAGTAGAAATTATTATTGTCCCAGCCTCTAAAAAATAGGCATACATTTTTTCATTAAAAGGGTAAGGGGTCATATATTCTTTTACTTCGACCGTAAAATTTTTGTATATTTCATCTAAATAAAAATCTATATGGCGTTCCAATTCAATATTTCCTAAAGATTTATAGCTAACTATATCTGCATTAAAATCAATCATTTTTCATTTTCCATTCATAAGCATTCCGTTAATATAGACAGGTGAATCTTGAATACGATCATAGTTTTTAAATTCCCAATGGCCAATTCTACCTAAAACCTCATCTGGCCCTTTGCCTGTTGATTTATAGACTTTCCAATAATCATTACTGTGTATATTAGGTTGAGATGCAGAACCACCTGTATGATAATCCAATTTATATGTTGTACCAGATTTAGTTGTTTTAACATAAACTGTATATTGAATAGCGTACGGATTTTTTGCTTATGATTTCGTTACCTTCCTCCCCTTCGATATCAAGTAATCATAAACTTCTTCTGGCTTTTTACTTGCAAACGATTTAACCAACATTTAGATCCGTTTTTTTTACGTTTGAATCCTTCGGAAGGTTTACAGCTCCAGTTCCACGGTTCGATCCATATCAACCCATTAGGCGCATACTGATACTAATTAAACCCACCCAACAGCCCAATCGGGTCCAGCTGCGTGAATCTACCTATATCACGTCGCTGTACCTTAAAATATTGTAATGTAGGCAAATTTATTTGTCTAAATACTGTCCCAATACCTTAGGTGATGTTGTATCTGGCTGTGTTCGATTTCTTGTATGGTGTTGCCCCGCAGCTGATAGCTGCACGCTTATAGATTTTTGCGACATTTAACTGCCAGCTATAAATATTTAAATTGATATCAAATTTTTAATCAGTGAAAAATAGTTATGTTAAAATCCATTTTTCCTACAGCATAGGTATATTATCTAGTCTATAGAATACTTTAAAAAATACCTGTTAATTTTTTTCTTGATATTTTTAAATCTTTAGCAATAATCTCAACATAAAATGAATCACTTTGGATAATGTAATGATAATATTCTCCAATATCATATTTATCCCACTCAGGAAAAAAAGAACTTCTTTCTATCTTCAATTTTTCTAGCCAGGATGAATCTTTGACAATCCAATAGCAAGCACGGAAATCATCGTCTTCACGAGGAATATAATAACTTAAATTTTTATTACGTTCGTATCTCATGGCCCAAACATAAGAAAAATCGAATATACCAGTAAATACAGAATATTTAGCAGAAGAATTCCATATTTTAAAAAAAGCAGTTAATGAATCTCCTTTTGAATTCAAAACAATATCATCATTTGGAGCCTGCCAATAAGGTAGCTCTATTGCATATGCCATATCTTTCTTCATAATATTTATTTTTCATTTGCAAATTGAAGTTTTATCTTTCCTTTTTTAGGTAAAGCATTTTTTTAAGTTTACAGTGGCAATCTTTCAAATCAACAATATTTGTTTGAAAGATTAATTTAATTGGTTAAGTTTAATTTTCCGTAGTTATTCCCCGCGGATCAATTCAAGTCAACCCTTTAGGCGCATACTAATACAAATTAAACCTATCCAACAACCCAATCGGGTTCGGCTGCGTAAATCTACCTATATCTGGGTCATAGTACCTTAAAATATTGTAATGTAAGCCGATTTATTTGTCTAAATACTGTCCCAATACCTTAGGTGATGTTGTATCTGGCTGTGTTCGATTTCTTGCATCGGTCTGTCCCACAGCTTATAGCTGCATGCCCATACAATATGATCGGTTTCATCAGTAAGTTTTTCAGGGGCACCGTTGACATCGGTGTGGTAGTACAGCACTTTCTGTTCCGTACCGGTGGTGGTCTCTACTCTGGCTAAGGGTTCATAGCCGCTTTCATCCGTGTAGATATAGACGCTTTTGCTTCTGTCGGTACGGGTTTCCTGAATCATTCTCAGTCCGTCCCACAGGAAACGGGTACGGTTGCAGGCTTTGCCCGTCCGGTCTATCTGGTGTTTTTCGATACGTCGGCCTAAGGCATCGTAGACATAGCCGTAGCGTTCGGTACGGTTTAATTTTTCGATACGAACTTCGGTCAGGCGGTGTTCGGCATCGTAGTGGTAATACTGGGTACCGCTGGCGGTCTGTTTGCTGTGGGTACGGCCGTGTGCGTCGTAGGTGTATTGCAGGCCGCGGAAGTGGAGTAACTGGTTAAAGCGTATCAGGTTCTGGTTGTCGGTACTGTTGTCTTCGTTGCGTCTTTTATCCAGCAGGTTGGCAGCGGCATCGTATTGCAGGGTTTCCCAGTAGGCCTGGTTGCGGCAGCTTTCGATGCGGCCGGTGCGGTCATAGTGGTAATCGGTCTGTCCTTGCCGGGTATGTTTTTTACTCACCAGCCGGTCGAGGTTGTCGTACTGGTAGCGGCGGTCGGTAAGGATGTCGGACAGGATGGTGTTGTGGCCACGCCGAGTTTGTTTACGTTGTAGGCGGCTGTTGCGGCCGTATTTGAATTCGGTGTTCAGTTGCCCCTGACTGCGTAGGACTTCGCGGTACAGGTGGCCGGACCCGTAATACAGGCTGTTGAGGGTTTGCCCGTCCGGCAAAGTGGTGGCGATGCGGTTACCCGAGTTGCTGTACTGATAGCATAACGTCAGAAATGGTAAGTAATTTCGGCTATGTTGCCTGCGGTAAAGTCGACAATGTTAACATTATCAAGGAAATTAAACGTTAATTTTTTCACTTGAATTCTTTAGTTTAACAAAAATACTTGGTTGAATTGATAATAATTAAGAAAGATTAAAGAGTATATTTTTCCCATTTATTATCTATGTCATCGTAAACTTCTTTTTTATCAATCCGCCATTCATGATTTTTAAAATGCAAAGTATATCGAAATTGATCTTTTACGCCATTTTGTTCTTGAGTATATATTACTATTTTATTATTTTTCAATTCTTCGGTTTTTAAAAATTTTTCATCTGGCGAATATTCAGGCGGATTACCACAGCCCAATGAAACTTGCCGTCCATATTTTCGCTCTTTCTTTGTACAATATTTATTAAATATACAATTCAAATCATCAATCATATTTAAGCGAACTTCTTCGGATGAACCATTTTTTACAAGTGGATAATAATGTTTCTCCCAATTATTCATTGCAATAATAAAATTTTTTAAAATATTTTCTGCATTTTCTAAACTCATTTTATTTACCTAATTATCAAATACTTCGCTTAACACATTTTTCCCATTTTGAGAAACAGAATATTGTATTTTTGGACTAGTACTACCTTTGTCATAAATAAAATTCCATTCTATATCTACCGTTCCATTTTTTTCAATATATCTTCTTACTCGCTTCTCAAAAGTTCGGTATTTTCCCCGATTCAAACCTTTTAATTGAGGGAAAACATTATCTGTGACACCTGAACCTTCTAATATTTTAGCTAAGATATGTAAGCGTCATCATTTGCATTACCTAATCTTGTAGCCCAAGCTTTTGAAGAGGATTTGTTGCTGTCCCTGTGCCTATATCAGCTTTGGAAACTGTTGCTTTTGCTGAAAGAGGCTGACCATGAGTGCCCCGTTCAACTTTTACCTTACAAATCCAGCCCCACGGATCAATCCACATCAGCCCATTAGGCGCATACTGATACAGATTAAACCCACCCAAGAGCCCTATCGTATCCGGCTGCGTGAATCTGCCTATATTCGGGTCATAGTACCTGAAAGTATTGTAATGTAAGCCCGTTTCTCTGTCTAAATACTGTCCCTGATACCTTAAGTTCTGTTGTATATCGGTATGTTCGATTTCCTGTATCGGTTTGCCCCACAGCTGATAGCTACATGCCCATACAATATGACCGTCTTCATCAGTGAGTTCTTCCGGGGCACCGTTGACATCGGTGTGGTAGTACAGCACCTTTTGTTCCGTACCGGTGGTGGTCTCTACTCTGGCTAAGGGTTCATAGCCGCTTTCATCAGTGTAGATATAGACGCTTTTGCTTCTGTCGGTACGGGTTTCCTGAATCATTCTTAGTCCGTCCCACAGATGGCGTTTCGTTTATCAGATGTCTTGCCTGACTATTGTTAATAGCCAGGTTTACTAAATTGGATTATGTGTATAAATCTATTCCTTTTACTTTATTTTTTATAAAAAACTGTCGTAACGACTCTGAAATCACAATTCGACCTATAGATTCTTTACATCTTGCCATACAAAATTGCTCATTTATATTTTCTTTAAAGACCATTTTATAAAATTTTTTGGGTCCATCAGGCAAACTCTCTAATAATGGTATATATTCAGATTTATTCATATCAATACATGATATTGAACGCAGAATATTTAATGCCTTATAACCAGAATAGCTGCGACCATTAACAATTATAGTTGCCTCTATTAGCTGGACATCATGTAAAAAATCTTGATTGTTTGAAAGTAAATTCGCAAGTCTAGGCGAGATAAATTCAGGACCATCACTGAAATAAAAATCATAAGAGAGTAAACGTTTTTCACTGACTTTGTTTTCTAATTTAAAAACTAATGGTTTATTTGATTGAATCTTCTTGCATTGTAGAAATTCGTAAAGATCAACTACAGTTGAGTCATATTGGAACCAATAACTATTAGCATAATTACCTATCATAAATCTATAAATCATATCAACATCCTTTAGAAGGCCTAATTGAATTTTTATTTAAAATAGTTTTCCCACTACGTAAACCAATTCTTCTTGTTTTTATTAGTTCATTTAAAGCTTGTTTGTATTGCTTTTGTGTCCAATTTTCCTTTTGACCCCTTTTATCAATTTCATTCAGTTGCTCTTCTATATCCCGTGTGTATGCTCTATGTGAACCGTTGTAAATCGTTCTAGTAGCATGCGCATCAGCTGAAGTGGGCAGATACATTATATTTTTAACCGAATGAATGTTCATGCCAGCCTTTTTAAGTACATCATGATTTTTTAATTTCTGTGGAATAATATGATGCTTTTGGAACCCATCAATTGACGGCATCGTATTATATGTCCATAACCCCCACGGATCGATCCACATCAGCCCATTAGGCGCATACTGATACAGATTAAACCCACCCAGCAACCCTATCGGGTCCGGCTGCGTGAATCTGCCTATATTCGGGTCATAGTACCTTAAAATATTGTAATGTAAGCCGATTTATTTGTCTAAATACTGTCCCAATACCTTAGGTGATGTTGTATCTGGCTGTGTTCGATTTCTTGTATGGTGTTGCCCCGCAGCTGATAGCTGCATGCCCATACAATGTGACCGTCTTCATCGGTGAGTTCTTCTGGGGCACCGTTGACATCGGTGTGGTAGTACAGCACTTATGTTCTGTACCGGTGGTGCTACCTATTCAAGACAATGGGGTTCTGTCAGTATCAAGGTATGACAATTATAGCCGGCTATAACAAAGTTGAATCCAGTACAGACTATAAAAGTAAAATATTTAAAATTAATTATTTTTTACCTTCTCTGATTTGAGCTAAGCCATTTTCAAGACGACTTAGGTTTTGATATTTGTTAGCAGCTTGACTTCTATTTAAATATTTAAGCCATCCCTCTACAGCTGTATTAAATAATGCTAGACCTTCTGGTGTTACATTTTCCCTTTTAATCACTGTGTCGGTTTTTAATTTTCCTTGTTCATCAAAGGGCTCAATATCGATCAATAATTTTTGTTTTTTTAAAAAACCGAATAAAGCTGTGGCAGTGTCAATGACAGCATCTTGAAGTTTTTTGCTTTTATTTTTAGTAAGCAACATAGGAATATTATATAAAGGATAATCAATTATTTCTTTATTAAATGCAATTTTTAAATCCTTATCATTGATATATCCTAGCATTTTCTCACTCAATAAATATTCTAAATCAATATCTTGGTACGAGATTTTATTCTTTTGTATAGCATATAGACTGATTAAAAATGGATAAGCGTATGATTTTGGGTCATAAATAATATCATTAATCAAATTTTTATTTATTTCAATTAAATTATAGGCTCTTTCAAGATAGATAGTATTTAATATATTAAGTATTCTATCAAAAGTATATTCTTTTCCTTTTTCTGTTTTGGGTAATAGAATTGGATCAGTTTTTTTTTCCCCAAAATAATGTGAACTATAGACCATAATCTCATTATGTAAATTTGAAGGATAAGGAGGTGAGATGTTATCAATAAAATTTTTAATTTCAGATGAATATACATCCATATAGAATACATATTGATAACCTATGTTCATATATTCAAAAATTATATTTGCTTTAGCTCCCTTTTTATTGTCTAAAATAATTTTATTCCTATTAACCTTAATATAGGGATATGACCTTAATTGATCTTTTAAAAAAATTTGTAATTCTTTTTCAAATTGGGTTCTTAATTCTTTAGACATCGTATATAGCCTCCAAACCTAACGCCTTTACCACTGTGCGTAGCAATTTCGATAATTCCTTTTTTACCTTTAGATGACATAATAGTTACTTCTGTTTGATTTAATTTATCTTTTAGTTTATTAAACCTTGTTCACGTAATTTAGCAAGGACTTCACGCCCTTTTTCAGAAAGTTCCATTTTTTTTAAATAAATAGCCAGCCTGTTTTCAGGAATTATTGAAATTCGTTTAGGATATTTTACGAAAGAATCTAAGCTATCATCTGGAAAAGGAATGTTAGGGTTATTGTAATCATCTTCATCTGGATCATAGTCATCTTCAACTTCTGTTCTTGTTATCATCGCTAATAAGGCATCAATGTCGTTGGCGACCAATTTTAAGTTTGTATTTTGTTCTAAATAGCCCCCTTTCATATCAAAATATAGATCATTAACTTCGTGATCCCAGTGATAAATTTTACCCTTCGGGCTTAAACAAAGTAGGTCACCATAATTAAGGCTAGCTATCGCTAAATAATTTTCTGGAATGCGATCTAAATATCTATCATTGATTGCCAGTAAATCTTCTCTATCTTCTTTTGAAAAACCCAAAATAACCTCTAAGGGTAACGCTTCGCCATCGCAATTAATACAATAGTCTATTTCAGCTTCATCATCTAAAATAATCACATTATATTGTTTTAGAAATTCGATATAGGCATGATTTATTTTTGTATTTAAATTTAACTTTGTAATACGTTTATCAATATCTTTGGGTATACGATATTTTGATTTAAACATGGTTATTCCTTACATAATCAAATTGATGCATTATTTTTATAATAAAAGTTTTTTTATTTTGTATTGATAAAATATCATACTTAATTATTAAACGCCATTACGATGCAACTCATTAATTTAAATAAATATTTAAGTTGATAAACTATTATTTTAAACTGGTTATGTCGATGATTGATAGCAAAAGCTGCTCAAGATATAGAGAAGTAGTAAAGCGCTGTAAATTTTTAAAATTTTCAGTCCTCGAGATCTTTTAGCCATTTTTGATATCTTTCTGGATCCTTTGCAATCAATGTTTTTAATGTTTCAAACACTTCTTTTATCCCTAAAGGATCAGTTTTATATTTATTGAATACAAAAATAATTCCCTCTGCGAGGGTATCAAGAACATAGAACATTTGTTGCTTATAACAACTAAACGTTTTATAAGGTATAAAAATTGTGAAATAAACCACTTTGTTTTTTGACGATGTTGTAGGACCGTAGACTAAATTTTTGTGTTCTTGTGTAGCAGATATGGTAAATACTAATTCGTAATCTGTTGTTTTAAATAATTTATCATAATGTGGTAGAGTTTTGTTTAATTCATTAAGATTTTCTATCAACGGATTTAAAACTGCATCAGTAATTTCATAGCAAACGCCAACTTCAGCGTATAATTGTAAAAAATCAATTTTCATTTATATCGTCCTTTCGGTTTATAACTATTTTGATTGCCAACTGGAATTTTTCCTGTTTCACTGCCTCTACTGGTTTTGTTGTTGGAAAGCGTTTTCAATAGAATCAGTATTTTGCTATTTAACTTTAACTTTCTCTACACATACCCCAACTAATTTAATATTTTTCAGCCTTTCATAAATACTTTCATATAAAAGTAAACCCAATTCCGTACAGCATATTGGGTATGGTGGATATTCGCGCTCAAGTAAAAACCACGGCGCTCTTTCTCTTCTTGAGTGAAAATGGCAGTCAGGGCAGACAAAAAGATGCTCATTCTCAGGAATAGGTTGTCCATCAAAAATATATGGTTTTTCACCTCTAAGTACAACGTAATCATATTTACTAATAAAAGTTATAAATGGCTGTTTATGCTTTTCACTTTCCACTTTATTATAAATAGAACCTATATTTAAATGTTTTTCAGCATCTTCACCCAGCAAACTAAATAAGCGCAGCGACATAATACTAGGTATCAGAAGACGACCTACCATGGGCATATCTAGATTTTTCCTGATTTTCCCATCCGTAATCACATCCATACCACCGTGAGGTAGTTTTAGTGTATGGCAATAATGACAAAATTGCTCTTTGTTTTTACGCTCCCATTCGGGAACGATATCGACAGTGTCCATTCCTGAATAATACAGGTGATAAAGTTGTTCACGCATCATTCATATACCTTATATCTATTATTTGCTTTATTTTCCAAAATAGCACCTTCAATATTCGTATTATTTAGTGTATTAGTTTTGTGTTTTTCGATAAGAACTTTTATCAAATGGTTGGCTACATTACTTGATGCTATAAAATCCCAAACCATAAATACCTCATATTTTAATTATTATCTATTGTGAGATGTTTATCTTTCTTAATTATTTTTACTTTCTCGAATTTTAGCTAAAGCTTTTTCTAGCCGACTAAGATTCTGATATTTATGAGGATTTGTGCTTCTATCTAAGTAATCATACCATCCTCGAACAGCAGTTTTGTATAATTCCTGACCTTATGGCATAAGATTAGATTTTATAAGAACCGTATCAGTTTTTAAATTACCCTCTTCATCAAACGGCTCAACACCGATTAATAATTCATGTTTTTTTAAAAAACCAAATAAAGCTGTTTTGGTTTGTATAATAGCATCTTGCCAACATTTTTTTTATTTCTTGTAAGCAACATTGGTAAATTACGTAAAGTATAATCAATTTCATTCATTATTTTACCCCACTAACAATTGACTATCGGGTCCGGCTGCGTGAATCTACCTATATCAGGTCGCTGTACCTTAAAATATTGTAATGTAGGCAAATTTATTTGTCTAAATATTGTCCTTGAGAGCTTAGGTTCTATTGTATTTGGGATGTTTTATTTCTTGTATCGGTTTACCTCACAGCTTATAGCTGCACTCCTAGATAATGTTACCGTCTTCATCGGTGAGTTCTTCAGCACACGGCACTATACCGTAAGTTATTTACAGCGATACACCGTTAATTAAGTTAAGCGGTAAATGGCTGAGAGAGGTAGGATTTAATACCGGCACCAGCGTGACAGTAAAGATTGCGAAGACTGTATTGATTTAATACCGGACAGTCCGCAGGAAGGGGAACTGAGGGAGCAACTGGCACAGGTTAAAAATATGCTCAGTTGGGTTAGGTAGAATTTAATTATTTAAAAAAATAGCTGGGAGAGATAAATTTTCCCGGCCCTACATATAACATCTATTCATATTTACTAAATTTCTCTATCCAGCCATTTTCTGTAAAAAGTTCACCAGATAATCCATCACTGAGCTCAAGAATATTTTTTTCATCATTCCCATCTTGAGATATCAACAACTTCATGTTTTCTTCATTTTGCTCAAGCATATTAAGAACATTATAAATAACACTGTCAATAGAATTAAAAACCACTTTTTTCAAAACATTAATTTGATTTTCATCAAAGGCTTTTATTTCATTACTCAGCTCAATAGAGCTTTTAGATTTCATTCTACCATTTAATATGGCTTCAAACTCAAAAATAGATTGATCTCTGATACTAGAGATAAACTCTTGACCAAAGGAATCAAGTAATTTCTTATCTGACATATTAATTACTCCTATCTAATTCCACGGTATATTTGATGATGAAGTTACACCCTGTGATCTTAAATTCCATAAAGATTGAGCGACAAGATCTCTCGCCTCTTTAGTGGTGGTACCACCGGCTTTAAGAGCATCTACAGCTATTTTTGTGTGTTCATCCAAGGTATTCGAGCAACCACTCTTAGCCACTTGATCATAAGCATTGCGTTGTTAATTAGTCATATCCTAATTTCGCCATGCCTTCTGATTCATATAGTCCTGACTAATTGAAAAACCTTTCTTTAGATAGTCCTTTCGGTTTATAACTCTTTTGATTGCCAACTGGAATCTTTCCTGTTTTTGTATAATGCTCATCAATTTCAGTATATCTACTGGTTTTGTTATTGGAAAGCGTTTTCAATAGAATCAGTATTTTGCTATTTAACTTTAACTTTCTCTACACATACCCCAACTAATTTGATATTTTTCAGCCTTTCATAAATACTTTCATATAAAAGTAACCCAATTCCGTACAGCATATTGGGTATGGTGGATATTCGCTCTCAAGTAAAAACCACGGCGCTCTTTCTCCTCTTGTGTGAAAATGGCATTCAGGGCAGACAAAAAGACGCTCATTTTCAGGAATAGGTTGTGCATCAAAAAGATATGGTTTTTCACCTCTAAGTACAACGTAATCATATTTACTAATAAAAGTTATAAATGGCTGTTTATGCTTTTCACTTTCCACTTTATTATAAATAGAACCTATATTTAAATGTTTTTCAGCCTCTTAACCCAGCAAACTAAATAAGCGCAGCGACATAATATCAGGTATCAGAAGACGACCTACCATTGGCATATCTAGGTTTTTCCTGATTTTCCCATTCGTAATCACATCCATACTACCGTGAGGTAATTTGAGTCTATGGCAATAATGACAAAATTGCTCTCTGGTTTTATGCTCCCATTCAGGATCGAGATCGGCAGTGTCTATTCCTGAATAATACAGGTGATAAAGTGGTTCACGCTTCATTTAATTTCCTCATATCTATTATTATCTATATTCTCCCTAACAGCACTTTCAATATTAGTTCCATATTTTGCATCAGTTTCCTAGCGGCATCAAGAACAGTATAAAAAGATGGTTGCTAGCTTTGCCCTGTCGGTGTTTCGATACGTCAGCCGATGGCTTAGCGTGTGAAGTGGTGAAATGGTAAAATGGTAAAATAAACGCAATGACACTATTTAGTCGTTCTTAAGTCAGTTTTTGTTTAGGCTCGTTCTAGTCTTATTGAACGATAGTCAATTAAATTATGTTTTATTCATATAATATATTTCTAATATCTTCAATTAAATACACAATTACAATCAGAATGATGACTTACACGTTATTGAAATGAAATTTTAGTATGATTAAAAGTTTCCAATTTTTAATCAAAGTCTAGAAATGCATCATTTTCATAATAAAAGATGAAAGATCTGAATAAATCATCTAATGTAACATTGTCTGATTGCCCTTGAGCATAACTAACTACATCTTCAATACTGGATCCGTCTAAGGTCTCTATCCAGCCGTCATTTTCAACTTGTTTGGGAAGATATTCATCTGAATCAAGAGGAAAATCCCCACTATCCAAAGAAAATATACCTTGTGTATCAAGATTCCAAGTCGTTTTATCTGGGGGAAGATAAAACCAAGTTTGAGGAATTTTATCTGGATTAGAAAGAATTTCTCGAATCGTCATTAGTTTCATATTGTCTCACTCAAATTACAATTTACATTAACCACCAAGCTTTTTTAAGCCGCCTTTCTGATTTGGATGTAAACTATTTTGTACAAGCCCATACGCTTTGTGCTCTGCTCTTGGTATGCGTTCAATCGTTGTCGGTTTATATGCATTATGATGCCATGAATATTTTGGTGGGCTTGTCGATTTACCCCCGCCAATAGGACCTGATTGAACAGGTGCCACAATACCTTTAGATAACATCAACTAAATCTTTTTCTATTGTGCTGATTTCTATATGCATAGGTATGTCTGTTTGATACCATACACTATATTTAGAGCTAAATAAAGGACTACCAAAAGCATCTGCACCCAATGATTTTTTTGAACCCAGCCCCCTCAGTTCAACCCATTGGGCGCATACTGATACAAGTTAAACCCACCCAACAGCCCAATCGGGTTTGGCTGCGTGAATCTGCCTATATCTGGGTCATAGTACCTAAAAGTAGTGTAATGTAAGCCCGTTTCTTTGTCTAAATACTGTCGCTGATACCTTAGATTCTGTTGTATCTGGCTGTGTTTGATTTCCTGTATCGGTCTGCCCTACAGCTATTAACTGCATGCCCATACAATGTGACCGTCTTCATCAGTAAGTTCTTCTGGGGCACTGTTGACATCGGTGTGGTAGTACAGCACTTTTTGTTGTATGCTGGTGGTGATCTCTACTCTGGCTAAGGGTTCATAGCTGCTTTCATCAGTGTAGATATAGACGCTTTTGCTTCTGTCGGTACGAGTTTCCTGAATCATTCTTAGTCCGTCCCACAGGAAGTGGGTACGGTTGCAGGCTTTGCCCGCTCGGTCTATCTGATGTTTTTCGATACGTCGGCCTAAGGCATCATAAACATAGCCGTAACGTTCAGTACGGTTTAATTTTTCGATACGAACTTCAATTAGACGGTGTTAGGCATCGTAGTGGTAACACTGGGTACCGCTAACAAATTTATCCGTGGTGTTGCAACAATGTCAAAATTCGTGCTAATCACTCAAGAGAAAATTTATTATTTGAAATAAATTACATTATTTTTTCTTTAGTTTCTGAAAAAATCGTCGGAAAAGATATTTCATTCAACTTTAAACTAGAAAATATATTAATATATATCAATTATTTCATCATATTACAAAATAAATTAAATTACACTTATTCATTTTTAATTGATTTTTTCAATCTTTTGATTTCATTGATTAAGTTAGGAATATCTTGTCGAGCATGCGCAATAAAGTCCTGGTCATATATTGTTCCACCAATAATTTCAATATCTTTTCCACGGTTATTTTCATCCCCTGTCATAATAAAATTTGAACCACTAGTGTGATCCCTACCTTCAATATATGATACCCAAGGTCCACTTGTTGCTTTATCACAACGTTGTTTTATTTGATTCAATTCATAATCTGATATTTCAGTTTTTTTGTGCATTAACAATTTCCTTTAGATTTGAGTATTTATTTAGCTGATGTTTTTTTTGAGTAGGTGTCATCAAAACTTCTGCTTGCTCTACCGATATCCCTGATGAAGTTGCATGATTAGGATTGTTTTTAGTTGACGATGCAATAACATCAGCACTCACCGTTCAGTTAGATCCAACTGTTGCAACACCGACTTTATTATGTGAAATTCCTTCTGTTAATTGTGTTAATGACTTATTCTTTGAGCTATTTATCGAAACTCCAGTTAATTTGTCATTATCATCGATTAAAACATCGCTCCCATTTTTAGCATATCTGCAAGGCATGTATTTACTCGGTAAACAATAGCTTCATTTGGCAGTTCTGAACTCCCCCTATGGATCGGGATCGATCCAAGTCAATCCATTTGGGCATACTGATACAAATATACTCATTCATTAGCCTTATCTCATCCGATTGTGTGAATCTACATATTTCAGGGGCATACTACCTAAAAGTATTATAATGTAAGTCGATTTCTCTTTCTAAATACTGTGCCTGAACCTTAGATTCTGTTGTATCTGGCTGTGTTCGATTTCCTCTATCGGTCTGCCCCACAGCTGATAGCTATATATCTATTCAAACAAAGGCAATCGCGCCTTAAACGTTATAAATTTTTAAAATTATCAGTCCTCGAGATCTTTTAGCCATTTTTCATATCTTTCTGGATCTTTTGCAATCAATGTTTTTAATGTTTCAAACACTTCTTTTACCCCTGAAGGATCAGTTTTATATTTATTGAATACAAAAATAATTCCTTCTGCTATGGTATCAAGAATGTAATATATTTGTTGCGTATAGCAACTAAACGTTTTATAAGGTATAAAAATTGTGAAATAAACCACTTTGTTTTTTGACGATGTTGTAGGGCCGTAGACTAAATTTTTGTTTTCTTGTGTAGCAGATATGGTAAAAACTAATTCGTAATCTGTTGTTTTAAATAGTTTATCATAATGTGGAAGCGTTTTGTTTAATTTATTGAGATTTATTCTCAATGGCTTTAAAACCGTATTAGTAATATCATAGTTAACTTCTACTTCAGCATATAATTGTAAAAAATCAATTTTCATTTACATCGTCCTTTCGATTTATAACTCTTCATCTACATCATAGGTTTCGGCAAGATAAAATCCTTTATTTATATATTTTTTTATCATTTTTAGTATAACAATAATATAATGTTTTTTTTACCAATCTACTCAGCAATTTAATCCCTTTAATAATCATTTTGTTATATGACACTTAAGTTAAAGTTACAATGTCACATTCATTTAAATAATTAATTAACAACATGAGATTTTTGAATTAAAGTATGGGTCTTAATCGTGTAAAAATATGGCTAACAGTTAGCCTGTTTTTTGACTAAGTGAAATTCGGTTAGGGTTTTGTTAAAAACTATACTGTTAATCATCCTCTTTAGCAAAGCGAATAGCTTCTTTTACTCTTCTATTTTTCTTATTTTTAGCTAAAAATGCATCACTATTTAGAATGTTAATCAATTGTTCTTTTCCTAATATCCTTTTGATATTTGTTAACATAATTTCTAGATCTGAAACTTGATCATTAATATGATCAGATAAATCCATTGATAGATAACGATCTTCAAGCAAAGCTAAAGCACGATCGGGGTTAATTCTTAACAACAACTCAAATGCTGGTAATTGAAAGATACGACATTTTATTAGATTTTCTAACAAAAACGTTGCTTTTGAGACTTCTACCTCATCGATAAAATTATTTTTTCCATATTTATCCGTTAGTTCAATCCACAATTTTTTATATAAGGATTCAAATCTTTCGAGTGTATCAACAAGCATTTACGATCCCCTTATGAATAATCAACATATCTTATATTTTGCTAATTAGTTGCCTTATTGCTTGAAATTATCTTTTCAAGCCAAACTAATAGCAGATAGATTTATCTTCAATGTGATTAATTTTTGTTTTATTATGGTAAATAATATTTACGGCTAGAACTAAATTTATAACACTAATTCAATAAGTTAAATGTAAATACAACTTTTAACATTATAAATCTTTTCAATCATTCTAATGCATAATTATGACTGCAATTTTCGGTGATAATATTTAGATAATGTAGAATAATAATATGTGTTTTTTAATAAAATTTTTAAGTACAATTTAATTAAATATTTTACTATGTTTACAATATCCTACTCTTGTGGGATAGATGGAACTATAGTTCTATTTTTATAACAGTTATAATTGAATATGAGCAGCTAAATATAAAAATTTAAGCTTTTATTAAATACTACCTAATAAATTAATCTCATTTTAAAAAAATAAAACTTAACTAACTTAGTTGGTTACAACTTTTATCAGTGAAAGCAAGATGATAACAAATACTACATCTTATTTTTAATAATTCAATAAATAAATTCACTTTGCAATAGTATTGATAATAAAATCTACAACAACGCTTCAGGTTTATGTATAAGTTGTCATGCATAACCTAACAGCGACTTCACTAACAGTATATTACTGAATATAAAATTTAATATTGATGTTTAGTTCAAATATCAACAGCTTTCATTACTCACTAACATTTTTGACTTTGTTAACTATTTATCTTCAGTTAATGCATTTAAAAAATCATCCAATGATGCTGATAAATAATCGCTATTTTCCGTAAAGTTTTGTTCATGAGTTAAACTATCATCCCAATCCCATAAACAATATCGATAAATAGCACCATTATTAAGATTAATACAGATAAAACTATCGCTATAATCTAATGCAAATGGTAATAATGTTTTCTCTAATTTATGCTGTTGCCAAAGTTGTTGCACAGTTCCTTCTATTAAAAAATCAGGATCATGATCAGAGGCTAGGTTATATTTAATAGGCATAAAAAGAGCAATTTTTAACTTATCTACTAAATTGGGCAAAGTAAAACAATCTTTATATACCAAACCACCATTACAACGTAAATATAATGCCTTTAATGAGTCAGGTAAAGTAATGCCCAAAGTTTGCTCGCATGTTTGTAAATCTTTTTCAGTGAGTTGCTTTTCACTTTGATAAAAATTATTCATATCAATCATTTTATGTCCTTACTTTATTGCTTTGTCTTCCTACCTATTCATTATTGATCTTATTTTATTTATTTGAAAATAAATTTTTGTTATATAACGATCTACTAAAGTTCGATTAGCCAAAATATACGTTTATTGAAAAGTATATGTTACTAATAATCGTATGTTATTTTTAAAATAATTAATTTAATCATGGTATTATTAATTTTTTAGAAAATTCAATTATCTAGCTCTAGATGAAAGGTAATATTGTAAAACCACGATTAAAATTTTAGTTAGTCTTTTGACGTCTAACTTAGCTAATGCCATTTATGAGATAACCTGCCCTAGTTTTGTAAAGGTGAAATCAATTCCAACTGAATTAGAGATACTCCATGAAGGATGGCAAATAACACAGACGCAAAATGCGCTATTACATGTAGATTGGGACGAAGTCTGCTCTGATAGATCGGTTAATTTAGGCCAGCAAATCCCTTTCACCATAACGATTAACGGTAAAACATATAAACATGCTTGGCTAATAGACAATAATTAATCACATTGAACGCTATTCTGGGTAGTCTATGTTTACCGATAGCTTATATAGTGCAACATTTTTTTACCAAGCTTAGAATAGCGATTATTCAAATATTAAGCGAAACTTGATAAAAAAAACCCAAGTCGTAAGTTGTTAACAACAAAAGAGCAAGTTTCGACTTAACCAACCAATTAGCCCATTTATTGATTTGTAACTTACAAAAATACATTTTTAAACGGTTGTTCAAAAACCGTTAAATAGCGATCATACAGAGCAAACCTATTTCACTAAAATCACCCTATTTTGGTGTAACAGTTTAAATATTAGCTTTTTTATATACTTTAAAGGTCAATTTTAGTAAATAAAATAAATTATATTTCGTAACTAAAAAAGTCTAAACTTTTTAATAATTAATGGAGTATCTAATCATGCTTGTTTATTCAATGCAAAATGAAACAGTTGACGCATTAGCATATCGCGTTTTTGGTAGCACGGCTGGTATTGTAGAAACTATTTATCAAAATAACCCTAATCTTTGTGAACTCCCTGCCATGTTACCAATCGGCACTGCTGTCAATGTTCCTGAGTTTGTATCTGAACCCAAAAAAAATCAGATTAATTTATGGGATTAATTAATTCAAAACCATAGTTTTTGTTTACTTTACAGCTAAAAACAGGCCCGATTCTTTTAATCCACATCGATGACTTAATCGTCTCAATAATAAATTCAAGTAGGACAACAAAACCATATTTATTAAATAATAATAAACGTCTTGAACTAAGTGTAAAGATCGAATCATACTAAAACTAAACTCGAATAATAACCATTCAAACATGATTTAAAATAACAAAATGCTACGTTAATTTAGAATAATTTTTATTATATGTTTGGTATGGGTACATACGAGTAGTAATAACTCAACATAATCAAAGAGATTACTATGAAAAAATTGATAACCTGAAACAATTTCTTTTTGAAAAAAAACTAATTAACAATGCCGTTTCACAATTACAAATGGCAGTAACAAACGGCCATATCGAAGCGATTACTACGAGTAATTTAGTACTTTTTTATCATTATACTTTGCATTTAACTTTTGATAATTACCAATTTCCATTCGAAGGACTAATGCAGGCAATAGTTAGTTGGATGACAAACAATCAAAGCGATAGTATGCTAAATCCAGAATCACGTAAAACGTCAATTAAATTTGATGTTCAAGACATCACTGAATGTCATTGCAAAATAAATATTAAGCTAAAATTGTCAGAACGCATTCTTACACAAAATATAAATGAAGCATTACAATCTCAAATAATTAAAGACAAAATTCTTGATGAAGATTTATTAAATTAGTGAGATTTTCCTTTTTAAAATAAGTTAAAATATCTGCCTACTCTATATAAGGTGTAATAAAAAACACCTTGTTCTATTTTATTTTTAATTTGATATAAATAACTTTTAGTGATCACATTTACATAGAAATAAAATCGATATTTGTTATATCCAGTTACTAATTGCATTAAACGAATACCAAAAACTTTATTATTTAGGTTAAATGAACGCATTTATGCAACGATAAAGTAATAATCAGAGTTTTTGCGAGTATATCTATTTTGTTAAAACAGTGATGGGCAATGAACTTGTATCTACCTTATTTTTTATTTGAAAAGAATAAAATAGCCATGGTATTGTAAAATATTTTTATAATTTGAATGAGTATAAAAAGGACTGGCATGGTTGACTTTAATGTGATGATAAATTGATCATTCCTATTATTCAATAAAACACTAAATTAGTTTATTTTAAGAGTGTTAGTAATATTTAATAATATATCCTACCGCAAATAGCATATTTCTCCTTTTATTATAGTTAACGCGCCTAACTTCCCCTACTCTTCCTTATAATCTTTAGAATTAAAATCCGCTGATAATACAATATTGGTTGCTTTTCCGCCCCTTTAGCCACAAAAAAACAAATTATCATTCTTATTGTCATTTTTTAACAAACCGTAACAAATGGCAGATGTTAACAACATAAGGATTGTGTGCTACGCAGCTTTTCAAAACACATTTTATTCAATGAAAGCTGACATCCATATAAGTTGTAAATACATTTATAACCAACCTAGCCTATTGTTTTAATCACGCTAATAATTATTAGCTGTTCATGGATGTTGTAACTAAATATTCTACAAATAAGGTCGCTTTATTTTTAAAGCATAATTGACGATTATAGCGCCATGAAAACATATCATCCAGCCGACTTAGTCGACATATTACGAAAAATAGAAAATCTGATCCGTCCCGGTGTAGTTTGTGAAACAAAAGGTGACAGGGTTAGAGTCCGTTCAGGCAATCTTATTACAGCTTGGTTGCCCTGGTTTACTCATCGAGCAGGGAAAAGCCGTTCATGGTGGCGCCCATCTGTTGGAGAGCAGGTGTTCATCTTAAGTCCCAATGGTAATTTGGAGCTAGGGTGCGTATTACCAAGCCTTTATTGCAATGATAATCCAGCACCTTCAAATTCTGAGGATGGTTATTGTGTGACTTTTCCCGATGGCGCTTCATTCGAATACGAACCTAAAACTAGCTGCTTAACAATAAAGGGAATAAAAACAGCAGTCATTGAAGCTAGCGAACAAATTACCGCTAAAGCTGGTACTAAAATTCACCTTGACACACCACTTGTCGAATGTAGTGACCATGTCACATTTAAATCTTTCAATGCAACAGGTGGTGGACAAAGTGGCAATACCGGATATTTAACTGGCAATGTGATTCATCAGCAAGGCCAATTATCGTCCAATGGTATTGTTTTAGATTCACATATCCATACAGGTGTTAGAGCTGGTGGTGAAACAACAGGAAAACCCAAATGAGTTATATTGGCATGAATTGTAAAAGTGGGCGCACGATTACTGATATGGATCATATCAACCAATCTATTAAAGATATTTTGACAACCCCTGTCGGTTCTCGAATTGAACGTCGTAATTATGGCTCATTACTTTTTTTATTATTGGATCATCCCAATACCGAAGCAACAAGATTAAAAGTGATTTCTGCAACAGTAATGGCATTAAGCCAATGGGAACCACGTATAAAAATTGATGCAGTTGATATTTTCAATGACAAAGAAAAATTAACAGTACACATCGTTGGTTCACGAACAGATAAACCAAATGAATCATTCAGCAGTGAGATTGAGGTAGCAACATGGCAACATTAACAGATCTTTCATTATTACCCCCACCTGACATCATTGAATCGTTAGATTTTGAAAAGATCTTTCAACAACGTAAAGATAAATTTATAGCACTTTATAGTGATGAACAACAGCAAGAAGTCGCCAAAACATTACAATTTGAAAGTGAACCAATTGTTAAATTACTGCAAGAAAGTGCCTATTACGAATTAATTTTACGTCAACGAATTAATGAAGCATCACAAGCCTTGATGATTGCACATGCTAAAGGTCGTGATCTTGATAACTTAGGCGCAAATTTTAATGTACAACGCTTAGTAATTCAACCTGAAGATAATAGTGTTGTTCCGGCAATTAAACAAATTAAAGAATCGGACAGCGATTTTAGACTGCGTATTCAGAATGCATTTGAAGGTTTATCCGTTGCTGGTCCTCGAGCTGCCTATGAATTTTTTGCACGAAGTGCTGATGGACGAGTATTGGATGCAGCTGCTGAAAGTCCTTCACCTGCTTGTGTAACTCTTGCAATTTTGTCGCGAGAAAATAATGGCAAAGCATCGGATGAATTAATAGCAATTGTCAACCAAGCCGTAAATGAAGAAAATCGTCGTCCAATCGCCGATCGTGTCACAGTCAAATCAGTCGATTTGATTCACTATAATATTAAAGCTTCACTTTATCTATACCCAGGACCTGAATCTGAACCGATAAAAAAGACAGCAATCAACAATTTGCAAAATTATATTACCGAAAAACACCGAATTGGTAGACGCATTAGTCGCAGTGCAATCATCTCTGCTTTACATGTTGTTGGCGTTGAACGAGTAGAATTACATGAACCTGTGCAAGATATATTAGTTAATCGCGAACAAGCCAGTTTTTGTTCTGATTATCAAATTGGGGTAGTGAGTTATGGCGAATAAAACTTTACTTCCGCCGACTGCTACAAGATTTGAGAAAAATCTTTCACAGGCTATGTTATGCGATCCACCCATTCCTTTACGTTCACTTTGGGATCCAATGACTTGCCCTTTCAAACTTTTGCCATACTTAGCTTGGCAATATAGTGTTGATCGCTGGGATGAAACTTGGCCAGAACAAACGAAAAGAAAGGTAATTGCTGAAGCTTTTGAAATTCATAAATTGAAAGGTACTAAAGAAGCAATTCGTCGCGCAGTCGAACCATTTGGTTATTTAATTAGTATTACCGAATGGTGGCAAAACAACCAAAAACCTGGCACTTTTTCATTACAAATAGGTGTTTTAGATAAGGGAATTACTGCCGACTCTTACAAAGAATTAAATCGAATTATTGACGATGTAAAACCCGTTTCACGTCAATTGTCTTCACTCTCAATTCAATTAGTATCCAAAGGTGAAATCACTGTTGGTGCTAGCTGTTACGACGGGAATATTCTTTATATTTACCCTTATGTGACTGAAACAATAACTACAACCTCCGAACGCCAAGTAGGCGCAATTATTCACTTAATCGATACAATGAGCATAAAACCATGAGTCAAACTTACTATACAATATTAACTAAACAAGGCGCTGCATTGCTTGCTAATGCAACAGCTTTAGGGGTGCCATTAAAATTAACGCAAATGGGTGTTGGTGATGGCAATGGATCAATCCCTAAACCACTCGCTACTCAAACAAAACTGGTTCATGAGGTCAGACGAGCTGCTATTAATACGTTATTTATTGATAAACAAAATTCTAACCAAATCATCGCCGAACAAGTCATTCCTGAAAATGAAGGTGGTTGGTTTATTCATGAGATCGGTTTATATGATGATGAAGGTAATTTAATTGCAGTCGGTAACTGCCCTGCAACTTATAAACCTAAATTAGTTGAAGGTAGTGGTCGAACCCAAGTCATAAGAATGGTAATTATAGTTGATAACGTCAACTCAGTTGAACTAAAAATCGATCCTTCTGTGGTACTTGCAACTCGTGAATATGTTGATAACTTAATTGCAACGAAAATGGAAGCACATGAAAAATCAACCAACCATCCTACTGCTACAACTAAATCAAAGGGATTTGTACAATTAAGCTCAGCAACCAATAGTACAGCTGAAAACCAAGCCGCAACGCCTTTAGCAGTAAAAAATACTTACGATTTGGCAACAAGTGCAAATGATAAAATTGATGATTTAAAGCAATGTTTTTCGTATTCTGATGAGCATCATCAAGCTGAAGTTCACTCGCGAAATCAAATTAATCATTTCGTTGTTCGTGATGATGATCTCGTGGGTTTGTATTCGTCTAGAGAAAGAGATTTTTTGTGGTCATTTTCTGGTGATAGGTTGCATAAAGGTTTTATAGACGTTAGTCAAGTTTTGACACAACAAAAGCATGACGAAAACGGATTTATCAAGCTGCCGAGCGGCATTATTCTTCAATGGCTTACTGCTGTGACGGACACTAACGGATATCTTGACGCGCGACTCCCAATATCTTTTCCAAATCGATTGCTATCAGTATTTATCACGGAAGCAAGTGCACATGAGTGGACATACGAGAGTTCTTACTCTTACGGTTATTCGTCTCAATACTCTACGCAATCAACGATTCGTGTTCATTCGCGATGCGCGGTCCAAGGTGGCTATCTACGCGGTCAATCAGGACGGTTCTCATTGCTTGCTATAGGTTGTTAATTTACAAAAAAAAGAGGTCTTATGTCAATATATTACGATAAAAACACACTCGGTTTTTATGATTCAGAAATTAATACAATTCCAGAAAATTCTGTAGAAATTACTTATGAATATCATAATAAGCTATTGCAAAAACAAACACTTGGGCTTGAGATACAACCTGATAAAAACGGCTATCCTGTTGCGCTTGAGCGCGTTTTAAGTGACGAAGAGCGAATATATAGAAACGAATCAAAAAAACAACAGTTAATTAATGAAGCGATACAAAAAATTGCATTACTTCAAGATATTATTGATTTAAATATGCAAGAAAGTAACGAAGAAGATATGCTAAAAAAATGGAAACAGTATCGAATTCTATTAACTAGGATTGATACTAATCAATTAGATGTCAAATGGCCTGAACAGCCAGAATAGATATTTAGACTCTACGGGAAAACAGCATTAATGTAAAGTATGACTTTTAATTAATTGCTGTTTTTATTTGAATTAAAATTCACTTATTACGACAACCAAATAAATTTATTTTAAATCATATATTTATTTATAAAATTATTACATTTTGTAAATGTTCTAACTGTATTCTCTGTCAACATCATCGTCTGTAATCGCAAAATAATATTGAATAAATAGTAGCATCCTCACTAATACACAATTCTGCTAGATTATTTATTTTTTTCAAGACACTAAATAATCATTGTAATAAATCAGCTCAAAATTATTAAATAAACAAATTTTTTCAACGTTAACAATATATCTGAAAATAATTAAGGTGACCTACTCTATTTTTTACTCTATACAATAATTATTCTTCTTTTATCAATAAATTATTACGATTTTGACTAGTTAAAATAATTACGTTTAGACTATTTCATAAAACCTTATAGCGTCCTATTTTTGATAACTCAATTAAAAAATTCCTTTCCGAATTTTAGTAAAATATCTCATTATTTATTTAAAGGCCTAATTTGTATTAGTATTTTTAACATCTTCACTACAATTAGTATTAATTATATTTTAGATACTTTTGACTATTCCTCTTAGATTATCAAATTCAATTAACGCTAATCATCGATAAATTCTCTTATTTAGTTGTAACAATAATACTTACAAATTCAACAGCTAACACTCTTTTCTTAAATATGTGACTATAAGCTCGCACATTAACCTTACCATATATTAATCACAACGGAGATCTTATGGCTAACGATTATCATCATGGCGTCCGAGTCATCGAAATCAATGAAGGAACACGTACTATCCGAACAGTTTCAACAGCTGTTATTGGGGTGGTCTGTACTGGAGAGGATGCCGATGCAACTTATTTTCCACTTAACACCCCTATTTTAATTACTAATATCAATACAGCAATTGGTAAAGCAGGTTCTCAAGGTACTTTAAAACCAACATTAGAAGCAATTGCTGATCAATGTACGCCAGTAATTGTAGCTGTACGTGTTGAAAAAGGCGCATCTGATGCAGAGACAGAAGCAAACATTATTGGTACTACAACCGAGAATGGCAAATATACCGGTATGAAGGCCCTTCTTTCAGCACAAACACAGTTAAAGGTCAAACCACGCATTTTGGGGGTACCGGGTTATGACTCGTTACCTGTTGCAACAGCATTAGTGTCATTAGCGCAAAAATTACGTGCATTTTGCTATGTTTCAGCGTTTGGCGCAAAAACAAAAGAACAAGCGGTGCTCTATCGCGATAAATTAGGTGCTCGCGAAGCTATGATCATTTGGCCAGATTTTGTCGGGTTTGATACCACCAAAAAATCAAACGTTACATTGTCTGCAACTGCACGAGCATTAGGTTTACGTGCACAAATTGACCAAAAGGTAGGTTGGCATAAAACCTTATCTAATGTACCAGTTAATGGTGTCACCGGTATATCACATGACGTGTTTTGGGATTTGCAAGAAGAAAGTTCAGACTCAAACTACCTTAACGAAAATGAAGTAACAACATTGATTTGCAATCAAGGTTACCGTTTTTGGGGCTCACGTACCTGCTCTGCAGATACCTTATTTGCTTTTGAAAACTATACACGGACAGCACAAGTATTAGCTGATACGATTGCCGAAGCACAATTTCAATTAGTCGATGCGCCTATGCATGCTTCTTTAATTAAAGATTTAGTCGAGTCGATTAATAATAAATTCCGTGAATTGAAATCTAATGGTTACATCGTTGATGGTAAAGCCTGGTTTGATCCAGAATCAAATACTGCCGATATATTAAAAGCTGGCAAACTTTATATCGATTACGATTATACCCCAGTGCCCCCACTTGAAAATCTTATGTTACGCCAACGTATTACCGATAAGTATCTAATCGAATTGGCTGACTCAGTTGCTACAAACTAAGGAGAACAACTAAATGGCTCTACCTAAAAAACTCAAATATTTCAATGTCTATGTGAATGGTACATCGTTTGTCGGTGAAGTGGAATCTTTCACACCACCAAAACTAACCCGTAAGTTTGAAAACTATCGTGGTGCAGGCATGCCTGGTAGTGTTCCAATTGACTTAGGCTACGATGATAACGCACTCACTGTGGAATGGACTATAGGCGGCTTAGCACATGAAGTTCTAAAACAACATGGCGGATTGCTCAATGGCGTAACTTTACGCTTTGCCGGTGCTTACCAAAAAGATGACAGTGAAGATTTTATAAAAGTCGAAATCATCGTCAATGGTCGACATAAAGAACAAGATCGTGGAGAACTTAAACAAGGTGAAAGTAACGCAACCAAAATAACAACACAGTGTACCTATTATAAAGAAATTATTGATAACGAAGAAATAACCGAAATTGATTTTATTAACATGATTGACAAAGTTAATGGTGTAGATCGTTTATCCTCTGCACGTAATGCAATTGGTTTATAAATTAACACATAAAAATTACTATAACTCAGCCCGAAAGGGCTAATTGAGAGATTGATCAATGACAAACACAAATAAAGTAAAACTAAAAACTGGGATTTTATCAGGTAAAAAAATGATTACTGAATTTACCATTCGTAAACCATTAACTGGTGATTTACGTGGTGTTAAATTAATTGATTTTATTGATTTAGATATCGATGCATTAGCAAAAGTATTACCAAGAATTACTATGCCTTCAATTGCTGAACATGAAGTTTTTGGTTTAGATTTAATTGACTTATCTGAAATCACAAAAGTTGTTATCAGTTTTTTGTCCCCGAACTTGAACGATGCGAGCCAAGAATCCCTAACCGAGTAGAAGATGCAATGGCAGATATTGCCTTGATATTTCATTGGCAACCTTCCGAAATGTACAAATTTACGTTAACTGAACTAATGGAATGGCAAGAACAAGCTTGCCAAAGAAACGGTACCCAAAATGGATAATAGAGAAAATATCACAGTCCAACAACATGATACAAAAATGGCGCTACCGTTTCGCGCCATTTTTGTGGCTGTTGGTGATTTAAAAAAACAGACTAAAATCATATCAAATCAATATAATAGTTACCGCAAGTTACAATTAAAACTTAATAACGGGTTATCAAGTGAATTAAAACTCACCGATAAAAATAACGCGTTAAAGCTTATTAGACAAAATCGTATTAATTGGTTAACAAAATCAAATAATGCTGCTAATCAAATTGTAAATAATCATGACTTAACTTGTTTGATCAAGCCAAATATTATTTTTAAACGTAAATTCCCATTATCAAAAAATGATAATCCTAGGAGCGATTTGTTACACAAAAGCCACGCCAATATAAACTACCAAAAACAAAAAACTGATAATTTAAAATTTAAAAACTGTCATAACCATTTAATTAAAACTGTCCATAAACTGGCTATCGCAAAAATTAACGCCAATAACAAACTCAATGAGCAACGAGTAAAATTAATTAATTTTTTTAATGGTGATATTCACTATTCAACACATAAAATCAAAAGCCCATACAGTAAAAATAGAGATATTATAAAAGCGCATATTAATAGCTCAATTACGCCAAATCATGCGGCTGCTCAGATCAATTTTAAAAAAAATATAAACGTAAATAACGACTATTTGAATCGGAATATAAGCTATCCCAAAATTTCAGTTAATCTGAAATTTATAGATAGCTTTGCCTATGTATTTAATCAATCTAAACCATTTAGGCTTAACATACAAAATTTGGAATTTGTTACCACTATTCTTGCAATAGATGTATTGGTTAATAACATTAATACAACCAAAACGATTTCACAGCGCGTAAAAGAATGTTTTTTTAATTACTTACCTCAAACAACTAAACATAGTTTTTGGATAGATAAACATCCAACTTTAAAAGCAACATCTGAGCTATTTAAGATAAATCCTATCTTATATACTAAATCAGCTATTAGCCTAATGAGAAACTTAATATCATCTAACAACAAAAAAAGTGAAAGGTTCGATCCAAAATTAATTCGTCATGATGATTTTTCGAGTAAAATATTTAATCATACTTATAATAATTTGTTTGCTAAGCTCACCACAACTAAACAAACCAGTACAGACAAGAGGTTAAATAATAGTTTAGAAACGCTCAAACAAATAGCTAGCGCTAATCAACATTATCTAATTTCAACTAACAGTTCATTCATCAACAAGACCTCAAAATCATGTATTGATGGTTTTTATTTACCTAATCTAACATTTAAACTTATTGAAAAAAGTTTTACTCCCTACAAAATCTTTTCTCAAAAAAGTTTCAATGCGCTAAAAAAACTGTATTTAGAATCAACCGATAATCCCCATTTACAAATGCTTTTTATAAGAATAGTTAAGGATTTCACCCATCGTTTTAAAAATAAGGTATTGGAGAGTAAAAAAATAATCTTGAGTTTATTTGAAGATACATTGATTGATCATAACTTCATTAAGGTTTTCTACGACGTTAACCTTAAAACGATTAAAAATAATTTCCAAGCCATTGTTCATGGTAATGATGAAATACTTTATTCCATGTGTAATTTTGCTAACAAAATTAATCTAACGCAAACCAACATTGAAAATTATCTAGTAAATAGTCATTCAACGCTAGTTACAAATTTGACTAACAAGTTAATTCAAGGAAGCGCTTCACAGTATTATATCACTGTCAATGCCGCCCCTGGCATGAATGAACAAGAACTTGCAGATAAAATCACTGAAGAACTTGATCGACGAGAACAACAAAAATTATTTCAATTTCGCAGTAGCTTAAAGGATATCGATTAATATGATGATGTGTTATGGCTTTTTTGTTTTTAGCCTAAAAAATTTACCCTATCAGACTATGAAAATAAATAAAAGTTGGAGTTACGTAGCTAATGAAAGAGTGAACAGACGCCCTGCTCTTCAATATACTGGTCCAAATAATGATACAGTTACTTTATCGGGATCAATCTATACTGAAATTACCAATGGTAGACCAAGCCTTGAATTATTGGAAAGAATGGCTTATCTAAAAACGCCATTGCCGTTGATTGAAGGTACTGGTGTACCGCTAGGCTTTTTTGTGCTCGTCAGTGTAGAACGCACCCATAGTGAGCTAAATCGTAATGGCTCACCTCTGAAAATTGACTTTACTATGGTATTAAAAAAAGTCGATATTTCTGACTTTTTTGATGATAGTAAAATCAGCGACATAATAGATATAATCATATAGGTATAAAATGGCAACCCCTAAATTCAAAATTGAATTATTACCAGATAATAATCAACAAAGTAATTCAGATCAACGCGAAGATTTAACTTCATTATTTGATGCAAGACTTATATCGATGATAATTACAGATAATCGAGGTTTTGAATCAGATACAATTGAAATGCAACTCAATGATGCCGATGGTAAACTCAAATTACCAAAGCGAAAAGCCAAACTCGCTGTTACTTTAGGATGGAGTCAAATTCAAGCAACTGATAAGGATTCAGATGACAATATCATCGGGCCTAACATCAAAAACGTTTTTTTGATAGATGAAGTTGAGCACAGTGGTACTCCTGACCTAATGACTATTCGTGGTCGAAGCGCACAAAATACCGAGGAGTTAGAAGAAAAAAAAGAACAAAGTTATGAAAATATTACGCTGGGCGATTTAATTGCTATCATAGCTAAACGAAACAATTTAGCTTATCGTTTTGATAAAGATATTGGGGCCTCGCAAATCTTTCATATGGATCAAACTCAAGAGTCTGATATCTCTTTTCTTACGCGAATGGTAGATGAAGCCGGTGGCGTTGTGACCGTAAAAAACGATATAATGCTCGTGTTTAAAAAAGGAAAGGGTCTTACCGTTGGTGGTAAAATCATACCTCCAGCAATTATCAAGCGAGAGTCGGGAGATAAACATCGATTTTTTACCTCTGAGCGAACAGGTTATACAGGTGTTCAGACCTATTGGTATGATTATGCCAACCCAACTAAAAATCCACATAAAATCATTTATAAAAGTCAGATAGATAAAAGCCAAATTGTATTAAATGGTAAAAACGAAAAAATCAAAATAATTCGATATGTCTATGCCAATAAACAAAGTGCTGAAAAAGCAGCAGAAAGCGAATTAAACAAAATAAAACAAGGTACAGCTCAATTTACCATCGAGTTAGCTAAAGGTAGGCCGGATCTTTTTACCGAAATGCCGGTTATCGTTGAAGGATTCAAAACAGAAATAGACTCGACCAACTGGACTATCATACAATGCGTTCACACTTTAAATAGAAGTGCTGGATTCAAAACAACGGTACATTTAGAAATCAAACTTAAAGACGAAATTTATTATAATAAAAATTAAAGCCTAAATAGTAAAAAAACGCTAGACTTAATTTAAGTTTAATATAAAATTAAGCTTAACTTAATTATAAAAGGTATCAAAATATGAAATGTCCACACTGCCGTAGTAAAACTTTTATCCGTTCAAGTGAAGAAATTAGTAATTTAACTCGAAAACAATATTATCAATGCTCCAATCTATATTGTGGTCACACTTTTACTGCAATACAGTCTGTATCAGAAACTATCGTACCTAGCGCTATTCCCGATCCAACTGTAAATATTCCTATATCACCTTATAGTCGTTATGCTAAACATGCATAAATAAAGATCGGGTTAGAGGATTAAACTAACCCGATTACTTAAAAGGCTCTATCGACTTATTATCGTTTATAAAATTACAAATAAAAGTGTTAGATATAATAAATGTTAAGCTAAATTAAAATAAAAAATAGATCGAATAATTTTAATATAACTAAATAACTTATTGATAGAATGAATTGTCTATATATCAACAATTCATTCTATCATTTTGCTAACAGATAGTCCTTTCACACAAATACCAATAAAACTTTGGTATTATTGAGGGTTAACAATTGCTAAAAGATTTTTTTGACATTGTTCACTAATACTTTCGCGAATTAATTCTCTTTTTTTGAATTCACTTCGCTTATTACTTTTAACATCTTCAATCGATTTTTGAGGCTGATTACACGGCAATTTAAACCAAGCTTTATTATATGAGACACCATTTAATTCTTGCCAAAATTTATCATAATCGAAATCAAATTTACCAAACTTCACATGCCCTTTACTTTTGACAGCGTATATATTTTCGATTTTAAAAAATTTAGCAATTTCCATCATAAAAACCATTATTAAATTCTTAGGCCTAAAACCAAAAAAGTCTTTTGTTAGTTGCTTTAATATCTCATTGCTTGTATGACCTTGTACGCCCGCGATATAAATTTCATTCAATAACGTTATGGTAAAATGAATTGAAAAAACCAACTGTTCACCAAAACGCATAATAATCCTTAAATCTCCTTCTCTTGGATACAAAGGCGCAGTAAGATGGAACGAAATTTTTGCATCATTCTTACCCTCAACTTGAGCCAACATAATACCATCAAGCTTTTTAGAATAAAGTTTATCTATTACACGTGGATTGATTTTTTGATCAATAAAATCAATATGAGAATTTAAAATAGCGAGCTTTTTATTATACGAAATTTTTTCACTAAGATATTTATGGAATATTTTTTCACTAAATGGATAAGGATTTTCCCATTTCTGGTAAGCTAATGGATAAACACTTGAGGTACATTTTTTTTTAAAGTCTGAATAGTTAGATCTATTTAATGTAGCTTTAATATAAAATAAAGTTAATCGCGACTTCATTCCTAGAATTCCTTAATGAGATAACAAACAAAAAATGGGGATTTTTAAGTCATTGTTATAAATGTTTAAATGATAAAAAATAATAATGTATTATTTCATCTTGTGATAATAAGTAAAGCCAATAATATAACAGTTTTTTTAATTTATGGCTTTACACTTAATATATAAAATAACTTACTCACCAATCGATAATCTTACATAATAATTGATAGAACACATTTTTTACATTACAAAATCGCGCGTTCGCGTTTGTCAAAAAAAAGTTGTTACTAAGAAGTTATTTATTGTTTAATTTTCAAAAAAAACTGAATCAATTCTAATTTATATTAACGTAAAAACTCAATTTAAAAGAAAATAGTCAATGTAGATATGGTGGCCCCTACTGGACTTGAACCAGTGACCAATCGATTATGAGTCGACTGCTCTGACCAACTGAGCTAAGGGGCCATATTGAGAAGTGCTACTTAATTAGTAGGGTTGCGATTATAATAGAGTTATTTTTAATTTGCTACAATTAATTATTAAAATAGGTTGGGTTGCTTAATTATTAATCTTTAACTCGTAGCCATATCTATATTGATTAATAATTACAGATATTTTTTAATCGATTAACCTGATACAATAACTTTATAAATAATTATTCGTTGTTTTATTGGTTGAGGAAATATTATGTCTTTCAAAAAATGTTTACTTATTAGTGCAGCTATTTCAACTGCATTACTTTTAAATGCTTGTAGTAACTCTAACTATCAACTCACCTCTGCGGGTAGACAAGTTCAATTTATTGACACAAAACCTGCCGCTAGTTGTCAATTTGTTGGTAAAGCAGAAGGTCGTCGTAGCTCACTATTTTCTGGCTTAAAAACACACAGTGAGCTTATTCGAGATGCCGCTTCAGATTTAATGAATAAAGCTGCCGCTATGGGTGGAAATGTGATTTATAATGCCCAAGATGCATCATTGAATTATATATCAGAAGTCGCTCCAACAGATGCTGTCATGGTTGGTGAAGTTTTCCGCTGCAACAATTAAGCAAAATAAAAAAGGGAGCTTAATGGCTCCCTTTTTTGATAAAGCTCTAAATAATTATCCGTACTGTTTTTCAAAGTGCTTCATAAAATCGATTAAATAGTTAACGCCTTCAAGATCCATTGCATTATAGATTGAAGCCCTCATCCCACCAGCAATTCTATGACCTTTAATTCCGATAATATTTGCTTGTGTTGCTTCGCTAACAAACTTTTTATCAAGATCGTCATTGGGTGACAAGAAGGTTACATTCATGATAGATCGATTAGAGATAGCCACGGTATTACGATAAAAATCAGATTGATCAATAAATTGATATAACAATTGTGCCTTAGCTTGATTACGTTGCTCAATCGCTTTTAATCCACCTAAATTTTTAATCCATTTGAATACTAACCCAGACATGTACCAAGCGAATGTAGGTGGCGTATTAAACATTGAGTCATGATCCATTAAGATTTTATAGTCTAAAACGGAAGGTAATACTTTTTGAGCATGACCAATTAGATCTTCCCGAACGATGACAATCGTGATTCCTGAAGGGCCAATATTTTTCTGTGCCCCCGCGTATATAATGCCATAGCGACTTAAATCAATCGGTTGAGATAAAATACAAGATGATAAATCAGCAACGACTGTTTTATCGCCAAAATTAGGTTGTTCGAATATTTCCACTCCGTCAATGGTTTCATTAGGGCAATAATGAATATACGCGCTATCATCACTCAATTGCCATTCGGACATGGGTTTGATTGAGGTCATGCCTTGGTTTTTAATCACCACATTTTGTTCAATCACATTACAGTATTTTGTTGCCTCTTTGGCGGCACACTGGCTCCAATAACCACTGTTTACATAATCAGCACTTGTTTTATTACCAAGAATATTCAAAGGTACGGCAGCAAATTGCGCTCTTGCTCCACCTTGGCTAAAGAGAATTTTATAATTATTAGGTACGTTTAGAATATCACGAAGATCGTTGGTTGCTTCAATTGCACAAGCATCAAAATCCTTACCTCGATGACTTAACTCCATGACAGAAGCACCTGTATTATGCCAATCTAATAATTCAGTTTGAACTTGTTTTAAGACATCAGCAGGTAGTTTTGCAGGACCTGCACTAAAGTTATAACTTTTACTCATTGCAATTCACTTTAATCCTTTCAAAAAGAGCTCTATTTTTACACTGTCTTAAAAGATATACAATCATATTTTTAGTAAAAATATTTGTTTAATAAATAGGTTTTTATCAAAATGCCGACTTATCATCGGCAAATTATATAGCTAGATTTAGATAGAAAGTTATAAAACTTGTTGTTTTGCGTTGGCTATCGCTATTTTAACTTGTTGTGGTGATACACCACCTTTGGCTAATCGCTTAGCTAAACATGATTCGAGTGAGAGATTTTCATAAACATCTTGTTCAATAACCGAACTGAAGATTTTTAATTCATCCAAAGAGAGTTCTTCTAATGCTTTTTGTTTTGCTATTGCACCAATAACCGCTTCGCCGACAATATGATGCGCTTCTCTAAATGGTATCCCTTTAGCCACCAAATAATCGGCAAGTTCAGTTGCATTAGCGTAACCTTGCTTTGCAGCTTGTCGACAAACAGCATAATTGACTTTTATATCTTCAAGCACTAATGCGGCCATATCTAAACACTCATGCCATGTGTCTAGTGCATCAAATAAATGTTCTTTATCTTCTTGCAGATCTTTATTATAAGCAAGAGGTAAGCCTTTAAAGGTTATCATTGCCCCAGTTAGTGCACCTGCAACTCGCCCTACTTTACCTCGAATAAGTTCTAATGCATCAGGATTCTTTTTTTGTGGCATTAATGATGAACCCGAGGTTACACGATCAGACAATTCAATGAAATTGGCTTCACCGCTATTGAAAATGATTAGATCTTCAGCAAATCGAGATAAATGAACCATACCAATTGACGCATTGTTCAATAGTTCTAAAATATGATCACGATCAGAAACAGAATCTAAACTATTATTGGTCGCGCAAGAAAATCCTAACCAATAAGCTAACTCATCACGATCGATTGGATATGCTGTGCCAGCAAGCGCGCCACTACCCAAAGGACTGACATCTAAACGTTTTAACGTATCTTGCAAACGACTTTCATCACGTGTAAGCATTTCGTAATACGCTAAGCACCAATGCGCAAACGTAACAGGTTGTGCACGTTGTAGATGGGTATAGCCAGGCATAACCGCATCTTGATGCTGCTCGGCTGTAAGCACTAAGCGTTTTCTGAGTTTGTTAATAGCTGTGATAAGGTGAGCAATTTCATCTTTACACCATAATTTTAGATCGGTTGTTGATTGATCGTTACGGCTACGCCCCGTATGTAATTTTTTACCTAAATCACCAACTTTTTCGATGAGTTTTTGCTCTACCCAACTGTGAATATCTTCCGCATCACTTTGTAGAATTTGTTGTGGGTTTTGCCGTACTGATTCTAATAATTCATTTAAAGCTTTTTCTAATTTTTTTTGTTCATCATAAGATAAAACGTCAACTGTCACCAATGCTTTAGACCATGCAATTGATCCAATGATATCTTGCTCTGCAAGCCGATAGTCAAAGCGTAAAGAATCATTAAAATGTTTAAATCGTTGATCTGCTGCTTGGCTAAAACGCCCACCCCATAATGCCATAATTACCTCAAATATTATCTTTAAATCAATTATAAATTTATAAATTAATTAATAATTCTATAACACCATAAACAATATATACAGGACTTTGCCTGTATATATTATTAAGTTTTATCAAATTTAGTGGTTAAAACTATTTTTTAGTTTTAGTCGCTGTTTTCGATTTGTTTGCTGTTGTTTTAGTATCAGCTTTTTTAGCTGGTTGTTTTTTCTTACCTTCATTTAATGCTCGAATGCGTGAAGATAATGAGAACAAGCGAATAAATCCACCTGCGTGACTGTGGTCGTACACTTCATCTTCACCAAAAGTCGCAAATTCTTCACTATATAAGCTATTAGGTGATTTTTTCTGAACGGCTGTAGCACTTCCTTTATAAAGTTTAACGACAACTTCACCTGTCATATCCTCAGCCAAAACATCAGCTGCCGCTTGAATTGAACGACGGTATGGCGCAAACCAACGACCATCATAAACAACATAAGCCATTTCTAAACCTAACTGTTCACGCCATTTGAAGCTATCACGATCTAAAATTAACTGTTCTAAACCTCGTAATGCAGTCATCATAATTGTGCCGCCTGGGGTTTCATAACAACCACGCGATTTTATACCAACTAAACGGTTTTCAATAATATCAACACGGCCTACACCATGTTTAGCACCAATTTTATTTAAAGTCGCAACACAATTGTATGGTGATAATTTCTTGCCATTGACTGAAACCACTTCACCTTTTTCAATACCAATGGTGACAAGTTCTGGTTTATTTGGTGCATCTTCTGGTGATACTGTCCACGCCCAACAATCTGCATTGGCTTGATTCCATGTACTTTCAAGTACACCACCTTCTGTTGAAATATGCCATGCGTTCTCATCACGACTATAGATTTTTTCAACGGTTGCAGTTGTTGGAATTTTACGTACTTTTAGATAATCAATTAAAGCTTCGCGCGAACGCAAGTCCCATTCACGCCAAGGTGCAATAACTTTAAGTTGTGGAGCAAGTGCAGTATACGTTGTTTCAAAGCGCACTTGGTCATTCCCTTTACCTGTAGCGCCATGACATAATGTATCGGCACCCACCTCTAAAGCATATTCAACTTGCGCTTTAGCAATAATAGGACGAGCCATAGAAGTGCCTAGGTAGTATGTACCTTCATATAAAGCACCTGTTTTTAATACCGGGTAAACATAATCTTTAACAAATTCTTCTCGTAAATCGACAACTTTACAAGCTACTGCCCCAGATGCTTTAGCTTTTTTCTCAACATCTTTTAGCTCTTTAGGATCTTGACCAACATTAGCGACTAGAGCATAAACTTCACAATCGCCATAATTTTCTTTTAACCAAGGAATAATTGCTGATGTATCTAAACCACCTGAATAGGCTAAAACAACTTTTTTTGTTCCACTCTTTTTCATGTTATACCCTTTCTTAATTAACTTACGACAAATAAATGAGTTAAAGACGTTTGTTACTTACTTTAAATATAAATGACCAGTTTAATATACTGTCTGAATTATATTTAAGCAATAATTCTTGTCCCTGTTATTCCTGTTTTTCCATTAAATAAATCAATTAGTTTATCTGCTTGTTTCCAACTGGCTATATCAATAGGTCTACCTAATGCTTTAGCCGCTTCAAAAGCTGAATTTACTTTTACTACCATGCCATCGGTAATCACCCCAGTAGCAATTAAATTATCGGCATTTGATTGAGTTAATGATGCTATTAATTGCTTATTACCATCTAAAACACCAACAACATCAGAAAGTAAAATCAAATCAGCATCTAATGTTTTTGCGAGTGCAACCGCTGCATGATCGGCATTAACATTCATCATTTTACCTTCTTGAGTTATACCAATAGAACTCATAATGGGTAGATAACCTGAATTAAGTAGTAAATTTACTAATCTAGGATCGCCACTGCTAGCTTTCCCAACATAACCCAATTCTTCTGATATCTGTTTAACTTCAACACTATTACCATCTGCTAAACAGAGCCCAACGCTTGGAATAGCTAATTTTTTTGCTTCAGATAACAAGGTAGTATTGGCACTGCCTGCTAAACTTCCAACAATAACATCAATCTGATCAGCAGGCGTAACACGTAATCCATTTCGACGCACAACAGGTAAGGATAGACGGTCCATTAAAGAATCAACAACACTACCTCCACCATGAACAATAACAAGTGAACGTTGAAAATTTTTCTTATATTTACTAATCACGTCAAATAGATCACTTAATGCATCTTTATTATCGAGTAACACTCCACCAAGTTTAATAATTAATGGTTTCATTTTCATTTCCTATTGATTCAAATTAAGTTAATCATTTTAAAATTGAATAGTTTGCAAATTGTTAATAAGCTTGTCGCTGAATTTATTTCACCTAAAATAATGAAGTTGTTTCTTCAAAACCAAATCGAATATTCATACATTGTACCGCTTGCGCTGCTGCACCTTTTAATAAATTATCTTCGACCGCAATCAAAATAAGATGTCGCCCTTTTAACGCAAATCCAATATCACAAAATGGCAAATCCACTACGGACTTTAAAGCAGGCCAGGCTTTTTGATAAATTCTGACTAACGGTTTATTGTGATAATATTTATTTAAAGCCGCCAAAATATCATCTGATGTAACGCCTTCTTTTACAAGGCAAGTAATGGTGGCATGAATACCTTGTTTAAAACTGCCAAGATGGGGAGTAAAAATAACGTCTTGCTTTAAATGTGTGGCAATTTCAGGTTGGTGTCGATGTGTAAATAATCCATAAGCATGCAAGCTCACTTCACAAAATAGATTATTAAGTGAAGGTTTACGACCTGCACCACTAACGCCACTTACAGCATTAATAACAGGCCATTGCGTTTTATCTAGTAGATCTTCCTCAATTAATGGTTTTAACGGTAATTGTGATGCGGTGGGATAACAACCAGGCACTGCAATTAATTGTGCTTGTTTTATTGCCTTATAATTCCATTCTGCCAAACCATATACTGCTTGTTCTAACCATGTTTTATGTTGATGTTCAAAACCATAAAATTGCTTATAAAAAGAAGTATCATTAACACGAAAAGCACCTGATAAATCAATAACAGTGCAACCTCGCTCTAAAAAATAAGGCGCAATATTATGGCTAACTTGATGATCAGTTGCGAGAAAAACAACATCAACCTGCTCGATAAGGGAAGAATAATCATTGGTTGCAATTAAAGGTAAATCAACAATACCTTTTAATTGAGGATATAAATCCCGATCTGAGATACATTTTCCCCCATCTTGGCTATTTTCAGAAACAGTTAAGGCGATAATCTCGATATTAGGGTGCTTATTTAAATAATAAGAAAGTTTAGCACCTGCATAACCACTCGCTCCCACAATTATTGCTTTTAACATATTATTCCTTATTTATTATTTTTAATAATAGACATATAGTAGGATATTTATTATATCAACACAAGCAATAAAATGAATTTTTATTCACTTTTTATGAATTTAATTTCATTTTTAATTTAATCTTTAGCAAACAATTTGGACAGTATAGCGGTTTATGCCACCTAAGACGTTAAAAGATAGATATTTTAGCGTGATTGTATGAATCATCACTCAATTAAAATAAGTGATGTCTAAGAAAAAATTAGAAGTGATACTAAAAAGATCCTGTCGGATAAACACGACAGGATTTTAAAATTATCTTAATTGAGTTGCAGAACGTAACATTGCAATGAGTAATTCCCAATAACGAATTACACTTTGGATATTAACTTTTTCATCAGGTGAATGTGGTGAAACAATGGTTGGACCAATCGAGATCATATCCATGTTTGGATAAGACTGCTTAAATAAACCACATTCTAATCCAGCGTGGATAACCATAATCTTCGGTTTTTGCGAGAAGATTTCATAATACTTATCTTGTGCTAACTGTAAAAGGCTCGAATTTAAATTAGGTTCCCAACCGGAGTATCCCCCTTTTATTTCGTAATTCGCATTAGCTAATTGACTAAGCGAAATAAGTGTTGAAACAACGGCATCTTTTGCACTATCAACTTGTGAACGAATTAAAAAATGAACATACAGTTGGTTATCCTCAATATTCACAATCCCTAAATTTAATGAGGTTTCAACAACACCCTGCAATTGATCACTCATTCGCACTACGCCATTTGGTGCCGAATTTAACCAATTGATAATTTTATTTTGATGTTCTGTCGTTAAAACGCGTTTAATCTTATCGGATTTAACTTCAGTTAAGGTAATTTCAAGGTTTGGCTCGACTTGTCCTAATTCATTTTGTAATGTCGATTTGTATTGATCAATAATAGATTCAAATTTAGATAAATCATCTTTACTTAAACTGATTTCGACAAAAGCTTCCCGTGGAATTGCATTACGGAGTGAACCACCTTTAATATCAGCGAGGCGAAATGAAATATCTTGCGCATATTCAGCTAAAAATCGCGCCATTAATTTAATTGCATTACCGCGCCCTAAATGTATATCACAACCAGAATGCCCTCCTTTCAACCCTTTAAGGGCGATCTGCATATAACAATCATGTTTTTCAGGCATAACGGCATAAGTCACAGCGAAAGTAGAGGTAAAATCGACCCCACCAGCACACCCAGTAAAAATTTCGCCTTCATCTTCAGAATCAGTATTAATCAAATAGTGACTTTTTAACCAATCTGGTTGCAAACCAAATGCACCATGCATACCTGTTTCTTCCGACGTTGTCACTAAAACTTCAATTGGACCGTGTTCAATGGCAGGATCGACTAAAACAGCTAGAGCTGATGCTAAACCAATACCATTATCGGCGCCAAGTGTCGTTCCTTTTGCTTTAACCCATTCGCCATCAACATAGGCTTCAATAGGATCGGTAAAAAAATCATGGACTGTGCCTTCATTTTTTTGTGGAACCATATCCATATGAGCTTGCAATGCAATTGATGGGCAATGTTCCATCCCTTTAGTTGCAGGTTTTGTTAACAAAATATTACCAACTTTATCAAGTTCACAATGGATGTGATGTGAATTGGCAAAATCAACTATATATTTAGTTATCATTTGTTCATGATGAGAAGGATGTGGAATCTTACAAATATCATTAAAAATCTGCCAAACAAATTTTGGCTTTAGTGTAGATAGCATAATTTAACCTCAATATTATGTCATTAATGAATTAATGAGTGGTTTTTTTTGTCTAATCACTCTATAATAAGGTGCAATTTTACATCTATTTCAAGCCCATTAATATTAATTTATTAACGATTAAAATTGCAGGTTACTCATGTCAATAGAACAAACACTAACAGAAGAAGAAATTCAAGCTAAAAAACAACATAAAGCAGAACTCATCGCTGAAAAAGAAAAATTCAACGTAACATGGGAAATGCTACAATCCTATGGTCGACAACTTTCAAAAAGATTATTACCCGCAAACCAATGGAAAGGCATCATTGCTGTTAGTCGTGGTGGTTTAGTTCCTGCTGCGATTCTTGCTCGTGAACTAAGTATCCGTTATGTCGATACTGTTTGTATTTCAAGTTATGATCATGATCATCAACGCGAAAAGTTAATCTTAAAACAAGCAAATGGCGATGGTGAAGGTTTTATTGTCGTTGATGATTTAGTTGATACAGGTAATACAGCTCATACTATTCGAGATATGTATCCTAAAGCACGCTTTGTTACTATTTTTGCCAAACCAGCAGGTAAACCATTAGTTGATGATTATATTGTGGATATCGAGCAAGATACTTGGATTGAACAACCATGGGATACTGGCGTGATGTTTGTAAAACCGATTAGTGACCACAAATAATAAGGATACTAAGGTTGTGATAACAAATACCGAAAACCTATCAGAAAAGATCTTTAAACCACAATATGATTATCCTGAAACAACCACGCTGGTCAATCGTATTGATTGCAGCGAAGGTAACAGTGTTAGCCCATTAGATGGTGAAGTTGATTCAAAATGGTATCGGATTGTTAATCCTATTTTATGGTATTGGCGTGGTTTACCCAAATTAGAGTTGGAAGAAGTACTATCAAAAATAGCTGCCTCGACCAAACGCCATACCAATGATAACTGGTTAGATTCAGTCATTGGTTATCAACCAGGTAATTGGATTTATGAGTTTTTGAATCAAGCAGCAAAATGGCAAGCCAAAGCGGATTCTATCGATAAATCCAATTTAACTGAAGATAATAAATCTAAATTAAATCAATATTATTTGATTGCTAGTCAATATTGTAGTATTGCAAGCTATCCTCATTTTAAAAATGATGAGCTAGCTATGTATGCGCAAACATGTGCTTACCAAGCTTATCATAAGGCATTAAGCTATTCACCATTTACAAGCAAAGAATTGGAATTTAACGTCGATGGGCGTAATGTTAAAACAATTTTACATTTACCACAAAATTGTGATGGTGTATGCCCTGTCGTCTTAGTATGTAATGCATTGGGTAATTTACAAATCGATTATTACCGATATTTCAGTGAATTTTTAGCACCAAATGGACTAGCGATGTTAACAGTCGATTTACCAACTGTTGGTTTTAGTCGTAACTTCGCTTTAACACAAAATAGTAGCCAAATTTACCAAGCTATTATTGAACAGCTTTCAAACATTCCTTGGATTGATAGTAATCGTGTTATTGTTGCGGGCTTTCGATTTGGCTCACATATTGCAACGCGTTTGGCTTACTTAATGCCCAATAAAATTAGAGGGTTATTTAATTTCACGCCGTTTGTTCATGAAATGTTTGTAAATAAAGAATTACAAAAAAGTCTTCCTAATGTTTATAAAGACATGTTAGCAAGCCGCCTTGGATTACCTTGTGTATCAAACCAGCAATTAGCAGCAGAATTAAATTATTTTTCGCTTAAAAATCAGGGTCTTTTGACCCATGCTTGTTCTTTGCCTGTTATGAATATTGTTTTTGAAGGTGATAAATTAAGTAGTATTAATGAAGCAAAATTAATTCATTCAACTAAGCAAAATAAAATAGTTACAATACAAAAAACACCATTACAAAAAAACTTACATGATGCTCTAACGCAATCGGTAAAATGGATGGAGACTATTTTGTAATACATTATTTTAAAAAGAGTATTGTTATGGACAATAAAAAACAACAAACTGTAGTGGTTAAACTTGGTACCAGTGTATTAACTGGTGGCACGAAAGAATTAGATCGTGCTCGAATAGTTGAGTTGATTCGACAATGCTCTCACTTACATCAAGCCGGACATAAAATTATCATTGTGACATCTGGGGCAATTGCTGCAGGTCGTGAATACCTAAAATTCCCTACTCTTCCTAATACTGTCGCTTCAAAACAATTGTTAGCATCTGTTGGACAAAGCAAATTAATACAACTTTGGGAACAATTATTTTCGATTTACAAAATTTACATTGGGCAAATGTTACTAACCCGAGCCGATTTAGAAGATCGTGAAAGGTTTTTAAATGCTCAAGATGTCTTAAAGGCAATGTTAGATAACCATATCATTCCTGTAATCAATGAAAATGATGCTGTCGCTACTGCCGAAATCAAAGTTGGAGATAATGATAATTTGTCTGCACTAGCGGCTATTTTAGCCCAAGCAGATAAACTTATATTATTAACAGATATCGAGGGCTTATATACAGCCGATCCGAGATCCGACAAAAATGCAAAATTAATCGCAGAAATTGAACATATTGACGATCATTTACGTAGCATCGCAGGGGATAGTGTTTCAGGTCTTGGCACCGGAGGCATGAGCACTAAAATTCAGGCAGCCGAAGTGGCAGGTAGTGCAGGAATAGAAGTCATCATTGCGGCAGGAAATAAAGAAAATGTGATAATTGATGCCGTCAATAATCAATCGGTTGGTACGCGTTTTTTACCACAAAAAACCCCATTAGAACATCGTAAGCATTGGTTATATGGCGCGCCAAATGCTGGAAAAGTGATACTAGATGACGGTGCTGTCAACGCGATTTTGAATAATGGTAGTTCACTCTTACCTAAAGGAATTGTAGCGGTTGAAAAAGATTTTTCGCGTGGAGAAGTCATTGATATCTGTGATAAGTCAGGAAAACGAATCGCTAGAGGTGTAACTCGTTATAATAGTGATGCATTAAAACAAATTGCAGGACACCATTCTCAAGAAATCAACCAAATCATTGGTTATGAATATGGCGCTGTTGCTGTACATCGTGATGATATGTTAATTAAATAACCTATAAAAATATTATATATAGAGGCAAAAAATGTTACAACAGATGGGAAAAGATGCAAAACAAGCTTCATATCAATTATCACAATGCCCTACTGCCATTAAAAATAAAGTGTTAAGTAGTATTGCTGATTTACTCGAAAAAAACAGCACAATCATCCTTAATGCAAACAAAAAAGATATTGAACTCGCTAAACAACAAGAATTAAGTGAGGCACTACTTGATCGCTTACTTTTAACCCCAGAACGGCTAGCCTCTATCGCAAATGATGTACGTAAAGTCGAATTATTAACCGATCCAATCGGTCAAGTCATTGATGGCTCAACCTTAGAAAACGGATTAAAGTTACAACGTCACCGAGTGCCGCTAGGCGTTATCGGCGTAATTTATGAAGCAAGACCCAATGTAACTATCGATATTGCAGCATTATGTTTAAAAACAGGCAATGCCACAATATTACGTGGCGGTAAAGAAACTATTCACACCAATACCGCTATTATAGCGATTCTTCAACAAGCATTAGAACAAGTTGGACTGCCCAAAACCGCGATACAATTTATTGATAATCCTGATCGTAAATATATCAATGAACTACTAAAGCTCGACCGATATGTTGATATGATTATTCCACGTGGTGGTTCAGCCTTGCATAAATTGTGTCGTGAACACTCCACTATTCCAGTCATTACAGGTGGAATTGGTGTTTGTCATATGTTCATGGATGAAAGTATGGATTTTGATTGTGCATTTCCAATAATTATTAATGCAAAAACCCAACGTCCAAGTACTTGTAATACACTTGAAACATTACTTGTTCATACTAATATTGCCGATACATTTTTACCCAAACTTAGTCAAATCATGGCAGATAATAACGTAATATTACATGCCGATGCTGATGCATTTAAAATTTTAGAAACAGGCGTTGCCAACGTATTTCCTGTTGAAGATGCAGAGCTTCGTCAAGAATGGCTATCAAAAGATTTAAATATTGTCATTGTTGATTCGCTAACCATGGCTGTTGAACACATTCGCGAATATGGCAGTGGTCATTCCGAAGCTATCTTAACGCGTGATTTAGCTAATGCCGAACAGTTCGTTAATTTAGTTGATGCAGCAGCGGTTTATGTCAATGCATCTACTCGCTTTACAGATGGTGGACAATTTGGCCTTGGTGCTGAAGTTGCCGTAAGTACGCAAAAACTGCATGCGCGCGGACCAATGGGACTTGAGGCATTAACGACTTATAAATGGATAGCTTTTGGTGACGATTTGATTCGTCAATAGTAAGATAGTAAAGGCTGTTCGGCTTGTTTGCCGAACAGTTTTGAATCGTAAATAAATTAATCAAAATTACGCATTAGTAGTGCATAATTTAGGTCAATTTCTTCCGGAATTGGGATATAAACAATATGTCCATCACCAAGACCTGCTGGAACAGGTTGCCCTTTTTTATTTTCCATTCGTTCAATTACAAAATTTTTATTGCCTTTTGGCGTCATCATTTCCACACTATCGCCTACCGAAAACTTATTTTTAACAATCACTTCGGCAAGACCATTTAAACGTTCACCGCTAAACTCACCAACAAATTGTTGCCTTTCTGACACTGAATGACTATGCACATAATTTTGCATATCTTCGTGTTTATGACGGCGTAAAAAGCCTTCAGTATAGCCTCGATGCGCTAAAGAATCCAATTCAGCTAATAAGCGAGGATCAAAAGGTTTACCTTCACTTGCTGCATCAATAGCTTGACGGTAAACTTGAGCAGTCCTTGCACAGTAATAAAAAGACTTAGTGCGCCCTTCAATTTTTAAAGAATGAACACCGATCTTAGTCAAATCACCGACTAACTCAACAGCTCTTAAATCTTTTGAATTCATGATATAAGTGCCATGCTCATCTTCATAGGCTTGCATATATTCACCTGGGCGCCCAGATTCTTCAAGCATAAAAACCTGATTAGTGGTTGGTCCAATACCTAAAGTAGGATCAATTTGCTGAACTGGTATAGGTTCACATTTATGCACAATTTGCCCTATTTCATCCTCTTTGCCTTCAGATACTTTATACTCCCAACGACACGCATTAGTACAAGTACCTTGATTTGAATCTCTTTTATTAATGTAACCGGAAAGCAGACAACGCCCTGAATAGGCCATACACAGTGCACCATGAATAAATACTTCAAGCTCCATTTCAGGTACTTTTTCACGTATTTCAGCTATCTCATCGAGTGATAATTCACGCGATAAAACTACACGGGTTAATCCCATTTTTTGCCAAAATTTTACTGTCGCCCAGTTAACGGCATTCGATTGCACCGATAAATGCACTTCCATTTCAGGAAAATGCTCACGAACCAACATAATCAATCCTGGATCTGACATAATAAATGCGTCAGGCTTCATATTAACGATTGGTTCTAAATCTCGAATAAATGTTTTTAATTTTGAATTGTGTGGCGCAATATTAACAACCACATAGAATTTTTTACCCTGTGCATGGGCTTCATTAATCCCGATAGCTAAATTTTCGTGATTAAATTCATTGTTACGAACGCGCAAACTATAACGTGGTTGACCGGCATAAACCGCATCGGCACCATAAGCGAACGCATAACGCATATTTTTTAAAGAACCAGCAGGAGAAAGTAACTCTGGTTTTGCATATAAAAGTGTCATTAAAAAATGCCTCTGATTTCAAGTCAGTATTACTTATCAGTAATAGGTTAAGCAAAATAGGTGGGCATTTTACGCTTAAGCGGATCGGTTGGCAAATTTATGTGAATCACTTAATTTAGATAAATGATTTTAAGCATCATGTAAGAATATTTTGTAAAAATCACTTAAAAAAATATAACATCAATCATATATTGAAACATATATTCTAACTTATTGTTAAAATAATAAATATATTACCCAATAATGTGACGTAGCTCACATCAAATTATAACTACGCCCAATTTTATTAAACTTATAACTTATGATTTTTGGGCAATGTTACATAGCTTTAAACTCATCCTAAGATTAAAATTAGCCGAATTCAAATTAATGCTATTTTCAAAACAAGGAGGATTTTAATGACTGAACTGATCAATTGGTACGGTGCACTAATAGGTTTGTTTTTAGCTATTTTTTTAATTTTGCGTGGTATAAATCCTGTTTATTCACTATTCTTTGGCGCTATCATTGGTGCTTTTATTGGTGGCGCAAACTTACTTCAAACAGTATCGATATTAACTAGCGGTACACAAAGTATTATGGGAACGGTGATTCGTGTATTAGCTGCAGGTATTTTAGCTGGTGTGATGATGGAATCGGGCGCTGCAGAAACGATTGCCCAAGCAGTGGTACGAAAATTAGGTGAGAAAAAAGCATTACTCGCTTTAGCGTTAGCAACAGGAATTATTACCGCATCAGGTGTCTTTATACCTGTTGCAGTATTAATCGTAGCCCCTATCGCACTGTCAGTCGGCAATAAAATGGGCATATCACGTTTAGCACTTTTATTAGCACTATCTGGAGGTGGAAAAGCAGGAAATATTATTTCACCAAACCCAAATACTATAGCCGTTGCAAATGGATTTAATTTAAGTTTAAGCGATGTGATGATAGCTGGTTTCATTCCTGCAATATTTGGGTTAATGGCTACAGTTGTTATTGCTTCATTAATAAAAAATAAAGGCGACAAAATCGCGACTCAAGAAGTGCTAATGTTAAAAAATAATACTGAGGAAAAAACCAATAATCCTTCATTAGGAAAAGCTATTGTCGCCCCCGTTACTGCTATCTTATTACTAATGCTAAGTCCAATTGGTAATATTTTTCATATTGATTTTTTAACTAACTTAAAACTAGATGCATTATATGTTTTACCTATTGCCGGTATGGTTGGTATGATAGCGATGGGTCAGCATCGTAAAATTGCGCTGTACACTAAATCAGGTATCGATAAAATGACGCCGACTGTACTTATTTTGGTTGGAGCTGGTGCTATAGCGGGATTAATTGGTTCATCTAACCTCGCTAAACAAGTCATTGATATTATTGATTCTATGGGAATATCAGGTTATTACCTTTCACCAATTTCAGGTATTTTAATGGCTGCAGCAACCGCTTCAACATCAACAGGGGTAATTCTAGCAACCGGTACATTCGGTACAACCATTACTGATTTAGGAATACCAAGTATAAGCGCTGCTGTCATGATGCATACCGGTGCAACGGTAATTGACTCCTTACCTCAAGGTAACTATTTCCATGTCACTGGTAATAGTATGAACATGTCAATTAAACAACGTATGAAATTAATTCCTTTTGAAGCACTTGTTGGTGGCACGATGACAATCGTCGCAACAATTTTATATGACTTTATTATTTAATATCGGGATATTATGTTATGAAACAAAAAACATTTGTACTTGCACCGGATTCTTTCAAGGAAAGTATGACTGCAAAGGAAGTTTGTAAAGCAATGGAATCAGGTTTAAAAAAAGTATACCCTGATGCAAATTTTATTCATGTTCCTATGGCTGATGGTGGTGAAGGAACAACACAATCCTTAGTTGATGCAACAAATGGTACGCTTTATTCTTGTCAAGTAACAGGTCCTTTAGGCGATAAAGTAACTGCACATTATGGAATATTGGGTGATAAAACTACTGCAGTTATTGAAATGGCTTCTGCAAGTGGCATTCAATTAATATCAAAAGAAAAACGTAACCCGTTGATTACCACAACTTACGGTACTGGTGAATTGATTCTAGCTTGCTTAAAACATGACGTAAAGAAAATCATTTTAGGTATTGGTGGAAGTGCAACTAATGATGGTGGAGCTGGAATGGCTCAAGCTTTAGGGGTTAAATTCTATGATAAAGATCATAAAATATTAAGCAAAGGTGGTGGTGCGCTAGCTGAATTGGTAAAAATTGATGTGACTGATATAAATCCAGCACTAAATACAGTTCAGTTTATAGTTGCAAGTGATGTAACTAATCCATTATGTGGAGAAAAAGGTGCTTCAAACGTTTTTGGTCCACAAAAAGGAGCTACCCCTGAAATGGTCAAACAATTAGATAACAATTTAAAACATTATGCCTCGATTATCCAATCTCAACTCGGCAAAGATGTAGCGACTATTCCTGGTGCAGGGGCTGCAGGTGGATTAGGAGCAGGATTAATGGCTTTTACTAACAGTAAGATGGAACGAGGCATTGATATTGTTATCCAATACAGTGGCTTAAAAAACAAATTAAAAGGTGCCGATTTTTGTTTCACTGGCGAAGGTGGTATTGATTTCCAGACAAAATTCGGAAAAACACCTTATGGTGTTGCACAAGTTGCTAAAGACTTAAGTATACCTGTTATTGCATTAGCGGGTACTGTTGGTAAAAATATTAATGAACTATATCCGGAAGGAATTGATGCAATTTTTGGCATCATTCCATGTGCTGCAAATATAGAAGATTTATTGGATTCAGGTTTTTGCAATATTGAACGAACAAGTGAAAATATAGCTCGTTTAATTAATATTGCTCAACTTAAAAACAAAATCTAGGCAACATCCGAAAATAAGTAAAAAGGATAGAGTAAACTAAAAGATAAAATTTAGTTAAACTTTATCCTTTTTTATAAATAAAATTTTCTTTATTAATATAGTAAAGATATTATCGTTTTCATTTTAGAAAATAATTTACATAACTTAAGTTGATATTATTACAATAAGTTTTATACAAAATGCAATTTAGATCCAATATTTTAATGGCTATTTTATTATTAATCTTTTAAGGTATTTGTCCTATGAAATCTAATAATTTCACGCCAACTCTTGCTCAATATATCGTTGAAAAAACAATGAAAATTATCGAGCACAACGTTAATGTCATGAATGGCGAGGGTAAAATTATTGGTAGTGGAGATTTGGATAGAATTGGACAACTACATGAAGGCGCAATGCTTGCCATTTCACAAAAAAGAGTAGTAACCATCGATTCACCTACAGCAAAAAAACTTAAAGGAGTTAAGCCTGGCGTCAATTTTCCACTTAAATTAAACGATGAAATCGTTGGCGTAATCGGCATCACCGGCGAACCGACTAAAATCACACAATTTGCTCAGTTAGTTTGCATGTCAGCCGAAATGATGATGGAACAAGCGCAATTACTTAATCAATTATCACAAGATAATCGCTTAAAAGAAGAATTTATTTTATCCGTAATTCAATCAGAGAATACTGTAGTAGATGTGACAGAATGGAGCAGAAAACTCAATATCGATCTTTCTTTACCGTACGTTGTTGTGATTATTGAGGTTGATAGCGGTCAACTAGGCATACAAACTGCCATGAGTGAATTACAATATATACAAAATGAGATAATTAACATTACTAAGAATAATCTTGTTGCAATAAAATCATTAACAGAAATTGTCATGTTGATGCCGGCACTGAATAAATTTAATCGTTGGGATCTTGCTAGTCATAAACAAAAATTAGAACAATTAGTAAGTCATATCAAATCTTCCAGTAAATTCCTAGTGAGAATTTCATTGGGGAACTATTTTCATCAAAATAAAGATAGGATTGTCCGTTCCTATCAAACAGCTAAAACAGCGCTGTTAGTCGGTAAACAAAGGATGCCACAATGTCGTAACTTTTATTATCAAGAACTTATTTTACCTGTATTACTTGATAGCTTAAATCAAGATTGGCAAGCTGAAGAGTTACTATCACCTTTGAAAAAATTACAATTAGAAGACTCTAATGGAGTACTACAAAAAACACTTTCCACTTGGTTTTGTCATAATTTACAATATAACAAAACTGCAGAAGCATTATTTATTCATCGCAATACATTAGAGTATCGTTTAAATAAAATTGCGGCTTTAACAGGATTTAATTTGGCCAAATTTGACGACCGAGTGTTACTTTATATTGCCCTGCAACTAAATAAATAGATGCTATAGGTTCAAATTTAATAAAAAATGATTAATGATTTGGACCAATTAAAGGTAAATATTCTTGCCAACGATATTCTCTAATTGGCATCGGTTTAGCATCTTTGAAATAGAGAACTAAAGCGGGTTTAATGCCATTCCAATTATCGACAAATTCATAATGAATAAGCATACCATCTTGAATTAATTTTTTTGCTTTTGCATGATAATTGAAATATGCCATAAGTTATTTTCCTTTCTGTGGTCAATACTAAGTGGTTTTTTAGTAATTATAATTCAAACTTGAATCAACGTTACAGAAAAAACATGAATTGTGTGATGCCATCAATAAAAATAACAAGCATACTCACAACATAAAACAAGACCTAAAATTAAACTCAATCAATCACCAAAACAAGTTAATACCTATGACAGAAATGCCAAAGTTACACCGATGTTAAACCCACTCATAAAGAAGATTTATTCTAACTGTATATTCTAAGTATATTCCAAGTGTTTTAATTTTTTGAGTGATTAATTATTTAATTTATTGATTTTCTAGATGTTTTAATGGAGGCGCGTCCCGGAGTCGAACCGAGGTAGACGGATTTGCAATCCGCAGCATGGCCACTCTGCCAACGCGCCGTAGGGGTCTATCTGAATAGGTGGCAAATATTAGCATTGCCTTGTTTAGACGTCAAGTTTAAATAGACTATAATTACAGCAGTCATGTGTTTTGGGGTTAAATTTTTAAAAATAGAATTTATCTGTGAAAAAAGATACGCAATAACGTATGTTTTAAAAAATAGTGGCTAGCCCATACCGATGCAGTTCTTGGTCATTTTTCCATTCTTTACTCACGCAATAAATTTTGCACTTATATGCAAATTATTTCCTAAAGTCACTTTTATTTTCAATATAAAAATCAGATTAAATACTTTTAAATCAAATAAATAAATTAAATTCCTATCCTCTTATCTGATGTGGTATGGCATTTGCAATTGAAATTGTAATAACAACTATTTTGGTTTTATACCATGGAGGAAATGGATGAAAAAAAAATTAATAAACTCAGAACAAATTAAAGCGCATTTGAAAGATGGCATGTCAATTATGTTTGGTGGATTTATGGGATGTGGCACACCTGAAAAAATCGTCCAAGTCATTCTAGATTCAGGCGTTAAAAATTTGACTTTAATTGGTAATGACACCGCCTTTGTCGATACTGGCGTTGGTCCGTTAATCACCAATAATCGCGTAAAAAGATTAATCGCCTCACATATTGGTACGAACCCTGAAACCGGAAAAAAAATGATTGCAGGTGAAATCGACGTTGAATTAGTTCCACAAGGTACGCTTGCTGAAAGAATTCGTTCTGCCGGTGCTGGTTTAGGTGGCGTATTAACCCCAACTGGTGTTGGAACAATCGTTGAAGAAGGTAAGCAAATTTTGACCATTAATGGGGTTAAATATTTGTTAGAACTCCCTATCCATGCCGATTTGGCAATTATTCAAGCTTATCAAGGCGATTATAGCGGTAATCTTGTTTATCAATACTCAGCTCGCAATTTCAATCCTTTAATCGCAACAGCCGCAAATACCGTAATTGCTCAGGTGGATAATTTACTCGAAATTGGTCAAATCGACCCAGATGCCGTTATGACGCCAGCAGCACTTGTTGATTACATAGTCAGTTCTGATAATTAAGGAGAATCATAATGGATAATAAAGAGTTAATAGCTAGACGTGTCGCACAAGAACTGAAAGATGGCGATGTCGTTAATTTAGGAATTGGTTTGCCAACTCAAGTAGTGAATTACTTGCCGACAGATGTTCATATCACGTTGCAATCGGAAAATGGTTTTTTAGGCTTAGGACCCAAAACAGTTGATCATCCAAACATTGTCAATGCCGGAGGACAACCTTGTGGCATCATCGCAGGTGGTGCGACATTTGATAGTGCATTTTCTTTTGTATTAATTCGAGGTGGTCATGTTGATGCATGCGTGTTAGGTGGTTTAGAAGTTGACCAAGATGCCAATCTAGCCAATTGGATGGTACCAGGCAAAATGGTACCCGGAATGGGCGGAGCGATGGATTTAGTCACAGGCGCTAAAAAAGTGATTATTGCCATGGAGCACTGCACTAAAAATGGCGAAGCAAAAATATTACGCCATTGTACTTTACCACTCACCGCCAAAGGAAAAGTAAACATGATTGTTACCGAACTTGCGGTATTTGAGTTTCGCAATGGCCAGCTTTACTTAATAGAAATGGCAAATGGAGTCGATTTAGCCACAATCAAAAGTAAAACACAAGCTGAGTTTTTAATTGCTGAAAAGTTAAAAACCATGTCAATTGGTCATGAGGAGTAATGCAATATGATCTCTCGATTATCAAAATATACCACGAGTTTAGTTAGCAAATATCTACCTGATCCACTCATTTTTGCATTATTACTTACCTTTGTTATCTTTTTTATGGCATGGGGATTAACCGATTCACAACCTCTTGGCTTAGTTAAAATGTGGGGAGATGGTTTTTGGAACCTACTAGCATTCGGTATGCAAATGGCACTGATTGTTGTGACAGGCCATGCTTTGGCAAGCTCTCCCCCAGTTAAAGCCATTTTAGTCTCAATTGCTTCATTGGCAAAAACCCCAACACAAGCAGCCATGCTTGTTACTTTTGTTGGTTGTATAGCCTGTATTTTAAATTGGGGATTTGGATTGGTTGTAGGCGCTATGTTAGCCAAAGAAGTGGCAAGACAAGTGAAAAATGTTGATTATGGTTTGTTAATTGCATGTGCCTATATTGCTTTCATGACTTGGGGGGGTGGTTTATCAGGCTCGATGCCATTAATGGCTGCTACGCCGAATAATCCTGTTTCTCACTTTATGGTATCAGAAAGTAATCCTCAAGGGATTATCCCTATTTCACACACAATGTTCTCGGCAAGTAATATTTTTATTACAGTCATGTTAGTCATTTGTTTACCGATCTTAGTACGTTTTATGATTCGTAAAGATGATTCGATTCATACTGTTAATCCAGAATTACTGGCTCCTGAACCTGATTTTCAGAAAAAGATCGACCGCAAAACAGCAACAGCAGCTGAAAAATTAGAAGAGAGCAAAATATTATCGTTATTGATCGGTGTACTAGGGATTAGCTATTTAGCCATCTATTTTTACAATCATGGCTTTAACATTACCATCAACACGGTCAATCTAATCTTCTTAACTGCGGGGATCTTATTACACCGCACACCAATGGCATATATGCGCGCGGTGTCTAATGCAGCTAAAAGTACCGCAGGAATCATCATTCAATTTCCATTCTATGCAGGCATCCAGTTAATGATGGAACACTCAGGTTTAGGTGGATTAATTACGGAATTTTTTATCAATATTGCTAATAAAGATACCTTCCCAATTTGGACCTTTTTCAGTTCAGGCATCATTAACTTTGCTGTGCCTTCTGGCGGTGGGCACTGGGTTATTCAAGGACCGTTTGTCATTCCTGCTGCTCAAGCGTTAGGTGCAGATTTAGGTAAATCAACCATGGCCATTGCCTATGGTGAACAGTGGATGAATATGTTACAGCCATTCTGGGCTTTACCTGCTCTTGCAATAGCGGGATTAGGGGTACGAGACATCATGGGCTATTGCATGACAGCCTTAATCTTTACTACTCCAATATTTCTCATCGGTTTGTACTTTTTTTGATTACCAATAAAAGGATGTAAATTATGAAAAAAGCAGTAATTGTTAGCGCCACCCGAACAGCAATAGGCACTTTTAATGGTTCATTAGTATCAGTTGGTACTATTGAATTGGGTGCAATTGTCATACAAGAAGCGTTAAAACGCGCAAAATTAGACGCCAATTTAGTTAATGAAGTGATTATGGGGAATGTATTACAAGCCGGTTTAGGACAAAATCCTGCTAGGCAAGCAGCGTTAAAGGCAAATATTGCTAATAGGGTTCCTGCTTTCACCGTCAATAAAGTGTGTGGTAGTGGGTTAAAATCAGTTGAATTAGCCGCACAAAGTATTTTGGCCGGTGACAACGATATCGTCGTTGCCGGTGGGATGGAAAACATGTCACAAGCGCCCTATTTAATCAACAGCAAAGCTCGTTGGGGATTAAAAATGGGAAATGCCGAACTCTATGACACTTTAGTTAACGACGGTTTAACTTGCGCAACGCATCATTACCATATGGGAATCACAGCAGAAAACGTTGCTCAGCAATATAATATCACTCGCCAAGAGCAAGATCAGCTTGCGTTACGTTCTCAACAGTTAGCCTCTCAAGCAATTAAAAATGGAATGTTTGTTGATGAAATAGTGCCAGTAACCGTGAGTAGCCGTAAAGGGGATATTATCTTTAATCAAGATGAACATCCTAAATTTGATGCCAGTTTAGAGGCATTAACTAAACTCCGCCCTGCTTTTAAAAAAGACGGTACAGTGACGGCTGGCAACGCCTCAGGTATCAATGATGGTGCCGCCGCATTAGTTATCATGTCGGAAAGCAAAGCCAAGGAGTTAGGGCTAAAACCATTAGCATATATCCGTAGTTACGCATCAGGTGGAGTTGCTCCTAGTGTTATGGGATTAGGACCGGTGCCTGCAACTCAATTAGCGCTACAAAAAGCTGGACTAAACCTTTCTGATATTGATTTAATCGAAGCTAACGAAGCCTTTGCCGCTCAGTTTTTAGGCGTTGGTCGAGAGCTCAATCTTGCTCTTGATAAAACCAATATCCATGGTGGAGCTATTGCACTTGGTCATCCTATAGGGGCAAGTGGTGCACGCATTTTAGTCACTTTACTTTACTCAATGATTCATCATGATAAGCAATTAGGTCTTGCAACCCTATGTATTGGTGGTGGATTAGGCACTACGGTCATTATCGAACGTTATTGAAAATAAAGACAATCTAACATGTAAATAATTAATAATTAGATAAAAATTGGTGGTTTAGGCGATCATTCCTATTCCACCGACCTTGTGAGCACGAGTGATTTAATGCATAATCACTTACAGGAATAAAAATTAAATTTAAGATAAATATATAACAACTATTAAAAATAATGGATGATTAAGGATATCAAAGTATTTATGCCGTCTAGTTTTTTCAAAAAATTATACCCCGATAAAATTAGCGCGCGTATCTTTTTATTGGTTACGTTACTTTCTTGCTTTTCTATAATTATCTTTGCCGTATTAATCGACAAAGAAGGTCGCAATCTTCTTAACCAAGAAAAAAGTCAAAAGTTATACGCTATTAGCCAAATGCTTGATCTATTATTGGATGATGCTTACCATAAAATTGACACAAATCTTTCTCATCAACAGCAAATCGAACAAATAAATCAATATCTTTCACCTAAAATAGAACCGCTCTTAGCCAATATGCCTAAAATTGCTGCTGGCTATTATCATAAACAATTAGATGCAATTGTTGTCTATGCCCCTAAATCAGCTTATGGAAACAATGTAGGCAAACCAATAGCTGCTTCGCATAAAGGGCGAGAAGTAATGAATAGCGGTCATAGTATGGTTGATATTGGTAAACAAGTCAGAGGCAACATCATGAATGCCATGATACCCATTGTGCGTGATAATCAAATTTTAGGCTATATTTGGGCAAATGAAACGATTGATGACATTGAAAAACAAACTTTCGTTTTTGATAAAAATGTGATTATTATCAGTATTTTGTGCATGTTAAGTTGCATTTTAATTGCCTGGATTTTATCACAAAAACTCAATTCGGATATCGATGTCATTAAACATGGATTGCATGCATTACCCTTTGATCTTACCTTACATCTGCCTGCGATACGTGGCGAATTAAATGAAATTGTCACTGGCATAAATAATCTTGCCGAAACATTGAGTAAAACCAAAACAATCAATGAACTAATCTTAGAAAACAGCTTAGACGGAGTCATTACTATCGATATTAACGGTGCAATTACCATGCTTAATCCTGCCGCTGAAAAAATGACCGGATATCAATTAAAACAAGTTTTGGGTAAGCCCTACTCAACATTATTAGATGATAAAGAGTTTAAAAGTCCACTACTTGATACTTTATATAACGGCATTGATCATAATAGTGTGGAAGTCGACTTTCCGGTGTCAGGTCAGGTTATCAAAATTTCGTCTAGCACCAGTCACTTAAAAGATCATCAAGGCAATATAATTGGCGCCTTAGTCATTTTTAAAGACATTACCGAACAAAAAGAGATTGAAAAATTAATACAACAAACAGAACGACTTGTGTCATTAGGCGAATTAATGGCAGGTGTTGCCCATGAAATTCGTAATCCTTTAGCGGCAATACGCGGTTTTGTGCAATATTTGCAAAACAATATCAGCAATAGCGAAAAGTCTGAATACATCACAATTATTCTCAACGAGGTGGATTCAATTAACCACGTGATACAACAATTACTAGACTTTGCAGCCCCATCAAAAAACTTTTATAGTTCAATCAATATCAACCACTTAATCGAAGAAGTGTTAATATTGATAAACACTTCACACCGTTCAAATAACATTGATATTGAGCTTTCGCTTGACCACCAGTTATCTACCTTATATTTGGATAAAGAGTTAATTAAACAAGCATTATTAAACTTAATTATTAATGCCATTCAAGCAATACCAGCGCAAGGCATTATACAAATCTCGACAAAATTATCGAGTAATCAAAAGTATCAACTGATTTGTATTAAAGATAATGGTGAAGGTATTCCCGAAGCACTATTTAATAAAATATTTAACCCTTTTTTCACCACAAAACTATCCGGTACTGGTTTAGGATTGCCCATAGTACAAAAGATTATTGCCTCTCATAAAGGTAAAATCACAATTAAAAATAATGTGAACAGTACAGGTGTTACTGTTGAGATCGCACTACCTATTAATTAAAAATTAAGGATCCTATGTCAGAAAAAATTTTAATTGTTGAAGATGAATTAAATTTACGAAAGTTATTAAGTCTTTTGTTATCAGAACAACATTATCAAGTTGTTGAAGCAAGCAATAGTGAAGAAGCGATCGCTATCATCAAACAACAACACATTGATCTTATTTTGTTAGATAATCGTCTACCAAAGATGAGTGGTCTTGAAGCATTAAAAATAATTAAAGCAATAAATCCTGATATCTATGTTATTTTAATGACAGCTTATGCCAGTGTCGACACTGCTGTTGAGGCATTAAAACTCGGTGCTTATGATTATATTGTTAAACCATTTGACTTAGACGAACTAAAAGCGTTGATTTGTCGTACACTTGAATTTAGTCAAGCGCAAAAAAATGGCATTTCGCTAGTGCCACAAATTGAATTAGCCAATTCTGATAATAAAGAGCATATATTAACCAATAGTTTAAATATGATGGAGTTGTGCCGTAATATCGCAAAAGTATCTCAAACCAATACCACCGTCCTGATTACCGGAGAAAGTGGCACAGGTAAAGAGTTAGTTGCGAAAACAATTCATTACTACAGCACCCGATCAACAGGTCCATTTATCAAAATCAATTGTGGTGCTTTACCTGAAACATTGCTTGAAAGTACACTATTTGGTCATGAAAAAGGGGCATTTACTGGCGCTTATCAGCGTCAAATTGGTTTATTTGAACGTGCGCACCTTGGCACGCTATTTTTAGACGAAGTTGGCGAAATGTCGACTAATCTACAAGTAAAATTACTACGAGTTATTCAAGAAAAAGAGTTTGAACCGCTGGGTGGAAATAAATTAATTAAAAGTGATTTTCGACTAATTACAGCAACCAATCGTAACTTACAAAATTTAGTTGAAACAGGAAAATTTCGACAAGATCTGTTTTATCGTTTAAATGTTATGAGCTTAGATTTACCGCCATTACGCGAAAGACAAAATGATATCATGTTATTAGCACGCTATTTCGCTAACCAATTTTGCCACGAACAAAATAAAGCCTTATTGGATTTTTCAATTGATGCGGTAGAAGCACTGAATCAATACGCATGGCCGGGTAACATCCGTGAATTAGCCAATGCCATTGAATATTCGGTGATTATGTCAAATGGATTATTTATCTATGCTAACGATTTACCTGCACAAATAAATGCCAATAAAAACATGCATGATTTAACGGTGAATTTTAAAGATTCTGACTCACCAAGTACCACCTTAAAAGACAAAGTGAAAAATTACGAAAAAGAGCTAATTATTAACGCATTAAAACGCCATAATGGTCATCGTGAAACTACCGCAAATTCGTTAGGTGTTAGCAAACGAACGTTACTTTATAAAATGCAAGAATATAAAATATTTGAAAAAATACACTGATTATTAAATACATTAGCATATCTCGCTAATTGTTACCTTAGTAGCAATATTTTTAAAGCACTTTATCAAATGCTCATCTCATTTTCGCTTTCAGTTAACAATAAGATAAAATCAAAATAATTTGCATGAATATGATTAAGTGGTATTTTACCCATCAACAGCATCAATAAAACTTATTTTATCGAGTGCATCAACGTGAAATAATTAAATCACATTTAGAATAGATAAGATTTAATTATAAATTTTTCAAATTTATACACTAATTTTGTATACTCAGAATATGAGATTTGAACATTGAGGTGGGTAATGATTGATTTAAAACTTAGGGAAGTGAAAAAAGATCTGTCCGCAAAAGAACTTGCTGTGGCAACGTTTATTCAAGCAAACACCGATGCATTAAAAAATATGAGCATTCAATCATTAGCTAAATTAAATCAAGTTAGCACCAGCACCATTTTGCGTTTGTGCAATAAATTAGGATATAGTGGTTTTAGTGATTTTAAAGTCGATCTTATTTCTTCCCTCCCCCGAAAACTCAACACCGATGTGTTACAAGATGACATCAATCTTAATGATTCCCTGCAAGATGTGAATAATAAAGTCCAATCAATGGAAAAATCATCAATAGATGAAACCCACTCGATGATTAATTTGGAATCATTAAATAAAGCTATCGACCTAATCATAGATAGCAATAAAATTATTATTTTTGGCGCAAGTAGCAGTGGATTAGTTGGTAAGGAATTAGAATATCAACTCATTAAAATAAAAAAAGATGTCAGCTGTCATTTCGATTCCCACATTCAAAAAAGTATTGCTAATAATTTAGACGGCAATGATTTAATTATTATTATATCGCACTCAGGTGAAACACCGGAATGCATAGACTTACTTAAGTTAGCTCAAAAAAACAATGTACGTTCTATTGCAATAACTAAAATGGGACAAAGCCAGGTATCATCGCTTGCTGAGGTAATTTTACATACCACATCAACCGAACATGTTTCTCGCTTAATTCCTATTCGTTCCAAAATATCACAAATTTCGGTAATCAACATGCTAGTCACGAATTTGTTTATACGTAAATATGATGAACGCTTGTTACAACAAATCCTACACCGTGAAGAACGAAAATATCCACATTAATAAAACAATGATCAAACAATAAACTAATGTTTGATTAGCCTACCTAATTAATCACTATTAATCATATTGATAGTGAATTTTATCACTTTAACTATGCCACTATCTAAATTGCAATTTACCAAGCCCAAAACACTTTTTTTTATAAATATGATCGAGTTCACAAATTTTTAAAAATTTAAAAAAAAGAGATGACTTACATCGCACATAGATGTAATTTTATTACTAAATATAAAACACATAAAAGTAATATTATTACTAAAAAGCTAAAGGAAATAGATGATGCAAACACAAATACCAATCATTCTTGCCAGTCATGGCCCGTTTGCACAAGGTGCACTTGAATGTGCCGAAATGCTGATGGGTAAACAATCAAACATGCAAGTGATTTCGGTTTTAATCGATAGCAATATTGATAATTTACGCCAACAAATGCAAGAAAGTTATCAAAAATTAAATAATGGTAAAGGTGTAATTATTTTAGTCGATATTCTTGGTGGAACACCATGCAATCTTGCTAGTGAACTTTTATTAACTCATGATGATGTATTGTTGTTTTGTGGCTTTAACATTCCTGTATTACTTGAAGTTTTAAACAATCGAGAAGAAACACTCACAGACGTTAAACAAGCTATTGAAGAAACCTTCCCACAAAGTTGTATTGACGTTAGTCAAGTACTCAATTCTCATCGTGAACAATCTAATGAGCTGTAAGGAGAACACCATGCCAATTAATGTAGCTAGAATTGATGATCGCTTAATCCATGGACAAGTAATTACTACTTGGGTAAAAAATTACGATATTGAACAAGTGCTGATAATCAATGACAAGGTCGCTGCGGATAAAGTACAGCAATCAGTACTAACCATGTCAGCACCGCCAGGATTAAAAGTATTGGTTTTCGGTGTTCAACAATTTATTGATATCTTAAAAAAGACCCCTATCAAAAAACGTACTATGCTTTTATTTACCAATAGTATTGATGTTAATGCCTTAATCGAGGGCGGACTTGAGCTAGAAAAATTGAATGTTGGTGGTATGCGCATGCAAGACGGGCGTCATCAATTATCAAGAGCGGTATCTGTTACGCCTGAAGAAGAACAGGCTTTTAGAAATATTATCGCGAATAATGTTGAAGTTGAAGTCCAAATGGTGCCAAAAGATCCAGTAGTTGATCTTAAAACTTTACTTAACTGATTTTCGCTTTTATCGCTATGACTAATCAAATTGGAGGTTAACTTATGTTAACACAGGCTATTCTTGTCGCCATTTGGGCGGGAATTTGTTCGATGGATGACGTCGGACCACAAATGCTACGAAGACCATTATTAACCGGTACAGTAGCTGGAATTATTATGGGAGATATGGTTCAGGGACTTGCCATTAGTGCTACCCTAGAATTAATGTGGATGGGTATTGGCAATGTAGGGGCTTATTCAGCGCCCGACATTGTTGCAGGCGCAATTATTGGTGTGTCTTTAGGGATTACAACAGGTGGTGGTATTGCAACAGGAATTGCACTTGGCGTGCCGGTCTCTTTACTGTGCCAACAATTACTCATTATTTGGCGTTCGTTTGCTTGTTTCCTTAATCCATGGGCAGAACGTTCTGTATTAAGTGGAAGTTATAAAGGCCTAGCTAGAGTTCACTTTTTTTCAACGCCTGTCTGGTTTTTAATTCGAGCTGTGCCGTGCTTTATTGCGATTTATTTTGGTAGTGATTTAGTTAAAACCATTCTTGATGCTATTCCAAAAAGTATTATTGACGGCATGGGCGTTGCATCAAAATTAATTCCAGCGGTCGGTATTTGTATCTTATTATTAATGTTGTTAAAAGGACGCATGTGGTTCTTCTTTTTACTTGGTTTTATGTTAACCACTTACTTAAAATTACCTATTATTCCAATCACCTTTATCGCCCTTGCCTTTGCTGTGCTTTATGACATGGCGTCAAGTGGTAACAGTAATAACAATAACGCCGAACAATCAGATAATAAACCTGCATTAAATAATACTGAAGAGGACTATGATCTATGAGCACTCAACATAAAATCACTAAAAAAGATCTTAATCGTATCTTTTGGAATCTGCAAACCATGTCTTTTTCTTATAACTATGAAAAAATGCAGATGATCGGATTCGCCCACTGTATGACGCCGGTATTAGAACGGCTTTATCATGATGCTGATCAAGAAACCCGTGTGCGGGCTATGAAACGCCACTTGGAGTTTTTTAACACGCAAATTAATGCAGGTGCATTAATATTAGGTGTAACCGCTGCAATGGAAGAAAAAACCAGCGAAGATGAAAAAGAAGCCGTTGTATCGGTTAAAGCAGGCCTGATGGGACCCTTTGCAGGTCTGGGTGACAGCTTACTAAAATTTACTTGGATGCCAATTTGCGGCAGTATTGGCGCAGCTTTTGCCTTACAAGGTAACATTATTGGTCCGATTTTAATGTTTTTGATTTATAACTTGGTGAATGTACTATCAAAATACTTTTTTATTCATTATGGTTATAACAAAGGGGTTGATCTCATAGAACAATCTAAAAATTCTAACATTATTCAACGAATAAGTAATCTAGCTAATGTTGTAGGTGTTATGGTTTTGGGTTCATTAATTGCAACAACGGTAAAAATATCCACGCCACTATCGATTAATGTCGGTGAACAATCCATAAAAGTACAAGAGATGTTTGATAAAGTCATGCCAAACTGTTTGACCTTACTTTTTGCCTTGGCTACATTCTTTTTAGTTAAAAAATTTCAAGGAAAATATACCGTTACTTTGATTTTAGGTGTCATGGTAATTGGCGTGATATTTTCAATGTTTGGTATATTAAAGTAAGGATGAATCATGATTACAAAAACACAAATAGCATCAGTTATCCGCAATAAAGTTGGACAATTAGAAGTCTCGTTTAACATTGATCAAAACCAACCTGTAGATTTATATTGGACTGATGAAGCTAATGCCAACTCTGTACATAAAACATTAGTGAGTAAAAACATAAAAAGTCCTTTTACTTTTGATGACCCATTACAGGGTAAAAAACGAATTTATTTAATTTTGGCCATTGCAGGAAAAGATAACTTCATATTTGCTGAAAGAACATTACCTATAACCGGACTAAATAATTTTCGTGATTTTGGTGGCTACCTAGGTGCATCAGGTAAACGTGTAAAATGGGGACAACTTTATCGTTCTAATCATTTATATGGTTTAAAGCCGGATGCTGAACAATATATCAAAGCATTAGGGATTAAAACGATTATTGATTATCGAAGCATAAACGAAATCAAAACCAGCCCAAATACTTTTGTCGGTGAAAAACATACCTTCCATTTAGATGCATCAGCACAAACAGCCGAACTGGCCGCACAGTTTGCCGCCGATCCAAGTGATGAAGATCGTGCATTAGTTGAAAGTGTTATTCGAGATATACCAAAAGAGTTGGTCAATGGCGAAGGCAAACAAGTTCTAGAACAATATCGTAATTTTGTATTAAGCGATAAATCTAAAAATGCTTATCGGCAAATGCTCAACGTTGTTTTAGATGCCAATAATAGCCCTAGCATTCAGCATTGTCGTGGCGGAAAGGACAGAACAGGTTATGGGGTATTATTAATTCAAGTCATGCTTGGTGTGAGTGAAGATGACATCATTTATGATTACATGTTGACACACGATAATCGCTTAGAAAGAAATAAAATTAAAATGGCGGCTTATCGCAAGATTACCGATAATGAAGATGTGCTTGGTTATCTGCTAAGTCTAATTGATACTCGAGAAAGTTTTGTAATTGAAATCCTCAATACCATGAAAAAAGTAGCAGGAACGCCAAGTAATTATATCAAGCAAGAGCTTGGTTTTACTGATGAACACTTCAAATTAATGCAATCTATCTACTTAGAATAATTCATTAACAAATAACCAATAGAAAAGCGCAATTTTATTGCGCTTCTTACAATTAATTTAAGGGCTATTTTGCATTGCCCTACTCACTTAAATTTACCATTCATCAATGAAGTTAGTTATGCTAAAGCATGACAATGACACATTAAGTTAAACAATTAAACGAAACCAATTCCAATAATGCCTGCACAGGGTGTTTTAAACTATAGTTATCAAAGCGCTTAACTTGGCTGCGACAAGAATAACCCGTTGTTAAACAAAATTGTTTAGGATATTTTTCAAGTGCTTTTTGCCAAGATAATTGATACAGCTGTTTCGATGAGTGCAAATTATTAACTTCATGACCATATGTACCTGCCATACCACAACATCCAACACTAATAGGTTGTAATTGTGCGCCAAACTGCTTGAAAATATATTGCCACTGTTGATTACTTGCTGGTAATTGTGTCGTTTCGCTACAGTGACCAAGTAAAAACCATTGTTTATCACCATTACTGATTGTGATATTAGGTTTTGAAATCTTAGTTAAAACATGCGTCAGCCACTCATGTGACAGTAAAACACTAAAATCGCCTAACTTATCTTGTAAAATCAATTTATATTCATCACGGTAGCAAAGCACTAAAGCAGGATCAACGCCAACCATTGGAATATTTAATTGCGCTATTTGCGATAACACATCAGAAGCAGTTTGAGCAGTTTTGGCAAATTGTTTTAAAAAGCCTTTTATATGCTGAGCCTTACCATTAGGGACAAAAGGCAATACAACGGGTTTGAAGCCTAATTTTTCAATCAAACACACAAAATCAAATACGACTTTTGCATCGTAATAGGTTGTAAAGGGATCTTGTACCACTAATACATATTGCGCTTTTTCAGTCGCCGATAAATTCTGTAAATATTCTAATTTAACATTTGCGCTAGGATGCCCAATTAACTGTTTTTTTAATGTTGGAAAAGACAACATTGGTAAACTTGCCATTCCAACTGTTTTATTAGTCAGGTATTCTGTCACCGACATTTTCATAAAAAAATTAAAAAAACGTGGGGCACGAGCCATTATTGGTAAATAGGATTCAATATTACCAACTAAATAATCACGCATTGGTCTTAAATAACGGGTGTGGTAAAGTTGTAAAAACCGAGCCTTAAAATCAGGTACATCTATTTTAATCGGACATTGTGTTGAGCATGCTTTGCATGACAAACAATGGGCCATCGAATCTTTTACCTCGTGAGAAAAATCATATTGGCCAAATTTGGCCTGTAAAGTATAAACAAGCTTTTTAGCAAAACTGACTAAACGACTCTGTTCCTTGGGTAATAATGTATTAAGTTCATCTTCTTTAACACCCAATTCTACCATCAAACGTAGCCATTCTCGCACTAATGCTGCCCGCCCTTTCGGTGAATAAATACGGTTTTGAGACAATTTCATTGATGGACACATTGGACTATTAACATCGAAATTAAAGCAAAGACCATTACCATTGCATTCAGTGGCACCATGAAATACGCGTTTTACACTAATTGGAATTTGTCGATCATAAAAACCACGCGTGACTGATTCAATACTTATCATGGGGTCATTACTATTTAATGGTGCACAAATTTTACCTGGATTGAGACGATTATCAGGATCAAATGCTGTTTTGATAATACGAAGCCCATGATATAACGTTTCGCCAAAAAATGCTGGGCTATATTCGCTACGAAAACCTTTACCGTGCTCACCCCAAAGTAAACCGCCATACTTAGCCGTCAGCGCCACAACTTGATCCGAAATTTGCTTTACTAACTTTTCTTGCTGTGGATCACACATATCTAAGGCGGGTCTAACATGTAATACCCCAGAATCGACATGCCCAAACATACCATATGTTAAATTGTGGCTATCAAGTAATGCTCGAAATTCATGAATATAATCGGCTAAGTGCTCAGGAGGAACACATGTATCTTCAACAAAAGGAATCGGCTTACGTGTCCCTTTAGCATTACCAAGCAAACCTACTGCTTTTTTACGCATTGCATAAATTTTTTCAATTTCGCCAAGTTCGTGACATGTTTGATAGCCGATGATGCCTGTTGAATGATCTAACATAAGTTGATCAAGAATCAGGCATAACTTATCCATTTTCCCTTTGACAGAATCAAAATCATTACCAGCAAATTCAACAATATTAATACCTTGCATCTGATGATTATCGACCTCTGTAATTAGGTCCTTAATCGATTGCCAAATAATATCTTCTTTGGCTAGACCTAAAACTTTTGAATCCACTGTTTCAACAGATAAAGCGTCTGCTTTGACTAAAAAGGGAGCATTACTTAGCGCGGATTGAAATGAATCATATTTGATATTAATTAAAAATCGATATTTTGGTAATGGAATAATATTTAATTTAGCTTCGGTGACAAACGCTAATGATCCTTCACTACCTGTTATGATTCGTGTTAAATCAAACTCAGTCAAATTATCATTAAAAACATGTTTAAGATCATAACCGGTCAAAAAGCGATTTAATTGAGGAAATTTATCTAAAATCAATTGACGGTTATTTTTGCAATAATCAAAAACAGAACGATAAATAGAAGAATCATGCGCTAATTTTTCGATTTCGGTTAGATTTTTTTTGCCTGTTTCAAGTAATTCACCAGTAATTAATACCGCTTTGAGTGCCAAAACATGATTAGATGTTTTACCATATATCATCGAACCTTGTCCTGAAGCATCGGTATTAATCATCCCGCCAATGGTTGCCCGATTACTGGTTGAAAGTTCGGGTGCAAAAAAATAACGATAAGGTTTTAAGTATTGATTTAATTGATCCTTAACGACACCAGCTTCAACCCTCACCCAACCTTCTTCAATATTGAGCGCTAAAATTCGGTTCATATAACGTGACAGATCGACAACAATACCACTGTTTAATGACTGCCCGTTGGTGCCTGTTCCTCCACCCCTTGGGGTAAATTTTATCGTTTTAAACTCATCACGTTGAGCTATACTTGCTAGTAATTGTACATCATCAGTTGAACGAGGAAATAAAATAGCTTGAGGCATCAATTGATAGATACTATTATCTGTCGCCATGCTAAGACGTGATGCATAGCTGTGTTCAATATCACCTGTATAAGCAGAATTTTTAAGCGCTATTAAATAGTTAAGTGTTACCTCATTTATTTGAGGCGAGATGGATAATCGAGGAATCATAATAAATCTGCTATCAACAATTGATTTTTTACACAGTGTAATTCAAGCTGAATATATCGTCAAAGCATGTTGATCTATTATACAATGCTCATTATTTAATTTAGTTATGACTAGAAACTTTAATTGACTTCAGGGTACTTATAGATCCAAGTAATATTAGGATAATTAGCAAACGCATTCGGAAATAAGTAAATGCCAGTTAATAACGGAACATGTGAATACGTCCATTCTGGATTAAAATCAGGTTGAACTTTAACAATGGAATCAAAAAGCAGTGTAGTGCAGTACAAATGGGGGTGATCACGCGATGCTAATACAAATTCCTCACCCTTTTTCGTTAAAATATCCTCAACAATTTGCTGCTTTTGTCGATCTGACAAAAAATTAGGTCTGGCTACCGCATATTTTTCGGCAAACTCTGGAGTGATAAATTCGGCTAAACTAGAAATAATGACTTGGTTTGGATAGTTAATATCATCACTTGTTGTTGCGTGAATAATTTTAACTTCAGGCTCGATGGATATTATCATACCAATATGTGAAAAATCCCCACCACTAACCTGATTAACAATAAGACTATCAACTTGAATCCCTTTTCTAAAGATCCAATCGCCCACTTTTACTGAAGCTGTTAATTGACGATTTACATCGGCAGTAGCAACCGGTATATTGGTCAAAACAAACTTCGTCAATATGATAAAAATTATAGGAAAAAAGCGAACATATTTCATCAAAACCAATTCCTAATAAAAAAGGGTAAATACGCTTTACCCTTTCTTATTGTATTATCACAATATTGATTATTCAATCATTGATAGACTAGTTAAAATTCATCAACCATTTACCATCAATTTTTATTAAACTTGCACTCCCACCCTCTTGTTGCGTTTTATCTTTGAAAAAGACAGTGGTTTTAACTTTTGCCATCGTTTTATCTTCATTGATATATTCAGCAGGGGAAGCTTGAACTTTATCAACGCCACCATGTGCTTGAGCCAATTTTTGTGCTTTATCTATGACTTGTTGCATTTTTGATTTAACTAAGTCTTTCATATCAAAATTTTTGTTAGTTTTGTCTTCTGGTAGATACATTAGATTGATAACAGTCTCTAGATCACCGCTATAAACAGCTTTAACACAATTTTCGGCCGTTCTTTCTGGTGATTCTTCGGAAGAACATGCAGAGACTATAAGAGCAAGTAAAAAGACGCTAAAGAATTTCATTACTAATTTCATTGTTTCATTTCCTTACAGGGATAATTTAAAATGTATTAAACTGTTAAGCCATATTGCAATAATAAATATGGCTCATACTTACGAAACATACTAACGTATTTATCTAGATGAATCAAAGGTAAAATAAACAATATACTCAATATCAGCTATTTGAAATTAAGAAGCATATTTTGCCAACTTTGATCTAATTTAGCTTCAATCACTATCGGTTGTTGTGTGATAGGGTGAATTAACGCTAAACAGCTAGCATGTAACATTAATCGTTTAATACCAAAATAGTCAGTGAAAGCTCTATTTTGATGAAGATCGCCATGCTTGCTGTCGCCTAAAATGGGATGAAAGATATGTTTCATATGACGACGTAATTGGTGTTTTCGACCAGTCTTAGGTTTTAACTCTACAAAGCTATATCGTGCTGTTTTAAATTTTCCAACACTGACAGGTATCTCAATTTTGCTAATCGCTCGATAAAAAGTTACAGCATCTTGAGCTGGTTTATTACGTTGCGCAAACTTATCGGCAATTTTATCGAGCTCTTCAATCAAGGGATAATCAATCACTGCTTCACCATCGACATAACCACGAACTACTGCATGATAAGTTTTTTCAATTTGTTTTGAGTTAAATTGTTCTGACATTAGACGCGCAACGTCACTTGATAATGCAAATAATAATACACCAGAGGTTGGTCTATCTAACCGATGTATAGGAAAGACATGCTGCCCAATTTGATCCCTTAGTGTTTGCATAACAACAACGGTTTGTTGTTTGTCTAACCAGCTACGATGTACCAACCATCCTGAAGGCTTATTAATCGCAATTAAATCATTATCTTGATAAAGAATGTCGAACACAATCAATATTTACCACGTTACTTATAAAAAGAGTTTTTTCAATTCAGTTGCAATACTTGGGCTGTTATTATCACCAATTGCATAATTGGCATGTGATTTAACTTCATCATCAGCATTTCCCATCGCGATGCCCAATCCTGCAATCGTTAGCATACTGATGTCATTATAACTGTCACCAAAAGCAACAATTTCGTTTAAATCGATTTGCTCATGTTGTGCCCAATGAGTAAGTCCATTACCTTTAGTATTGCCTTTGATCGCAACATCAGCACGATTCGACCAAGACCATTCACACGAAAACTGATCAAGTTTGTCCACTGCTTGCGAAAATTGCTGTAATGCGGGTAAATTATGACTACTTGTTGCAAATTTAAATATTGCTTTAGACTCTTCAATTACCTTTGCAAAACTATCGACCTTTTTAATTTCAGGCTGTAAAAAAGCTGGTAGCGCATTAACCCATTTAAAAAATCCTTCCAGATGATCATCTAAAACTTCATAAGTCATCATCTTATCAGTGTAAATCAAAGTATGGATACCATAATGATTAACTAGATTTAACAATATATTAGCTTGATCTTTAGTCATTGGTTTTGCCGCTAAAGTTTTATGATTTTCGAAATCATAAAGATACGATCCGTTGCAACAAATAGCCGGCGTTGATAAGTTAAGTTGATAATAATAAGGATAAATAACTGAATGATGGCGACCAGAAACTAAAATAACTTTTATACCTTTATCACTGATTTTTTTTAGTACATCAACTGTTTCTGGTAAAATTAGGCGATTACTCGCCAGTAGTGTGCCATCCATATCAAACGCAACCGCTTTATACTTCATATCTATCCTCTTGTGTTTATACCATTTAACCTTAAAGTAAATATCCAATCGTTAATTTTATACTATAAACAATCTTACTAAATAAATAAGATTAAAATTCTATTTTTTGACGACCAATAAATGAGTGAGATAGTGTTGTACCATCTACCATTTCAAGTTCACCACCTACCGGAACACCATGAGCAATGCGCGTAGCGATAACATTAAATTCAAGACACATTTGCGCAATATAATTAGCTGTAGCATCACCTTCAACAGTCGGATTAGTAGCTAAAATAACTTCATTTATTTGCTCTGTTGATAATCTTTGTTTAAGCAAATCAAGACCAATATCCGTTGGTCCAATACCATCAAGCGGTGATAAATGACCCAATAAGACAAAATAGCGACCACTATATTGTCCTGTTTGTTCAATAGCAATGATATCAGCGGGTGTTTCAACCACACAAAGTTGACCACTGCTTTGTCGGCGAACATTAGCACAAATATTACAAATATCTTGTTCAGTAAAAGTACGACACTGCTTACAATGGCTTATATTAATCATAGCTTCATGCAATACATGCGCTAAATTTATACCACCTTGTCGATTGCGTTGTAATAAATGAAAAGCCATTCGTTGTGCTGATTTTGGTCCTACGCCTGGCAAGCAACGCAAGGATTCCATTAATGATTCTAGTAATGGGCTAATTTGCATAAAATAATTTAGTAACCAACAATTTATTATTTATATTCATCATACCTTGTTTCTATTATTGATTAAACAAGATATGTTCTATTGATTTAATTAACGATTAATCAAATTTATTCAAAATGTGTAAGCAATTTTTCTAATAATTTATATTTTATAAGTCATAATGTTGTTAAATTCAAAACAAATTAGCAAACATTCAATACTGTTTTTCAACTATTTTAAATGTTCACGATAAAAACTTTTAGGCTCAACACCTTTAAATAGTCTGGCAATGTTACTGCTATGCCGAACAATAATTAGGCATGAAAGCATCGCAACAGGTAAGGTGAGTTCAGGTTTAAATAACCAAACATAAAATGGCGCTAAAAGAAAACCAACAATTGCAGCGACAGAAGAATAACCGGTGATAAGTAAGACAATAAGCCAAGTTAAAATAAAACAACCGGTAAAATCTAACCCAATTGGGACCATCATCCCCAAAGCTGTCGCCACGCCCTTTCCACCGCGAAAATGAAAAAAACAAGGAAAAATATGACCCAAACAAGCAGCAATACCAATTATGCCTAAAAAGAAAGGGGAAATACCAAGCCGATAAGCAATATAAACAGGAATAGCACCTTTTAGCATATCAAAAACTAACACAAATACTGCTGGCAATTTGCCACTAATGCGCAGTACATTTGTTGCCCCCGGATTATGAGAACCATGTAATGAGGGATTTTGTAATTGCATAATACGACTAATAATCATCGCACCGGATAGTGATCCACATAAATAGGCAATAATGATCATCGTTACAATTTGTATTATCAAAATGCCATCCCTCATAATTTTTAATGATCCAAGTAAAAACAGGTAATGCCGCATTGGTATTAACTACTTTATGCGGCATTAAATTGTTAATAATACAAATTATACTTAAGTAAAGAACTAATCCCTAATGTCATTATTAACAAACAACTTTAACTCTTTTTTTGCTTTTCTAATAATGGTTTTAAATATTGCCCAGTATAAGATATTTTCGATTCAGCAACATCTTCTGGTGTACCTTCGGCAATTATTTGACCGCCACCACTACCACCTTCAGGCCCCAAATCAACAATCCAATCGGCAGTTTTGACAACATCTAAATTATGTTCAATAACAACAATGGTATTGCCTTTATCCCTCAACGAGTGTAACTGTGCAAGTAACTGTTTTACATCTGCAAAGTGTAAACCAGTAGTTGGTTCATCTAGAATATAAAGTGTGCTACCAGTATCTCGCTTAGATAACTCTTTTGCAAGTTTTACTCGTTGCGCTTCACCGCCGGATAATGTTGTTGCTGACTGACCAATGGTAATATAAGCAAGACCAACATCAATTAAAGTCTGTAATTTGCGTGAAATCATCGGTACCGCATCAAAAAATTCTCGACCTTCTTCAACAGTCATGTTGAGGATTTCGTTAATCGATTTACCTTTGTATTTGATTTCTAATGTTTCTCGATTATATCGTGCGCCATGACACTGATCACAAGGTACATAGATATCGGGCAAAAAGTGCATTTCAACTTTTATTAGACCATCACCTTGACAAGCTTCACAGCGTCCCCCTTTTACATTGAAACTAAATCGACCTGGATTATATCCTCGTGCACGCGCTTCAGGTACGCCTGCATAGAGTTCACGAATAGAAGTAAAAAATCCAGTATAAGTTGCAGGATTAGATCGGGGTGTACGACCAATTGGGCTTTGATCAATCGCAATCACTTTATCAAAATAGTTAAGCCCTTTTATTGCTTTATAAGGTGCAATTTCACTCTTTTCTGCACCATTTAACTCATTTTGTGCAAGTGGATATAAAGTATCATTAATCAAAGTCGATTTACCCGAGCCAGACACGCCAGTAATACAGGTAAATAAGCCGACAGGAATATTTAAGGTAACATCTTTAAGATTATTACCGGTTGCACCAATAAGTGAAAGTATTCGTTTTTTATCGACTTTAGTCCGATTTTTGGGAATTTCAATTTTTTCTTTACCAGATAGATATTGACCAGTTAATGAATTTTTACAGTCCATAATCTGTTTTGGTGTACCTTGTGCAACAACTTCACCACCATGCACACCAGCACCGGGGCCAATATCTATCACATAATCGGCCGCCATAATGGCTTCTTCGTCATGTTCAACGACAATAACGGTATTACCTAGGTCACGTAAATGGGTCAACGTATCAATTAAACGGGTGTTATCTCGTTGATGTAAACCGATTGACGGTTCATCAAGAACGTACATCACGCCAACTAATCCAGCACCGATTTGACTAGCGAGTCGAATACGTTGTGCCTCACCACCCGATAACGTTTCGGCCGAACGTGACAAAGTCAAATAATTTAATCCAACATTAATTAAAAATTGTAGACGATCATTAATCTCTTTCAGTATTTTTTCAGCGATTTGCGCACGTTGACCAGTTAAAGTTAGCTTATCAAAAAAATCTTTGGCTTGCTGTGTACTTAAATCACTAATCGTTGGCAAATTAGTATCATTAACATAGACATGCCGTGCTGTGGCACATAATCGAGAACCACCACAGCTTGGGCAAGGACGATTACTAATATATTTAGCCAGCTCTTCACGAATAGTTTGCGATTCGGTTTCTTTATAGCGGCGAGTTAGATTATTAATAATCCCTTCAAAAACATGTTTACGTTTAACTACATCACCACGATCATTAGTGTAAACAAATTGAATTTCGGTATTACCAGAACCATTTAATAAAATATCTTTTATTTTTGCCGATAATTTTTCATAAGGAGTGTCAATATCAAACTTATAATGCTCGGCGAGTGATGTTAACATCTGAAAGTAATAAAAATTACGACGATCCCATCCCTTAATTGCGCCAGCAGCCAATGAAACCTCGGGCATTTGCACAATACGTTTTGGATCAAAGTATTGCTGTACCCCTAAGCCATCACATTCAGGACAAGCACCCGCTGGGTTATTAAACGAAAATAATCGAGGCTCAAGTTCAGAGATGCTATAACCACAAATTGGACAAGCAAAATTAGCTGAATATAGCTGTTCTTCGGCTTTTGGATCATCTAAATTGGCAACTTTTACAATACCATTTGTTATTGAAAGTGCGGTTTCAATAGATTCAGCTAAACGTAATTTTAAATCATCGCGAATACGAAAACGATCCACCACAACTTCAATCGTATGTTTTTTCTGAAGTTCGAGTATTGGGGGATCAGATAGATCATACACATCACCATCAACTCGAACACGGATATAACCACTGGCTGCGAGCTGCTCAAACAGTTTAACAAATTCACCCTTACGTTCAGTAACAACGGGGGCAAGCAACATATAACGGTTTTCAGATGGCAACGCCATAATACTATCAACCATTTGCGAGACTGTTTGCGCAGCTAAAGGTAAATTATGATTTGGGCAACGTGGTTCACCGATACGAGCAAATAAAAGTCGTAAATAGTCATAAATCTCAGTGATTGTCCCTACTGTTGAACGCGGATTATGCGATGTTGATTTTTGCTCAATCGAAATCGCTGGTGATAATCCTTCAATATGATCCACATCGGGTTTTTCCATAAGCGATAAAAACTGACGAGCATAAGCCGACAACGATTCAACATAACGGCGTTGTCCTTCTGCATATAAAGTATCAAATGCTAACGACGACTTTCCTGAACCAGAAAGTCCGGTAATCACAACCAGCTTATCTCTAGGAATGATTACATTGATATTTTTCAGATTGTGCGTTCGCGCACCACGAATATCGATATCTTTGATTGACATAGATCTCTTCTTAAAGTGAGTTTTTAGACGAATTAGGAAAAAATTAACTGTATATTATACCAGTAACATTTGATTAAATATACTACTATATAGATCAATAGTGTCGGTTAGCAAAATTTCAATCATATTAGCCAATAATTCTTAATTAATTAGCACGAATAAAGCATTTTTTGCCTCTTACTGTGCGTATTCAAACTTTTTGGTAAATAAATTAGAACTAAAAATGATGCAAAACGCGATAATTAAATGATAAATCAATTGATAATTGCATTTTGCATCAGTTTCAATATAAGAAAATAAATTTCTTTTTAACGATCTGTATACCAAACCTCAAATCGACTTAACTCAACATTCATTTCTTGAGTCAACCCTGCGCCACAGTATCGATAGATATTACCAGCAACACCAGATATTGGCGGAATACTATTTGTTACACCTTCCCACGATATTGTTTTTATCTGTGATTCATTCTGATAAAAATCTATTGTTGCATAGCCATTTTGATTAAAATACGCTCTCAATTTAATGCAGTGTTTCCCATCACTATCAGCACTAACGGCCACAGAATCTCCAATTTGGGTATAATTTGATTCTTTCGTTTCCGTGTTATAGCGATGAACATAGATTGAAACAGTAGCGCCAAATCCAAAAAGTATAATACCATTTATCGTATTTTTTCTTCTCCCATTTGCTTGAACTAAAAAAATACCAGTTCCATTAGCAAACATTCCTTCCAAATAAATATTTGTTATTTTATCTTTATTGAATAATTGTATAACATTTGTTCCATAGTTGTCGTAAATGTCCGGTGAAAATTGAAATGATACAATTCTTTTAGGTTCTGCTATTGGTGCTATTAATGTTTTATAATCTCGAAAAATACCCGTATTTTGTAATATATTTTTGTTTACCAATTTTGCTTGATAATTTGCAACAAAATCAAAATGACCAAACAATACCCCGGTAACAATATTATTATCTCCAACTAATTGAATCCGATTTAACCCATATTTTAATTGTCCTATATAATGGGGCGCATCAACCGTACTATAATCGTTAAATTGAAATGATAAAAAACCTGGTGTTGTTTTAATGATATTACCCGTTAATATGTCAGTTATTTTTATTATTGAGTCATTCGCATCATTTAATAGCATTCTGTAAATAATTGATGCGTCAACGTGCTCACACCATACCCAGATGTCCATCAGTATTTGATTTCTACAATCAAATTTAGATGATAAAACAAATGGATTTACCCCAAACTTAGCATTTGTTGTTGTAGACATAGCATCACTGCCAATCGGTGAATTAGACCTTGGATCTAAAAAATAAATGCTTTCATATGTATTATTACTGTCTATTTTTACTATATTATTAAATAGTATATTAGCTAACCAACTCGCTTGATATTGATGCCCTAAATCTCCCCAATGAGTTTTATCTGGTTGTAAATCAGCATAATTATATTTATCTGTGTTTTTTTGCATCCAATTTTTCATTGCTGTATCTAAGTCAAAAATAGGAATGTTTCGCATTTTTGCTATGTATTTTTTGAGATTATTCAGTCGCTCTATTTTTAATAATTTATTATCACCATGTCCAGTCAATCTTGAACGAACAACGTTACATGTTAATAAAATTGGTAGTGCACCTGATTTTTTTATTTTATCTATTAATAAATTTGTTTGAATTAGTGTGTCATTTAATACGTTAGTATTATTAGAACTTGCATCATTAATACCAAACCCAATAAAAACAATATCACATTTCCCGTAAAATTGATTATTTACTATCAATTTTTCGTAATTGTTTGTTGCCCATCCATTATCTAACCGTTGCCCAGAAAATCCAGCATTGAAAACAAAAATATTTTTGTTCTTATACATTTCTCTTAATATGTTTTGCAATTGTATCGGCCATGCGTTTGGAGCATTATCATTATGATTAGAACCTGCTACATTTCTAATCCAGCCTGTTGTCGTATTTCCATCTGTTGTCGAATCGCCATAACATGCGATTTTTACTGTTTGACCCGCTGCCATCTGAGAAATATAATAATCTAGTAAACCATTACTATCCAACTCTGCTTGCACTGTAGAGCCTTTATAACCAATACGAGCGCTACCATCTGAACCAGATAATTCACTTCTTAACGATGAATCACCAACCAAAACCCACCTACCACCCCCAATTCCTCCAGAGCTTTCTGGTGTGCTATTAGCTACAATTATTTTAGGCAGATCACCTGTCCATCGATAATATTGCCCGTCTGATTTATATAAAAGTACTTCATTCGCTAATGTGAGTTTTGCCCCATCTTCAAATGAAGATAATAGTATAAATCCAGTTTTTGCTTGTTCTGTGATATCTTCATTTTGTTTCTTGATGTACGCCATGCGTTTTGCTAGGTCAATAATGGGTTTGTTTAAATTACCATTTAACCCACCACCCACCGTATCATCTCGCATGATGAGCCGTACTTTTCCCCATTCAGGATTTTCTGGAGCATAATCTTGCTCATTATTTAACGCTTCAGTAGTTGCATTTTGTTTATTCATAGTTTATACATCCTCAATACGCTGCGTAGTAATCGTCATTTGCAATAATTTCATCATTGCAATAAATAGTTTTAAATTCAGTTGGTTTATAAAAACGCCCAAATAGCCCAAAATCAGATTTGGGTGATTTGGTTAAATCGGGTAATAGTTGCAATACAGTTTCAATATTGGAAAATTCTGATTTGTCATCAATTAATGTAATGGCTTCAATTGGATCTAGTGATAGTCGATAAAATTCGACAAATACTTTATCGTTTTCATTTGCTAGATTAATGCCTTCATAACGCATCATTAACTCAATATGTTCACTATTTAAAATACCAATTCCTGAGCCAGCCGAATAATCGTATTCAACAATGAACGGTTGTTTAGATGGAGTTGTAATGAATTGAACTGAACCGAATTCATAATTAACAATAAAATCGATGTTTTCAGTTAGATTTTGAATATAGATATCTCTAATGTTCTGATGCCTCAATGAAACATTCATTCCTGATGCGATGCCATTGAACTTTTCTCGTTGCCAACTTTGGCCGCCATTTATGTGCTTACCACCTAAAATTAATGATAGATTTTCAACAGAACGCTCAAACCATGTTGCTGTAATATTTCCGCCAGTGAATGTTATAAAACGCTGATGATTTACCAGACGACCACCAATACTGCGTTTACTGTATTGTTCTTCAAATTCAAAGTTTAGTTTTAGTGATGATACATCACCAATCCAACGCCATTGAGTATTACCAATGTATGGAGCTAAATATACTTTACCTTGTCCGTAATAATATTCACTCTGCATTATCAACCTCCGAGACATCAGTCATTACCCGTCCTTTTGGCAGTTTTACTGTGAATTTGTTTAGTGATTCATAACCGTCACGAATTGTATATAACGTTAGAATATGAATATCATCATTGATATTATCGTCCGTCGATGAATACGGTAATTGAATTAATGTATTAGTTGTATTAATTTGCCAAAGTACTGCTTTTGTATACGAATCAGAAATTTCAATTTGATATGTTGCATTATTTTCAGGTCCAATATTGCTAGATAAGCAGTCAATCAATCTATCAATTTGTAATACTCTGTCACGATGTGCAAAACTCAAAACGTAATTTTCAGCAGTTTTAATTGAATCAGGATATAACATATTGTTGATTCTAATATTGCCCGGCAAATATGGACGAATTTGACGATGCTGCATACAAACACTCTTAATTGGCGCTATACCTTCATTTAGAGTGCCAGCGCTTGTCTGCGTTAAGAGTTTTACATCAACTTTTTCACTTGATAAATAATCAATATCATCAGTTTCAATATTGTTCATGTAAAACCAAATATTAGAGCCAGCTTTATGCGCTCTCGGTAATGAATCTAGGCAACCACGACCTACAATAATTGTATTATTTTTAATATCAACTGAATCGATGCGCATGAATTCGTCATTAATTAAAATTCCTTCACCAATACTTGGTTGATAGTCAGAATCAATTTCAAATTTTGATGTTAATTTATCAATATTACGAATTAATGTTGCACGAGGAGTCCAGTCGCCCTGATTTTGTGTGACAAATTCCGCGCCGGTTGCACGAGATTGTAAAATATAATTAATTGATGCTAAGGTTGGTGCTGATGCCATAACACCTATGTATCCTGACGATGGTTTTACATAATCTAGATCCGCTGCGCTCAATGTTGATACAAGAACCGCATAAGGTAATTCAATAAGTTGTACATCATTAACGGCCCGAATTGAATTATCTGGTGCTACCCATTCGCTTGTTTGTTGTGATGTATTGTAAGATGTTGATGACAAACTAAAAACATCTTGCACGCCAGTTATTAATAAAGCACCATCATTTTGTTCTTCTATTTTTCCGACGCGTAAAATCATATTTTCAATATCACGGTCGGGTAAAGATACACGGAAACACGATGCCGGCTCTAATATGCCGCCACGTCTATCAAATTTAATGATTAAACGTGTAATGCCCGCTGCATTCATTTCAAGATCTCGCTCAGCCACGCGAGCGGCCAGTTCTTGTGTTGGTACTGCTTTATATTCAACTGAATTGCTAATTAAACCGACTTGTTGAATTGATGCTAGATTTTGAGCACGAACAGTTCCATCTTCATGTGTTACAGGATTACTATATGTAACAACTATTTCATTATATGTAGCATCATTACTCGCTGAATCATCATCTTGTACTGATAAAATACCGTTATCATAATTAAATAATGGTAATTTTTCTGGATCATAGTCGTTGCGAATCAGCTTTAATGTTAATTTCCCTGTTGATAAATCAGCATATTGAGCAGCACCAATATGGTCTAAAATTTGCTGTATAAATGTTTGCAATTGGTCTTGTCGGTTGTATCGAAAACATAAACCAAACTTTTCATTAAATAGTGTGTCTGCCGCTTTTTTAAAACTTTCAATATCAATTTCATCCCAGTTTAAGCCACGCCCCCAATCTCGATTGGTTGCGCACTCGAATAATATGTGTGCAGGATTCATTGCATGTATATCACGAACATTTTTATTCAGTGCTGCTCGTAACTCTGCAATTTTCCTTCGGCGTTCTTCTGCTTTTCGTTTTTGTTCTTCTCTCTCTCTTTCAATTTCTTCTTTACTTTTATTTTTATCTATTAAATGACCTCGACCTCTGGAATTCAATGGTCTCATGCGGCTTTCTATTTCACTATCAATGCCAGTTATTTCAGATAAATCATCACGCAATAAGATCAAACATTTTTCTGGATACCAAACATTATTTTTATCCCACCCTTTAGTTGTTCGACGAACTCGATATGACCACGGTTTTGGTGATGCGCTATAGCAACTTATTAATCCGGAGTAAAATGTTGTGACCACACCACGAAATCCCGGAATCAATCCTTTTAAAATACTTTTTAAACTATTTGATGGAATTTGGTTTAGTTCACCCATCATTATTTCAATGTTCCCCTGAATACCACCTTCACCACCAGTGTCTTCTCCACCAAATAAATTGGGCTTATTAATGTAAATAGTGCGATTCTTATTTGCGTCACTTTCTTTTCCCAACCACACAATTTTCTTATCAGCAGTAATTGCGACAATAGAGTTAATTGGACCACGACCTAACCCGCAAAATAAATCCCATGAATAACGATATCCTACGGTAACCTTTTTCTTTTTAGATCCCATTTGACTTCATCCCTGTTTTTGCAATATTGACAATATGTAGTGCTAACGCATCACCTGTTTTTAAAACTATTTCTGAATCAATATATCCATCACGAATAAACGCATTTAAATCCAAGTTATAGCGTTTAAAAAACTCACGTAATCCTCCGGCACAACCACCGCCCGCACGAATATGTTCCATTGTTATTTTCATAATAAATGCTCCAATTTACTTACGAATTGCACTATAACGATAGTTACCGTAACCCAGTACAAACCAATCCGCAGTCCAACAGTCACCGAAAAAAACACACTGAGGAGTGCCCTCATCAGGTATCGGCATATTCCAATCATCTTCGGTTGCAGCGGTTGGACGATTACTTTTGGGTTGTTTCGCAGTAACACGTGCAATCACATAACTGGCAACAATAACAGCAACAAATTTAGCGACAGCCCACCACACAATAAAATTCCTCCAAATTAAAAAAGCTTGACGATTGTGAACGGTGAAATGCCCGGAATGTGGGGTTGTCCACCATAATTGAGATGATTATTAAATTTTTCATTGCAGGTTTTGATGGTTTTATTACATCCGGGATATAAATTAATACGCATCCCTTTACTTAACCCTTGAGTACCACCAAGAACACCAATCACGTTATTAACATGTGCTTTCAATCCACGCAGTTCTTGAATACCATCGATATAAAATTCCATGTATCCACCAGAAAAATAACCCGAATTAAATCCTGATAAATTTACGGTGATATTTGCTCCATCGAGCGCAATAATTTCGATATTCGCGGCTTTATAGTTTTCTTGTCGAATCCGGCAATTGTGGTCATACAGTGCATAGGGACATGAACGCCCGTAGGTCAATCGTAGGCCGCTGCGCTCAAACGAACTTGCAACGCTTGCCGTAATTAATTTTGCTTTTTCAATTGATTCACGTTTAACTTCTTGGATTTTTCCGACCCAGATAACTTTAAATTCATTGTCATTTTCGTGTAACTGATACATTTTGATTACAACAGGTTTGGTGGGTGGTACTCCACGAAATAAACGAACTACGTCCGACGTTGATGGCAATGTAATTTCTAGACTATTACCAGTGCCTATACTTAGTCCTGTATTACTGATTACTTCACTTATCCACGTCACACCATTAAAATCAATATTTCTATCAGCATTGGTATAGCGATAGTATTTTTGTTCATTACGAATAAACTCATATAACGTTAATGGTTTGCCATTATTGGTTGAATATTCAAATTGATTCCAACTCATCTCGCACTCCTCTAAAACTACAAGTTATATTGGCTAGTCCATCGGCATCGGTTACATGTTTCCAGCTAACTGCATCGCTATTTAAACGGCATAATGTTAAAAATGAAACAGAAAGAATATCGTCAGCATTTACATTAATAGGTTCATTCAGTAGTAAACGCTCAATCTCATCAGAAACGATAGCGACAAGTTCAATACGACGATATAGCTCACTGCCATTACATAAAGTTATGACTAAATCTTTTCGACCTGACATTAACCCAATTTCATTAAATCCAGTGTTTTCAACTTCAAGAACTCGACCGTCAACAGTTATGACATTAAAATCACTGGTTTGGCTTGATATCCAAATGTTTTTTTGACAACCATTCAGATAATAAAATAGTTTGCGTAACTGTATTTGCTCATTTCGTTCAGTCAGAAACCAACGAAATTCTGTTACAAAAAATGGTAATTTTGCTGTATCTAATCGTTTTGGAATGCCTGAACCGTTGTCTAATTCAAATAAAACACGCTCATATCGGCATTTGAGAGATTCAGACCAATCAGGCTGAATATTGAGTACTGGAAAGTGTCGGTAAGTTGGCAAAAATGAAATATCGTTACTAAATGCGTTATGCTCACTAATTCGGAAACGAATTTGCGCACTTAATAGGTCATCATTATGCCGTGTAAGTTCTGGCATATCTGTTAATACAGCCAATCGAACAGGATAAATATATGCTCCCGCAAAAAACTGAGTTTTAACTGGATTAACTAATGTGATTGAATTTTCATTTACAGCTGAGACTTCTAGTAATGCTGTTTGATTAATATTGTTAATCTCGCTTTGAATGAGCACTTTATTGCCAACTACAAAATCACGACCAATTGTGTTACACGGCAGAACTGTTGCACCTGTATTAACATCATCATCGAGATAGGTGACGTCTGTATAAACAGGAAAATACCAAGAATTTCCGCCAACAAATGCTAATCGGTTTTCAAACCGTGAACGTTCATTACCATTAATTAGAATTGAAAATTCAAACATCCGGCGCGGTGATAATCGCCGAGCAATGCGTTGTTCTGCGCCACTGTACGATTGTAAAATATCGGTTTTCCATTCCAGTATTTCAGTTATGCCATTAGTCCAATCTGGTTCAGCCTGCCATAAAAATATATTCATGATAACACCTGCTTTAATGTTGGTGCATTAGCATGAATCCATGTCATTAATGCCCTTGAACCATCGACAGAACTAATACCAGACTTCATCATTTCACCGCTATCGAGAACAAGAGTTTGCTGAATTACGGGAGCAGGTTGAACTTGACTTGTTATGCGAGATGATGAATTTTCATCAGATATATTTGGTGCCTTCGGACTGCTGGCATTTGAAACTAAACCACCAGTTGCATAACGATGTAATCGTCCCGTGTTGATTGCATGAAGATAATCAACCCCATATTTTTTAACGGATTCCGCTTTAACAACATATTCTCCGTTAGATAGTTTTGCCGGAATCGAGTCAGACGTTGATGTTCCGGCACCAGTAATATAACCACCAGTTGCCGCGGCTACAGCCGCTGCTCCCATGGCAGAACTACCTGCATTTGCACTAGCCGCAGTAATCATTGCTGCACTAATAATTTCACCTGCAGCTGTGCCTGCAGTAATCATTGATGCAGAAATAGTCTCGGCACCAATTCCAGCAGACATCGATATTGACTCACCCATCAATCCTGCGCCAGTAGCGGAACTGGTTGCAATTGCTGTTTCCATTAGTCCTGCTGAAGCAGCAGCACTTGCATTATCAACAGCTGCATCAGTAGCTGTACCAAATAATGAACTTCCTAAATTTGATAATTCATTCATGGCCATATCAGCAAGTCCTTTACTTGCTACTTGCGCCATTGACGATAAAATGCTTTGCGCTAGATTTTGCAGGGCATCTTTTAATTCAAATGTGCCTTTAGCCAAACTGTCTAAACTACCTTGGATACCGCTTTGCAATCCGTTTTTAAATGCATTTGTTAGTGCATCAGTAGTTTTATTTAGTTCTGCAATTTGTAACTGAAGTGTCGCAAGTGCTTTTTGTGCATTTTCGCCTGCTTGTCCTGGTAATTCAGTCATGGCTTGCAGGATAGGTAAATATTCTGTAAGTTCTTGCGCTGTCTGTTTGTGTAAATCGACTAATTGGCTTTGTGCTTCAACTTGTGTAATTAAACCACTAGTTACTTGTGCTTGAATACTTTGTTCTTTCGTTGATTGACGTGATTGTGCTTGCTGAATTTTTGTTGTGATTTCATTTAAATTCGCGTCAGCTTTTTTCAATGGTAAAATTTGGTCGATTAAATCGATGCCTTCTTTATTACCAGTCTTTTTAAACTGTGCTAATAGATTGTTATACCATTGTTCAACAGTATCATCACTTGCTTTGGTGCCTAACAACAATTCATTTAACTGTTGCTGTAGTGCTAGATTGTTTTTATCATTTGATAATGAAAAATCAGTTTTTTTGTTATGTTTTGCTGCGTTTTTCGCGTCAACTTGTTTTGCCAGTTCAATGGCTCTGTCTTTTTCTGCTTGTGATGCATTTTTATATTTTCCGTTGTTGATTTCATACATCACTCGTTGCAATTCTGTTGTCAGTTTTAGTGATCTTTCAACCCCTTTATTGTATTCAAGAATACCTTTGTCAGTAATATTTTTAACATCTTTATCATATTGACCACCAGAAAATGATTTACCGTCTTTTGAAGTTACCCCCTGTGCTTGTAAATCTTTACGACCTTTTTCATCAGACCACAACGCTGCATATTTTTTACGTAATTCATCAACCGCTTTTGCTTGTTTTTCAGCATCACTGGCATTTTGTTTATGTAGCTCATCAAGCTCCTTTTGGGCATTGATTGCTTTTTCATTAATTACATCTGTGTCATGCTTTTCTTGTGCTTCTTTTTGAAGTTTATCTCGTTGAGCATATTTTTCTTGTAATGCTTTATCATCATTTTTAGTATATGGAATAGATACTGACCCAGGAACAATAAAAAAACCTCTTTTTTTAGCTTTCTCCATTCTTTCAATATCTTCTTCTAGGCTTGATAATCCTAAATCAAACTTAAGCTCTTTCTTTAATTCATTACCTAGAACACTAACCCCATTTTTGAAGCGTCGCCACGCATTTTCTAACCAATTGAGCTGTTCTTTCATCTTATTAGCGCTGACTTCCATCTCTGAAGCATATTTATCTGTAGCGATTGCAATAGCTTCTTCGGTTCTACCTTGTTCTTCTAACGCACTTATACGCTGATAAGTAGCCAGATCTAAAAAATGATATTGTTTATTACTTTCAACCGCCCAGCTAGTGACCGAATTTTCAATACCTTTAAATGATTGAACGGCGTCTTGGGCACTTTTTTCTGTCACGGTTGCCATATAGGCTGATGCTGTAGCGATATTTTCAATCGATTTTGCTGATAATCGTCCCTCTGATGTCAGTTCTGCAATAACATCACGTGTTTCATTGTAGTTATGATTAATTTTACCGATACGTTGAGACATAGTCTCAAGCCCACCTGCAGTAGTACCAGCATAATTACCCGTTGAAATTAATGCACGATTAAACCGCTCTTGGTCTGAAATTATCGTACTTATCACTTGGGATATTTTGTAAAAAGTCGCGATGAAAACACCCACCGATAATGTGGCAGCGCTAAATAATGGCGGTAATCGGCCAGTCATATTGCCGATATTAAATAATGAATTTCCTGCTGACGCAAAATTACCGCTGGCCAATTGCCTGATCATACTAGCAATGCTGCGACGCGTACCTTTAGTATTTAAATCTAATCGTTTGGTGCTTTCATTCAGTGAGTCTACCGTTGATAATGCTGCTCGTTGATTATTGATTTTTCCGAGATAATCATCAAATGTATCGTTATCTATCACGCCAGCTTTTTTTGATTGACGAAGTTTACTTTCTAATGCATCTAATCGACTTAAACCTTTAGTTGCTGGATCAATACTTGCTAATAATTGATCCAACCCAGATTTTAACTTCTCAACCTCTTTTTGATGAGCCTTAGTAACTTTTGCTGCTGCCTCTTGTGCTTTAACGAGTTTATCTTGCTCTTTAATGTAATCATCCCACAACGATTCAATATGAACTCTTTTCCATGATTCAGATTGTTGATTAAATAATTTTTGGAAACTTTCAGCGTTTTTGCGGTTTGCTTCTTGAATGGTTTTTGCTGAATCTTTAACTTCATCACTCACTTCATGAATATTTTTTTTAGCACGATTCACGTCAGCCGTGAACTTCATTGCAATATTCATATCGTTATTAGCCATTATTATTGCTCTCCGCGTAACTGTTTTACAAACTTAGTAACTTGTTTACCACCATTAAAACCAACACAAACATCTTCAATTCGGTTAGCTCGCTCTCGGTTTTGTAGCTTAATTAATTCATCGTAATACAGCAGCAACTGTCGCTGTGTGTAATGAGGTAACTGCTGTGCATCATGTCCGTTTTTGATTAATAGCGTAAAAACTTCACTCCAACTTACTGGTCGACTTGTTTGGCGGCGTTTTGACGAATGATTTTGCGAGTTACCGCGTTCATAAAAAAACCGGAATTAACAACCCACCACCAATCTAATAATTGCAGACCATCGCTATATGACAATGATTCAATAAACGAAATCGGTTTTTGAATTGATGTACTAATTAATGAATAAATCAGTTCTAGATTATTAATAAAGATTGTATCCACTTGTTCAATCGTGATTATGTTTGTACCATTCATCTCATTCACAATTAATGCAACAAACTGGTTAATGTCATTACCAATTGTCAAGGCATCTTTAAATGAATATTCACGTACTGTAATTGTTTCACCAGCTAGCATGATTTCACGATTTGGCATTAATGTTGCTAAATCATTTGATTCTTCTTTTTTTGCTGTCACTTTTTCTGCCATGTTATTTACCTACTAATAAAATTAGAGAGTTGAATAATTAGCGGTGACACATCACCGCATAATAAAATAAATTTATTTCGCCTTTTGAACGTATGAGCCAAAATAACCAAGCGAACTATCCTTGTTTTGACTCATATCAGCTAGAACAGTAGCAGTTAACGGTAATTCACCGTATCCCTCATTGTGTAGTAACGAGAAGTTAGAAATTGGGTTGAATTTAACGCGGAATAGCTCCACAATTACATGTTCATTTTCACGGTCAGTATTGATACCATCGAGCATAAACCATCGTTCAGGCGGTTGTCGGGTAAAAATACCCAAGCTTTCAGCCTTAGCGTATGAATAATCTATCGTTGCAGTTAATGCCGCTGTAGTTAATAATTTGATTAATCCTGCATATGCTGATTCGACTTCATAATCCGTGCCTAATGCTAATGTGGTTCCATCAGCCGTTTTTAACTCAACATCTGCAACAAATGGATGGGCTAATTTTATGCGGTCACCGACAACTAAACCTTCAGGTAATTTTTCATCTGTCGCTATACCAGAATCGACAGTAATCACTTCGCCATAAAGCGCCAAAGCAATATTTTCAATTGACCAATCTTTTAACGTAAGATTTAGCGTACCACTTTTACCCAGTGTTAATTCACCAACTTGTAGACGTTGTCCAGTGTAAGACTCATTTTGCGTAACTGTCTCAACACTTAACTCCATCTCGCAAGAGTCAGCGGTACCCACATGCCGAAAGGCATTAGGTCGAACGGGTGAACTTGCGGTATTACGTGTGGCAAGGTTAATCGTACCCTGAAGACTCATTAATAAATCTGACATATCTTTCTCCTAAAACTATTTATCGGCTACCAATAAAATGCTGGGTTTGAAATGAATCAATCCAAACAAGTACGCCGTTTTGAAAACCTAACGTTTGCCCACCAATCCAACTAACTGGGCGCACTCCATCAATAAACTGAACTGTTTTACCAATCAACAAATTACGCACCGCACCAATCACTGGATTAGCTAGCTGTTTAACATTTTGAATATTGGTTGCTTGACTTGAAATATCACGTGCAACAATCACAACACCAAAATTAACACTTACTGACTGCCGTGTTCCTGTTGGCTTATCATTCGGCGTTTCCTTACCAAGCAAAACGTAAGCAGCAGGGGTAGGTACTGAAGTTAAATCAGCTAGCTTGCTGTATTCAGCACTGGCACCAACAAAAACTAAGGTTTTATCAGACATTAAACCTTTTAGTTTTTCTGCAATGACTGATACATCAAATGGTGCGCTACTCATCGTCCAAAATCCCGTAATGTGTTCATATCAAATACTCTTACCGGTCCAGTCTGTTTTGGTACACCACCTGCGACAGGCAAAGCATCATCAATACCCAGCGAATATTTCCCTTCAGCGACCATTTTTAAAAAGCCCAGAACTTGTTTGTAATCACGCACGATAGGATCGCTTTTTTCATCAGAAACACGATTGCGATGTAATTTGTAACGAACAATAATGCGTGCCCAATCAGCTAGCAGACGTGGTACTTTAATTAATGGTAGTTTGTGCCCACGTTGACGTAAAAAACCGTTTATCTCGGCTTGCGCATCAGCGATTGATTCATTAATGCGTGAGATTGCTCGATTTGCATTAATAACATCATCAGGTAACCAATTTGAAACATCACCACCATTAATAATGACTTCCAATAAATTAGCATCTACGGGCATTTCACCATCTTGAGCAACTAATTGCGATAGCTCAACTAGTCCTGGACGTTCGGATAAATTTAGCAATGTAATGTAATGAATATTCATCATCTTTACCCAAACCAACGATAAATTACCGTTGGTTGTTGTTCACATTATTAACTTTTGCTGGAATAACATTTTCAAACAAATAGCCCGCATCTTTAGCCACAACTAGCTCTTTGACCGATTCACCGACTCGAACACGTTGACCACCCCGTAAACCGATATCTGGATCAATAATCGAACCCGAAACACGATCTTTAAATTGAGCTGTATAACCGAACGTCACACCACCTTTAGTATTTGCTAATTTATTGCGTACCGTGAATGATGCTTTATTTCCCCAAGCACGAAGTAATGCCGGCGATTTACCTGGTTTTGCACTATTTAAAAATGCATCACCGACATAAATGTCCTCTAGCTCTAATAAGTCAGCTAAAAATTCGAGAGGAACTAAACCACTTTCACCGGCATTTCCATGGTATGCTGAAACAATCTTTGGATGACGACGTAATATTGTGGCAACTCGACGTCCTAGTGTGCCGATATTTGGACGCTGAACCATTGAATCAAATGCATCCGTTATTAATGCTACTGGGTTACTATCAGGATTATTCCATTGCTCAGCAGAAGTTAATGTTTGTTTATTGTTGTAATTTGCACCATTAAAAAGCAAATTTGCAGCTCTAACCTCACGATCTAACAAAATTAAATCAGTCGTGGCCTCAACGGCATGACCCAGTGGGTTATAGCCTGTAATGGCTGTATCAATATCATCTTGAGGGACAGGGCTATCGAGTCCCCAATCTTCAACTGAACTTTCTTTTTCTTTGGCACTAAACTCAACTTGATTCGGTTGTGACGTCCGACCAACTTTTGTATTAGGCAAAGTAAATCGCTCTGAAAAATCAAATTCAAGCCATTTAAATGATGTGCTAGAAACAGGTACACGGGGCAAAACCTCATCGGCAATTAACTTATTATTACGGTAAGCGATAGCAATTGCAGTCAACTGAGGTTCGACTGGGAAAGGGCGTTGCATATAAAACTCCTATTTATTAAAACGTGTTTATTAAAGGTCATAGACCATTAGTTAAATAAAAGGCTAAGCTTGTTTGCTTGGTGCAATCCAAATAGTGCCTAACTCATCGGCATCACCCACAACTTCGGCATAGCCAATTATAAAATCACCTGACATCGCTTTTTTAGCTCGACCATCGGCATTTGCTGTGATTGGATCACCAATTGCAATTGCTTCGCTATAAAAAACTTGTGCCAACCCACTGCGCACAACATCAAACACTTCACCGTTACCACCACCAACAATTGTTGATACACCGATTAATAATGCGTTACCGTCAATCGCTGTTTTTGCTAGCCCATCTTCACTACCATGACAGACAATCACGCGTGGTTTGACTTCGCCTTCAGCGGTTTTTGCTACTGTTAATCCTGGAATATTCATATAAAAACCTTTTGGTTAAAATTAAAATGATGCTGACATTAATAATCAGCCTGTAATTAATACTCTTACTTTTTAGCTTTGGTTACATGCGTAACGGCTTGGCTAATTGAAATTGTATTGCCTTTGTCTGCCTGTTCTTTTTGATAGGCTTTGGCAGCATCAGCAATGACTTTTGGATCTTGTTTGCCAACGTTATCTTCACTATCACTAGCAGCCGATTTTTCAGCAAAGTTCATAAAAGCGGGACGCTCTGAAAGTACTTTTTTAATTAAATCAACAGGGGAACTGTTAACAGTTGCATCACCTTCAGCAAATGAAATTGGTTCACTACCCAACGCCATAAATACTTCAACAACTGTAGTTTTATGAGTAGGTAATAATTTTCCACCTTTAACTAATTCATCAGCAAATGATGCAAATTCGGCCCGTTTGTTAGTTTGTTCTTTTTCTAGTAATGCTTGTTCACGTTTGGCTAGTTCAGCATTTTTAGCGTCAATTGCAGCGTGTTGTTCGGCAAAGCTAGCGTCTAAAGGTTGTGGCATTTTTTCTTTCTCCTTTTGTTTTTGAACAGATATTGAACGCAATGATTCAAGGCGCCATTGCGGTAAAAACAAGTCAGCACTAGCAATGCCTTCTTTCTCAATCAAGAGGTCACGCAAATTAGCTAAAATTGAAATCAAATTCTCATCAAATTCTTCATCAGCCATAGAGAACTCTGCGGCACCTTGCTCACCTTCAGACTCCGCAAAACTGACGTCAGGCAAGCCTTTAATGGCCGGCGCTGCAGCACCTAAAAAGCCGATATGCCGAGCATAGTAATGACCCGGTTTAGGATTTCCTGGTGAATCCGGTAAATAAATTGAAAGTGAACGTTTTTTATAACTGCCTGCATTATAGGCTTCAGCAAATTCTGGATTAATCTGATCTAACTTGGCATAAACCAAACCATCTTTTACTTCAAATGATTTTGCCCACGCATACGCAGGAGCAGTTAATTTGGGGTGACCAATTACAGCAGGCGCTTCAGATAAACTTGGATCGTAGCTTTCAGCTAAATCAATACAATTTTCTAAAGTAAAAGTAAGTTTTCTGCCGTCAACGGCAGTATGCGTACCAGGTTTAAAAACGGGAATAAGTGCCATAAAAAATGCTCCAATAAATTGATATAGAGCATCATGATCTATTTTAAAGAAATCGTAATCTGAACGCGGGCAGATAATTATTAGAAGGATTTAATGGAAATTGAAATAAAATATCAGATAAGAGGTATGCTATAAATTATTATAAAGCATTTATGGCCTGATTAAAGTTTTTATACATAAACTTATTAGCATTTCATTATAAAATCGCTTAAAACGCGTTATATTGTGTTTTAAGCAAAACCTAAATGTTCACGAACAACATCGACTAAAAGCAATTTATCTTGGATACTAATACCTAGCCATGGTCTTGCTGGAATAACCACTTGTTTTACTGGACGCCCACCAACATTTAATGCATTAGCGCTGACTGGTTTAATAATGCCCCCAAAATGAAGGATAGCGCCGTACAATAAATTGGTACCAAACAATAATGTATTACCTTCAATCTGCCAATGCAACGTACTTCTTAGATTACCATCTAACGTTAAAATTTTATCTTTTTGCTTGGGCTTAGATTGTTGATACCATGGAGATAATGCTTGCCATGGTATACCATCTGGTGATTCTTGTGCATTAAAGCGTGCTTCATGAATATCTAATAACACTTCACCTATGTGATCAAATAGACCAGACATATCATCTATTGCTGCTTCAATATGAAGCATAGCATCAAGCGCATCTTGTATATTAAACTCAATATTTACGCCAGTCATTTTTTCACCTATACTAGTTTTATCGTATGTACGGGCAGCTTCCGCCAAAGCCTCGAATCCCACGTACAGCGACCCAATCGTGGCGGTGATTGGGTTTTGTTTTATTTACGTTTAAAGACTCGAACACCAACGCGCAGTTGTTCTAGATACTCAGGGGTATCTGGCGCAAATGTTGTTACACCAAGCCAACCATCATCACCAACTTCAAACACCGCTAGCATGGGCTTAACTTCGCCATCAATCATAAAACGCGAGATATAACGCCGACGAACCACCGATTTTTGTAGATGATCAAAGTATTCCATTCTCGTCCAAATCTCATCCGGTAGTTTTAATGAATCAGCTAGTAATAACAAAAATTGCTCACGACCACGTTTTGTAACTTTCAGTTCACCAGTTTTGCTAACAGTGAAAAGCTGTTTACCGATTACTAATGCATCACCGGCTACATCTTTAAAAATAGCTGGCTTAGTTAACGTTGCACCAAATTCATTTAAGAAAATATTGGCATAATCTTCTTCAGTTAAGCCTTTTTCTAACAGTCTATTTTTGCTTACCTCACGGATTGCTGGCCATTCATCAGTTGCTTTGCTTGATGGTAAACCTCGTTTTAAAGTTGGATCTGTATCTAATGGATTTGGTACAAAATTATCAAGTCGTGATTGCCCTGGTCTATGTTCAAAACTTGGATCAATGCCCTCAGGCACTCTTACAATTCTAGGATTACCGCTATTTTCCCCAATTACTTTATCAACCCAATTTATTGTTGGTGCTTTGTCTGGTTGATTTTTTCCCATCCGTTTTAAATCACCTGTAGTGCGTCCACGAACGCGGCACTGACAGCCATAACCATTGGGTGGAAAGTGAGTATTCCACCAAGAATCATTAAAATTTAAAACTAAGTGATCCCAGCTTTCATGTAGCTCTCTTGGATGTTCGACATAGTCACTGTGAAGATATTCCATATAAGGAAATTTAGCATCTTTCAGCTGCTGATAACGACCCGCTTGATAAGCTGAATTTAAATTAGTTTCGTAGATGATACGAGTACGCCAGTTAAAACCGCCGTTATAACTCCAGCCATGTTTTTCGACAATTTCGGCAAAATCCTTTCTAAATTCTTCAAGTGTAGTACCTTGACTAATAGCTTTATCAATGGCTGCACGAAAATCATTTAGTAATGCATTACGATTAGCACCCGCAACCACAAATGCATAATCGTGTTCATTGTTATAGATATCAGCGTAACTATTGGTTGGCACATTTGCTTTACGCCGGAAAAACTCGATTTGCTCTTCAAATGGCAACGAGCCATATGCCACATTAGCCATTTTTGCTATCCTCAAGTAGTTCTGTGCGACCCGCTAAATTAGCAGCAGTTAATGCCTGTGCCATGACAGCCGCATAATCATCAAGCTGCATATCAGGAATAAGTTCATAGAGTTTGTCACGTAGCTCTTCAAGCGATTCAACACCATCAACCAGTTCTTTAATTTGATTGTTCCATTTGTCGGTAACGGGTTGCATCTCGTCATTTAAACGCTGTGATTGCAGCACAGGTGCAAAGTCATTTTGCTTTTGTGACTCGGCAAACTCGGCTATTTTTTCCGGTTGTTCATTCGTCTTGATTTGTTCTGGTTGTGGTTTTTCTTCCCACTCTCCGCCATAAGTATCTTGCACATAGGCAAGCGTTGGGCGGTAGCCTGTTGCATCAATAATATTCTTATCACGTTCTGAAAGGGATTTAAGATCTTCTGGCTCTTCAAAAATACGCGAGACTTGCGGAACGGCTGCATCAGGGAAATTCATCTGCGTAAACCAAGTGCCAGGACCACGATTCCAACTTTCACACATCACATCAGAATCTGATTTTGCAATTGAACTTAATACTGCAGCTTGGAGTGATTCATCACCACCAATTGAACTGGACGCACCACCAGATGAAGTAATTTGACCCACAGTGACACGGCGAATCGCTTCGTTCATGGCAATATAAAATGCGTTATAGTCACCCGCCCCCGAGCGTGCAATTTGTAATAGCTCTAGATTCATCCCTTCAGGAATAATAATTCCAGAATCAGTTTGAATTGCACGAGTCAGGGACAAAAGGTCGCGCTTTTGTTCAGTAGTTGCACCCGTACCATATTTACCAACAGCCGTTGGCATTCCAAACTTTTCAAGAAAGATAAGCCAAAACTTAATATCATTGCGCTTAAAAAAGCTCGGCCAGTAAAGCCAGTGTGCCAAGCCTAAACCATACGGTTCATCGTCGTGGTCGGCACCCGTTGCATAATGCCAAAAATACGGTGATTCACAAGCAACACCCTCATTCATATTGTATGGCGTCAGTAAACGCAGTTCTCCAGTTGGTGTAAAGCGAAAACGGCGACGATCACGCACTTTGATATCATCGATCCAGTACATATTATCTTTGATGCCGTAGATTAATTCTGCAACGGCATAGCCATAGAACACGCCGTAATGCATTAATTTAGTCACACGATCAAAGCCTACTGATTTAAGTAACTCACGCATAGCATCAGCCGCTTCAATATCAATTTGTGCTTCACCGCCTGGTTCAACTTTCCATTCACGAGAGATTACGGCATCTTGGCGTTGGGTAAAGGCGGATTTTACTTCATCGTCGTTTAAGACTTCTTTGTAGATATCAAGTCGGCCACCTCCACGATTACGTAAAACACTATCATCGGATAGCGCTAGTGCACCAAGATAGGGGCGAGTAATATCATTACCGTCACCTGTTCCGGCTACTTCACGGCCAGTTTCAACGCTTGGCTTTTTGCCTTTAAACCAGTTCAACATTAAATAAATCCTCCAAAATCGTTACCACCACGAACTGTTCCAAAACCAGTATCGGCAAATTGTCCAAATGATGAATCATTCACATAACCATATAACTGATGATAAATATCACGCTCGCCTGTTGATTGTCCCTCAATTTGTGCCATTTTATTTAACGTTGCATACCAAGCTAAGCAGCCAGCAATTGCAGAGTCACCGTGGCGAACTAAATCAGGATCTTTTAAGTCCTTCCTCTCCAGTTTCGGCACCATTGGAATTCCGTCAACAGAGCGTACGGCACGTAAATCTTGCTCAATATTTGAATCACGTGGAATATCAATTGTGCCATCTTCAAATGCGCTGATAAATTTTTGCATCCACAGTCCATACCATTGACGGTTTAAATTAATTTCTGCAATAAATGGTCGCCCAAATTTATCTGCTGTGTATTCAGCTAAAACCATGCCTGGGCCAGTAGCATCCATAGCACCACCCATTAAGCGCGGTAATTTGCTAATAATAAAAAATAAAATCTGTTGTTGTTGAGCGGATGGGACATTATTCAGCTCAACCGAAAATGGCACTTTACGCATTAAATTTTGTTCAATAGCCATTGGCCAAATAACTGAAAAATGGCGATGTCTAGCAAAGTCCATTCCAAAAACATGTTCATGTTGGTGATTTAAGACTGCTATCAATGGCTCTATATCTTGCTGAATCCAGTTATCACACCAAGAAATGCGATCTAATTCGTCTTTTTCAGCAAAATCATCACCGCAGATCAAGCGCAATACTGGACGTTCCTCACGCATAGCGCGTTCAATCCAAACACCCGGAATACATACACCTTGACCATCACGAGGAATAGCATCAAGCTCTTCACGCATAGCGGCTTTATTTGGTCCGTATGAATTACGAATTGTTGTATACCATTTCTTTTTTGATTCAATGGTTGGCTCTTCTCCTTTCATATAACAAACACGTTCATATAGACCGTTAGCAACAGCATCATCAAATGTCACTCGGTAAACTTGTGCTGTGTTACCATATATACCGTTTTCGATATCGATAACAAATTGATTAAATGGGTTGGATTTACCATTATGTGATGAAATAACGATGATGCGACCTCCCCAGATTAATAAAGCTGTTGCGGCATCAAGTACACCTTGTACGTCTTGGTGAAACGCAGCCTCATCAATAATGACTAAACCTTGTAAACCACGGATATTAGCGGGACGAGAAGATAACGCCGTAATTTGATAGCCTGATGAAAAACGAATTCGGTACGCCGTGATATAACGTGAATTTTTATTTTCATCAACATCTTCAAATAGAAACTCTTCAATACTTGATACTGATGATGATTGTTGCTCGGCAATAACTTTAGAAAACTTGGCACAATAGCCGATAAATTCAAGGCCTTTTTCTTTTGTGTCACCAATATAGAAAACATTCATACCACCAGCAGATTTACGAGCACCAGCGACAAGTACCGCTTCAAAACTGAATGCAAAAGTAATACCTGTACGACGACCTTTCGGGACAGCTAAAATAGCAGCTTGAATTTTTAACGCTTCAATTTGGTGTTTCATCAACACGCCATCAAATAACGGATTAAAATTATCAGGAATATCACGGGCACGGGCGGGTAATTCCTCCCATTCAATCACTCTAACGGTTGATGCAAGTTGCTTCATTATTTGATCCCTAATACTTTTTCTTTCCAGAATTGGATTGAATTTTCATCAAGACCTTGTGCTTTGGCTACACTATTAAGATTTGACTCTTGCTCGCGCAATAACTTGTCACGTGCCGCTTTTTCAATTTCTTGGCGCTCTTTAAAACTAAGCTGCCTTGCTTGCATGGCCTCTTTAGCGGCTTTAGCTAAAAAGCTGATTTCTTTGATTGTAATATCTTCTGATTCATGTGCTTTAAATGCGGCACGTGTTGCTAACGTTGTGACAGCTTGTGCAAGCAAAGCACCAGATTTGTCATCAACACTATCACCCAATTCATCCACTAAAATACGAGACGCCGTTTCAATTTCACGTAAGCTATTGGTCATTTCATTAAAACCTTTTTGATAGCGGTGAAGACTGGAACGGCTTGGTGTTTCATTACTTGGAAACTTTTGTTGCAGTTCTGCAATCATTTCATCAAGAGTAAGTTGATCTGCTCGTAGTAGTTTCTCAATATAACTACGTACCTCAGGATCTAGTTTGTGGATCGTTGATTTACGTCCCATAATTATGCCCCCGCGCTTGGACGCTTTACACCAGAAACAACAACTTTACCTGTTGCCACATCTGCACCAAAATCAGTTAAACGTCCTACAATGACATTCCCAATAGTTTCTGTTTTAATTAAATCTTGCTGAGATAACCAACTCATATGTGTTTTAACTTGGTCGCGACTAATAGCGTGACCATAGTGATCTAACGCGCTATAGATAATGCTAGAATTACTGCTGTAACTTGGCATTTCATACAAGATACTCAAAATGACCAATCGTTGATCTTCTTTTAAAAATTCGGCGTAACTCATAGTCCCTCACTTGTTCTTTAATAAAAATTGGTTAATGTTATTTAATTGTTGAGATAAACCTGTTAACCGATCAGATACACCAGCTAACGTAGCTTCATTACGACTCAGTTTTTCAATAAGCTGTGTAACTTGATGCTGAGTAGGCACGTGCTTAATTTGATTTTCAAGCGAGACAATACGTGTACGTAGCTCCAATAACTCTTTTGAGCTGGCCGCTTGCCTACTCATTAACCATGAATAAATTGCTATTGCAGCAGTAACTAGCCATTGAACTAAACCAAAATTGAAATTAAGATCAGTAAAATTCATACATGTTTCCTTTTTTCTTCCAATGCTGCACATTCAATACATAAATCAGTAACAATTAACTGTCGACGTTCTTCAGCTATAGGCTCTTCACAGATTCGACAATACAGGCTCGATACTCCTGTCTTTGCTTGATGTTTTGCTAGTATTCGTTCTCGTGCTTCCATTTCAACAATTGATGCTAAATCAGCGTTATCCATTGTTTGCCTCGTTGATATATTTTATTAGTTCAATAAATCGACCTGAGCACTGCCCATATTGGTCATAAAGCTGTTTTAAGGCTTCAGCTAAACCATCCGCCGTATTATTTCGTCGTTTTACGGGTAATTCGCATGGTACCGTCAGTTGTGCTGGTAAAACCATGAGTTGTTGCTTGAGCGGCATTTGCACGGGCTGAGTCGATGAACTGCAAGACACTATCATCAAACACGCAATGATTGCGATCATTAGCTGTTTTATTAAGTGCATCCTGTAATGCTTGAGTTGATTGTTCATCATATAATTTCCTTTCTGCTATCCGTTGTGACAATGAATAACTTGCATCATTAGCTGTTTTAGTTAGTTGCTTTGTGCTCTCAATCAATTGACTTAAAGTATCCATTGCTTGTTGTGCTTCTAAAGCAATATATTCTTGTTTAGCCATTGATTTGCCATGATTGATACCTAATTGGTAAAGTGAACCAAAACCAACAATCAAAAATATTCCCAACAACAAATAACTTTTATTGTTCACAAAAAAGCTTTTGATTAATTTGTATATATTTTTAATCATTACAAACTCCTAAACCCCAATTTTCAGTAATGTAAACAGGTTGCCAACGGTAGATAATGCGAATCGGATAATCACGGTTTTCTTTAAAATTAATGCTCTTACGTCCGCCATTAATATTTTCAACAACGCCCCAGTAGTGCGTGGCATCTTGGTATTCTCGTTTTGCTCGCTGACGATCACGATTCACCCAACCAAGCCCACCGTTATATGCTGAGAGCGTGAATCCCCACCTGTCACAATTGCTAGCAGTTTCATTTATACGTTGATATAACCAATAGTCATACTGAACCAATGCCCGAAGAGACCACGACGGATTGAACGGTTCATTGCTTCCTAATGATTTAGAGTAAGCCCCTGCAATCCAATCCGCAGTAGTTGGCATAAACTGAGCCAAACCTTGAGCACCCACATGTGATTTTGCGTTTACTTTCCATCGAGATTCCTGATGAATTTGCGCTGCAAACAATGAAACAGGTGCATCAAGACCAAATATGGCTCGTGCATTACGTGTCAGTTCCCGTTGATATGGCTTTGCATCATTTGGTACGCCTGCTATAGCAGGTGCTAAATGACAACTAAACAGCATAAACACAACGATTAAAGTTAAATAACGCATGGCTATAATCCAAGTGTTATGCCAAGAATCACAGCGGAAACAATCAACGCCCGACGAATCAGAACAACCGCAAACAGGGTTCGATACTCATCAAGAACAGGGTATTCAGCTGCATATTTAGTTGGTATTTCATCTTCACCTTCTTTTACATATAGCTGCGTATAATAATTTTTTCCGTGTGACCTCCAGTTCTGATAAAGATAACTGCCTGGGGAAGAATATGGAAAAAGTGCCCGATCAAGGTGATATCCAACAACAGCAGAAAGTAAAACAAGAGACAGTTTGTAAGCTACAACTGGCAACTGTTGAGGTGATAGTAGCGTAATAATTGCAAATAAAGTAATGGCGACTAAATACCATTTAAACAAACGAATCTGGGATAATTTTTTGATAGGGTGTTCCATAAAAAACCTCATATCTAATTAGATTAATGTATGAGGTTATTATGATCTTACTTACTAGAAATGTAATTTGAACGGGGGCAGATTAATCTTTGTTTTGATATAAAGTAGATTCAAGCTCTTTCATGCTTGCATCTACATTTATTCGGTACATATCTAATTCTTTATTATAAACGTCTTCTTTTAGTTCAATTAATTCTTGCCGTTTCTCTTCTGATAATTCTTTATTTTTTAATCTTTCATCTATTTTTTTTATGAAACTCTTCTGAGCATTTTCGGCAATTACTTGCTCTAGACTCTTAAATGAAAAACGGGGTAAAAAAGTACAAATACAGTAAGAGATGCCAAAAGCTATACCTGGAATTGCTAAACTATATTCTTGTATCCAAGAATGCAATGAACAAAGTTTATTTAGCAATGGGGTTAATAATGATATTAGAATTGCTTGAACAGCTAGATAAGCTTTTTTATTTAGCACAATTCAATCCTTGTGCCAGTTTCTGCTTTCTTCTAATCTCTAATATGTCATCAAGTAACTTTTCATCATTTATATATAATTTTTTGCTATTTTTTATACCTTTTTCATCAATAACTGTTAACTTAATATACCTTAATGGTTTAAACTTTGCATAAATTCTAATAACAATCCCTCTTACTAATAAGAGGGTTATAATAAACGCGGCTATAAAAATTAAAATGTCTAGAATAGACATGGTATCACCTAAATTATTTTATTTTCTTGCGCAGCTCTATGGCGTAAAACTCGCTCAATAGAATAAGATGTGTTCACAATTTTATCGTCTTCTTTTACTGTTTCTGTGCGCAATGATACAACAAATAAATCATCTTTGGAAAATCTTGTTTCATTTTTGTTAACTCGCTCCAAAAAACTTTCATCATTCATAGCAACTGAAAGGTGAGTATTATCAGGCAAAATAATACTCCATCCACGAACAGAAGAAAAATTTACTTTCGCAAAATTAACATTCAATTCTTCATCATCATATTCTATTGTTTTCAATACAGGGGTAGATTTCTTTTTAAAGTTGATCACGTTATTTTTTGTTACTTCTGTTCTAATTGTTTGATCCGATGTTTTTAAATTAAATGTTGAAGAATTATTAGTCTGTAATGGTTGATAAACCAATTTATCTATCTCTTGTCGAATAATAGGACTTGTTACTAGTTTTTTTACATCCTCTGTACACTCAATCACCTCATCATCAACAATTAATTTCGATGTACCTTTTTGTTTATCAACAATGATTTCAGCAATAACTTTTCCTTTCAACATTTCAATTGCAGACCAAATAGATGCAATTGCTGTTGCACTTCCTGTAGCCAATCCTAAGGCTTGTAACGTATTAACAGATATTCCAATTGCCTCACAAATAACTTCAAAAGACCCTTCTTTATGGGCTTTTATTGTGAGTTTCGGAGTGGCATTTTCACCATTTAATAACTTATCTGAATGCTCTATGAGTGAAGCTAAAGAAGAAAGAGCATTACCAAGCGTTCTTGCATCAATCTGGTTATCAGAATAAGCATCACCGCCATATACAATTGAAAATTCTGTTTGATTTGCCATTATTTTATCCCTTCTATAAAAAACATTTCTTATTCATCACAATTCTTCTGCTTTTCAACTTCTTTTAATTGATCTAAACGTCTATTCGCACTTTTCAGCGCTTCGCCTTTTTCGATAACATTACCAACGCCAAAATCACCTAAAAACGATAACACAGAACGTCCATCAAATTTGCTTTCTTTCTCAACATGTTCAATAAAACCTTGAACTTTTGCTGATTCAAGTGCTATTTCACGGCAAGTCATGGTGTCTTTTTCATATTGAGTTAATTCTCCCTGACGACCGTAATTTTTAGTAGCACAGCCAGTTAAAACTAAAGCTAAACATAAAATTAGTAAATTTAATTTATTTATACTCAGTCCTATTTATTTAAATAGCCTGCTTTAAAGGCTTTTTTAATATTATAGATTAACCATCAATAATCTTCATTTTCTCAATAACTTCAAATCTATCTGTGTTTGTTAAATGGCTAACTTCCTCAACACCACCTTGGGATAAAAGTAATCCACTTATTTCAGATGGATTTTTGTAGATTGCAAATTCATATTCTTTATAACCAGTAAAAGCACCATACCCATTTTTAGCATTAATAAATACAACATAAACAGTTGCATCATGACCATCTATTTTTCCTTGCATATAGCCTTTAAATATATATTGTGCACTATCTGGATCTTTCAGTTTACCCATCATATAGTTTTTTATTTTTCCCTCATATTCTGGGTGAGAATCACAGCCAACTAATAAAAAAACGCTAAATATAATTGAAGTACAAAATAACCAATTTATTTTATTTATTATTTTCATTTTTCACCCCTTAATTTCCTTTTTTGAATTTCGAGTTCTAGCTCATAAATAATCTGATTATTTTCAGATAAAATTGGGTGTAAATACTTGGTTTTAGTATATAAAGCTCGAGCTAAAATTGAAATCAAGATAAAAGCGGACATCGTAATTATTAAAAGTAAATTTTCAGGGAAAAGAGGGCTGTGGATTAGAAGACCGTTTGAAATGATAGAGTATAAATTCATACCCGTTATAAATATTAAAGCTAGAGAAACAATTAAAATACCAAAACTAGGAAGGTTAAAAAATTTTTTTTTAGCTATTAGTTTATTTTCTTGTTTTATATAATTAACAGCTAGTAACAAGCGTTGTAAAGATAATTCACTAATATCTAACTTTTTGTTTCTTAGCTCAATGTAAACATTATAGATATTATTTGCTGCAACTTGTCCGACAGTATGATTAAAATATTGCTCCATAATCTCACCTTTTCCTTTTCACTCCAATATTATTATAAATATTTTCTGCAGAAACTTGACCAGCTATATTTCCGTTAAAAATTTGTTTGGCGGATGTTTGCTGAGCAGTTCCTGCTGTTAAAGCTCCCAGTGCAGCAGCTTTAATTGTTAATGGTGCATTACGATATAATTCAATTAATTCTTTTTCTTCTCTAGATAAAATTAGACCAACTTGTTTTTCTCCGGTTAAAATATATTGAATGTCAGCACCAATTTTAGAAAATGCAATTAGTACTTCCATACCGGGCGATATAATACCTGCTTCATATCTACTCCATGTCTCACGCTTAATACCAAACAATTCAGCAATTGCCGATTGAGTTAATTTTAATTTTTTTCGTTCTTCTTTAATTCTATCTTTTGGTGATGTAATAGTCACAAAAACCCCTTGACTTTGTGATTTAAAAGTCACAATATATAACATATAATTTATAAATCACTTATTAATAACTTATATCAAAAGGAGCTAAAAATGTCTAAAGTTCTCACTCCCGAACAAGTTAAACAACAATTTCAACAAAAAGGTAAAACGATCAAATCTTGGGCGATTGAAAATGGTTACCATCCCGTTGTTGTTTATAACGTTTTAAATGGTTTAAGTCGTGCTCATCGCGGTAAAACACACGATATAGCAGTAAAACTTGGCTTAAAACAAGCCTATTAATACCGATTGTAACAGTTTTTCACATATAGAAAAAGGGCGAAAAACATGCATAAATCACAAATTTCAACGTCTGGCACTCGAATACTTAAGGTACTAAAAGCGCTTAAAGGTTATACATTAACGGGGTTATCTAATGGCGATATCGCAAAGATGATCAATGAATCACCTGTTAATGTAACGCGTTCACTTCAAACACTAATCGAGGAAGGACTAGTAATTAAGCTAGATAATGGTTTGTTTGCTCATAGTGTGCAAATGTTACAAATAGCACAAGCGCATGCAATTCACATCACTAACATGCAAGACCAAATAACAGAAATCAATCAGCGTATTACGGCTGGCGCAAGATAAGGATAACCAAAATGGCAAGAACAGCAAATCCAACTAAAGACGAAATTGAACTACCAGCAATTGATGAGCAAGGGATTAATGATGCAATGAATACCATGACTACTATTCAAAGTGAATATAACGAAGAACGGGATCTAGTTAATCAGCTTTTGGGGCAAGTTCAAATGGCTGACTCATTCAGCCAATTTTCGAAAACGGTTTACGTTTCGAAATTAGCATATGTTAAAGAAAATCAATTGTATAAAAATTTAAAAGGTCGCAAAAACGTAAACGGTTTACTTTTTTCTGGTACATGGGAAGAATTTTGTCAATTATTGGGAATGTCACGAGTTAAAGTTGATGATGATATTGCTAATCTAAGGATATTAGGCGAAGAAGCCCTTGAGTCTATGTCTCGCATGGGCATTGGCTACCGTGAATTACGCCAATATCGCAAGTTGCCCGAAGACCAAAAAACAGCATTAATTGAAGTGGCAAAATCGGGTGATAAAGAATCATTAGTTGAATTAGCAGAAGAGTTTATCGCTAAAAATAATAAAGAAAAAGAGCAGCTCAAAAAAGAAAATAGTAATTTACAAGCGGATTATAAAGCCCTTAGCAAACGCAATGCTGATGTAGCAAAAGAAAAAGAAGAACTAGCAATAAAACTTGCACAATTTGAAATGAAAACCGTACCACTAGATGAACGTTTAGAGCCGTTTAAGAAACAAATAGCAGAAACACAATCACGTATAGATGAATTACTGGAACAGCAACGACAATATTTAAAAATTGTAGATAATCTACAAAAAGAGATTATTGAAAATGATGATTCTTATGATCCAGAACACCATTATCAACTACCTGAGGCATTAGTTATAACGCTAACAGTATTGTATCAGTCATTAAAATTAACATCATCACAGAGTAAACGTATATATAACGATTTTTGGAATAATTTTAGTGATGATATTGAAATAAATCCCAATGAAATTGAGACGAATTATTAATATAAGGTCAAAAAGATGATAACGCCGAATATTCGTGAATATCTAAATAATGTTGCTATCAAATTGGATAATGTTGGTCACGGTCAACGTGGACCAATATTGGATGAAGCACAAGTATTTTTGGGGGTTTCAAGACAAACAATCTACAGACAATTAAAAACAGTTTGCGGTTGGTCAAGTGAGCGTAAAGCCAGAAAAGACAAGGGAAAAATGTCTGTTTCAACTGATTCATTGTTAGCATTGGCAACAATGAGTCGTGAATCAGTGCGTGATAATGGCAAACAAACCATGTTTACAACTACAGCGCGGGGCATATTAGAGCAAAACGGGCATGAGATTAATGTGAGTAATGCAACGCTAAATCGTTTAATGCGACAAAGAAAGTTAAATGCGAAAGCACAACAAGTTGCTAACCCTGTGCAATCATTGCGTGCATTACACCCAAACCACGTTCACGAAATCGATCCGTCACTATGTTTGATTTATTACATGAAAAATAAACAACATATTATGCGGGACCGAGATTTTTATAAAAACAAGTTAGAAAACTACGCAAAAGTTAAATACAAAGTTTGGCGTTACACATTGTATGACCGTGCATCTGGCATGATTATACCGTGGTATGTTGAAGCTGCTGGCGAAAACCAACATTCATTATTCCAATTTTTAATGTTTGCGTGGGGTAAGCAAGATGGACGTTTATTTCATGGTGTACCACAGCTGCTTTACTGGGATAAAGGTTCATCCAATACTTCATCAGCTATCAAAAACTTATTGGACCATTTGGAAGTGAAATACCTTGAGCACGAGGCAGGTAATGCGCGTGCCAAAGGTGGTGTTGAAAATGCCAATAATATTATCGAAACACAGTTCGAAAGCCGTTTGAGGTTCCAACCCGTTAGCAGTATTGATGAATTAAATCACGCAGCAATGAATTGGGCAGAAGCCTATAACGCTAATCGTTTACCTGGGCAAGATACACGTTTGCGTCGTACAGGATTATCAGAGCCTATCTCACGTCAAAGCCTATGGCAACATATTAAAGCAGAACAATTACGAATATTGCCGTCAGTAGAAATTTGCCAAGCATTAATGGCAAGTCGTGAACAACAGCGACAAGTGAAAGCAGATTTAAGCATTAGCTTCAAACATCCACAATCAGAATCATCATTAATCTATAGTCTAAAAGGCTTAGATGGCGTTGCTGTTAAAGATAAAGTTAGTGTGCGTTCATTAGTTTACGGTGATTGCGCAATCCAAATTGAAGTACCGCGTTATGACGGAGAGGCACTGATTTATCGTATTGAGCCTGATCGCAATTTTGATCAGTTTGGACAACGTTTAGATGCGCCAGTTATTGGCGAGGAATATAAATCTAAAGGTGATACCGAAATTGAACAAGCAGCAAAAGCGATGGATCAAGTGGCATACCCTGACATGACCGAAGATGAAATCAAAAAAGCGAAACAAAAACAAATAGCACCGTTTGATGGCAAGCTCAATACACTGAGTTATCTAGGTGATATAAATCATCCAGCCTATTTTGAACAAAAAGGCAATGAAATTGAAACACCGGAACATTTAAAGCCAGCTATAACAACATTAACGCTAACAGCAGCATTAATGCGCATTACTAGTTCAATCGGTCGTAGATTAACAATAGATGAAAATAAGTGGCTATCTGCACGTTATCAAGATGGTGTGCCTGAAGATTCGTTAGAATCACTGATTCGTACATTTACAACGCCCGTTACAGCAATCGCAGACGGTACAACAGGTTTTAGGAGTGTTAAATAATGTTGAAATTAAAAAGCGTAATGAAGCAATTCAATATCAAACAGGCGCAACTCGCTAAACATATTGATTATAAAGGAAATTCAATCAGCCAAGCAGTAATTAACCAGCTCGTTAATCACAATATTTGGCCACGCTCTATTAAACATGAAGAACTAGAGCAGAAGATTGAAAAAGCATTAATAAAATTAGGTTTAAGCAATGATTATTTACTAAATATTTTTGAAGAAGAAACTGACACAGCCGAAATCTTGGCGGACGACGCTGTGCCAGTTGACTCAAATGAAAATGAACATTTAACAAAGGAGTCAGCCTATATGTTACTACGAAAACAAACTATAAATCGAGATGCGCGTGCACATTTTCGCATTCCTCGTGACCCGTTCACTGACGAAATGACCGAAGACGCTGATGTTTATCTATCTGATGATATCCGTTACGTTCGTGCAGCAATGCGTCAAACAGCCAAGCATGGTGGAATGCTGTCAGTGATAGGTGAATCGGGAAGCGGTAAATCGACATTGCGACATGATTTAATTGATTGGATCAATATTAATCATGAACCAATCACTGTTATCGAGCCTTATGTACTAGGTTTAGAAGACAATGAGGTTAAAGGAAAATCGCTCAAAAGTATGGATATAAGTAGTGCAATTATAAGCGCTATCAATCCCCAAGCTAAACCAAAACGTAGTGCAGAAGCCCGCGCAAGGCAAATGCACGAATTACTGAAAAATAGTGCGCTATCAGGTCGTAAACATCTGTTAATTATTGAAGAAGCACACGGATTACCAATTCCAACGCTAAAGCACCTAAAGCGATTTTATGAACTGCAAGAAGGTTTTAAAAAATTAATATCAATAATTCTAATTGGACAAACAGAACTACAAACCAAATTATCAGAATATAATCCTGAAGTTCGTGAAGTTGTGCAACGTTGTGAAGTGGTTAATCTAAAACCATTAGATTTTAAAGTTGAAGAATATATCAAACATAAATTCGCTCGCATCAATATGGACTATACAACATTATTTGATTCGTCTGCATTTAACGAAATCATTAACCGATTAAGAGTTGCATCAACTCGACGTGGTGAAAAGCAAGTGCGGTCATTGTGTTACCCATTAGCAGTAAATAACTTAGTTTCTAACGCATTAAATCTAGCTGCACGTATAGGTGCCCCGAAAGTTACAGATGAAGTGATTGTTGAATGTATAAAAGATCGGGGAGATATCTAATGAAAAATAACCACGTAATCAATAATGGAATAAATGCTGTTAATAAAGCAATCAATGCATTATCAAATGAAGAGTTGACAGTTATTGGTTTTTATCATGATTCACTTTCAAGACCTACGGTTGAAATTGAACACCACCCCAAATGCAATAAATATATAGCCGCAGGGCAAGCAACATATTATCGGCATGAAGGTTATTATCGGTTTGGTCAATTTGAATTAGCTGGTTGTCGTATTGTATGGAAAGAACGCGATATTAGTCGGTTGCACTAATCTAAGAGGAGCTATAGAAATGATAAAAACTAAAAAACATATTAAAGCTAGCGCATCAATCTATGTTGTGCAATCTAAAAAGCAAGCGTCAGAAGCTATTAAATATTTAGGCGATATACAGCGTGAATTAACCCGATTAGAAACCGAAATGAACGACAAAATTGCTGATATAACAGGAAGCTATTCATCCAGTATTGAAGTATTAAAAAAGAAGTCGACAGAAATACAAAAAGGTATTCAAATTTGGTGCGAAGCAAACAGGGATGAATTAACCAATAATGGAAAAGTCAAATCTGCCAATCTAACAACTGGCGAAGTTCAATGGCGTAATCGCCCTCCGTCATGTGTTATTCGTGGAATAGAAACAGTTATTGAATCGCTCAAAAGTTTAGGATTAAATCGTTTTATTCGGACAAAAGAAGAGATCAACAAAGACGCCATTTTGAATGAACCAAACGTTGTTGCTCATGTTCCCGGCATCACTATCAAAAAAGATATTGAAGATTTTGCGATAGTGCCATTTGAACAGGAGGTTGTGTAAATATGCAAACACAAGATTATTTAATTGTGTATCTGTTTTTACTCAATAACGTAGCTAATTTTATTCAGTACTGCAAATTACGCGGTTTATCTGAATTTGAAGCAGATCGCATCATTGACGAGCTAGAGGAATTAACAAATGGCTAATAATATCAATTTTGACCCAAATTATATAGCAAATCTGCGTGCGGCAGAGCAAAAAATTAAACTCGTATTTGGTATTTGGCAATACAGATACGAGACTATTGTTGATGTAAAGATCAATCGTTATGGGATCCCTGCCATCGATTGGGCTATTGAAGTTTTGTACGAACAACTATTTGGAGATCAAGAACCTGCTATTTTAATTATGAAAGATATTGAAGGCAATGAGCTAGAAACGTGGGATGAAGATGAAGATGAATATGACTGGTTAAAATCTATGTTGATTAGTGCAGAAATACTTTCATTTGAAGGAGACAAGTCTATATGGAAATAAATAAGTTTTCTAATCCAAAACGTTATATGCCTGATTACCAAGTATCAATTAGTCATATCCGTGCATATATGCATGGGGTCAATGGACAAGGCTATATTGATGGAAAGCTTTATGATGAACTCTATGACAAATATAGAAAATTAACGCTAATTGGAATATTGAAAAAGCACATTATTCGATTGTTAGAAAAGCATATTTGTAAGTTCATCATTATGTATTGTGTTAGTGCTTTTATATTTTTTGTTTGGTTTATTGGTTGGGTAATTTTTTAGGTTTTAATATGACAGATAAAAATGAAAAGTATATTGAAAAAATCAAAAAACTTTTAGCTTTAGCAAAATCAACAAACCCTCACGAAGCTGCTATTGCAATGAATCAAGCCATCAAATTGATGGTAAAACATAATATTAGTAATAAAGATGTGGAATTATCTGAAATTGAGGAACATGTGTCAAAACATGCCCCGTCAAATGCAGAAAAACCACCAAGATATTTTTCAATATTAGTAAGTATCATTTCAAGCGCATTTGGTGTGCGAGCTTATTTTACTTGGGAAAACAATAAACGAAAGGTTTCATTTTATGGACTTAGAGAACGACCACAATTGGCAGCTTATACATTTGACGTTTTAAGTGTTCAATTAGTTAAAGCTCGAAAAGAATTTTTATCGCAACAAAATGGTAATTGTAAAAAAATCACTAAAATCAACCGAGCTGATGCGTTCTGTGTTGGCTGGGTTAATGGTGTTTATCAATTAATTGAAGATTTTGCAATGACTGATGAAGAACTAAATCTATTAGCTGAATATAGAAAGACCAAAGACTTATCACCTGCTAAGGTTAGAGATGCTAAAAAATGTAATGGTTCGGATTCTGCACAATTTATTGGGTATTATCAAGGTAAGAATGCTCAGTTGAATCATGGCGTGTCAAGTTCAGGTTATTCTCCATCATTAATAGGGGTTAAATAGATGAAATCTAAATCCATCAAGCTGATTCATATTGCAAAATCTCAACTTAATCTTGATGACGATACATATCGTCATCTATTACTGAATGTAACTAAAAAAACTAGTACCAAGGATATGACCGTTTGGGAACTGGAAAAAATCCTAAACAACATGAAATTAAAAGGTTTTAAAGTTAAATCATCAAAAAAAACGGGGAAGATAACTGCTACAGAACTAGTTCATAAAAAAATACGCTCATTATGGCTGGAACTAGCTGATGCAGGTGAAGTAAAAAATCGCTCAGAAAAAGCCATTAATTCATATGTAAAACGTATTACTGGTGTTGAAGTGATGGATTGGTTGAATACCGCTCAAGCGATGAGAGTTATTGAAAGCCTTAAAAATTGGCTGGCTCGCATATAAAGGATAGAGAATGAAGCTAACACGTTGCCCTATTTGTCATAACGAAATTAATTTAGAAGCATTGATGGAGGATGATTCTGGCAGAGAACTACTAAGATTGGTAAGTAATTTAAGTTATGGCTGCGCTAAACCTATGATCGCATATATTGGTTTATTTCGTACAAAAAAATCAAATTTAAGTAACACACGAGCAGTAAATTTGATAAACGAAGTGCTACAACATTTTCAACCAAGTAGGCATCTGGCACATGCATTAAGAGAAACCGTTAATAATATTCATGCTAAACGTGCACTGGGTGAATACAAACCATTCAAAAATCATAATTATCTAAAGTCAGTTTATGATTCTACTAAGCATTTATTTGCATACATTGAGCATAAAGAAGAAGACAAACCTATTCGTAGTAGTAACGAAGAATATTTTGAGCAGATGTACAGAACAGGCGTTGATTTTAGTAAGTTAGAAAAAAATATACCAGGCGCACTAGATTGGTATAAGAAGAAAACAGGAGCGTAAATTATGACTAAGTCTGCAATGTCAATTAAACGTCATGAATTACTCACACACGTATCATTATCTGTAGCTAACGATGCGATGGATTACGGTTTACCTGAAGATATTGCAGCACAACTCGGTGATAATATTGCAAATACAATTTCAGAACTTTTTGGAGGTCAAAACTTCACGTTTCCGCGTGATTATATCTTCAAACTTAACCAACGTGATCTACAAATCTATGATGCATTTAAAGGTAACAACTATGCAGAACTAAGCCAAAAATATAATATGACGGAACGGGGTATCAGGAAAGTAATTGACCGAGTTCATAAACGAATGATAAAAGAAAAACAACCAACCTTATTTAATTTCAACGATGCCTAATCAATTTTTAGAGCAAAATTTTTTAGGTAGTTTTTTATTTCATATTTAGTAACATTTTTTCAAAAAACAATTTCATTATTTCCCTGTTTATTTTGTTATATCCCATTTATCTCATCATTCTGTTATTATTTATCATGTTCTATTTCATAAAAATTATATTTTTATAACTGAAAATTATTAGTTTAGAGAATTTACTCACCTTACAATAAACCAATCATACATTTTTTTAAAAAAAGGAGCTATTTTGAATAACGAAGTCTTGCAAGCATTAAATTTATTAAAATCGAAAAAATGGGTAGATTTAACTCATGCATTCGATCACAATTCTCCCCATTTTTTTATGTTTAAACCTGCTGAAATAAAAACGCTGTTCGATCATAGCGACGGCTTTTTAGCACAGAATTTTAGTTTCGCTGGTCAATATGGTACCCACTTAGATGCACCAATTCATTTTGTTCCTAATACTCGGTATTTGCATGAACTTGAATTACAAGAATTAGTATTACCATTAATCGTAATCGATCAATCTAAACGCGCAGAACAAGATCCCAACTTTTCTTTTTCTAAAGATGATGTTTTAGCTTTTGAAAAACAACACGGACAAATTGAAGCGGGTAGTTTTGTCGCACTGCGAACAGACTGGAGTAAGAAATGGCCTTCACAATCAGCAATGGAAAATAAAGATATAGAAGGAAACAATCAAATTCCAGGCTGGGGAATTGATGCATTAAAATTTTTATTTGAAGAGCGTAAAATTAAAGCTATTGGTCACGAAACGTTTGATACTGACTCTGCGAAAGCATTTCGAGAAAATAATGCGTTAAAGGGTGAATACTATGTTTTAGAGCAAGATACTTATCAAGTTGAGTTAATGACCAATTTAGATCAATTGCCAACCAAAGGAGCAGTTATTTTTAATATCGTAGCCAAACCCAATAATGCCTCAGGTTTTCCGGTACGTTCTTTTGCAATATTGCCCTAATCTATTTATTTAACCCTAAAAATTAGCATTTAATATTTTATAACTAATATATTAATTTACGTTATTGTGGTATAAAAAACGGTCATTATTGACCGTTTTATTGGCTAATTTTCAATTAATGTCGGCGTAGCATCCAAAGGAATAATAGCCCCACGATACTGAATAACAGTGCCGGCAACAAGGTGCCCTTGCAATGCTGATTGCGCAGGATTTTGCCCACTTAAACGTGCACCCAGGTAACCGGCACTAAATGAGTCGCCTGCAGCTGTCGTATCAATCACTTTTTCTTTGGCTATTTTATTAGCAGGTACATCAAAACGTCCTTCGGCTGATTCGATAATACAACTATCGCTACCACGTTTAATCACAATTTCTGTCACACCAAAGTTTTTAGTACGGTCAATGACTTGTTCATATGGTAGTTTGCCCCATAATAGATCTTCGTCATCTAGCGTTAAAAATGCAATATCGGTGTAAGATAGAATATCGGCATATACGCTACGCGCTAAATCAAGACTACGCCATAAGCGCGGACGGAAGTTATTATCAAAAATCACTTTACCACCATTGGCTTTAACGCGTTTTAATAAATCCAATAATTTCAGAATACTTTCAGCATCTAATATGGCGATACTAATGCCACTCAAATAAACATATTCATAGTGAGCTATTTGCTGGGTGATACTTTCAGTTTGAGTCGTCTTTAACCAAAACTTAGCCGCTGCATCATTACGCCAATAATAAAATGAGCGTTCGCCATGTTCATCGGTCACAATCGAATAAAGCCCAGGCATTTTATCAGACATTTTTTGCACAAGATCGGTTTGGATCTGCTCTTTTTGCCAGCTATCAAGCATTTCTTGACTGAAAGGATCAGTTCCTAATCCAGTCACATAGTGAATCGAAAAATCTTTATTTTTTAATAAACGAGATAAATAAACCGACGTATTAAGTGTATCGCCTCCAAAGCTGCGGGTTGTTGAATCTTGTTTTATCGAAAGTTCAATCATACATTCGCCAATAACAGCGATTTTTGTTGTCATAGTGCTACCTAAAATCCTTACTTCTATTTATAAATAATCCAATGCGATTTTTACCACAACTTTTCGAACCGTTGCAATCTTATTATCGACAGCACAAAGCGGTTTATGCACTTCATTAGGTAAAAAAACAATAAAATCGTTCGGTTGTAATATTAACATGGTTTCTTCTTTTGGCGTCTCGATAAAAGCAATATCATTTTCAGCGATTTTATCATCTAAAATTTGAGTATAAGGAGGTAAAGTAGAAATAGCCATCCCTTCTTGACCCGCTAAAACAATTTGCACATCAATATATTTTTTATGGTATTCAGGCTTTGCTTCATGAATATATCTTGATGAATTATCAGACACCATAAAAAACATATTATCACCGTCAATATCATAACGACCAACAGGGGTATTGCTATTAACATTGTCTTTTACATATTCAATGGATTGTTTTATTTTGGCGGGTAAATAAGGGACTAACCCTAAATGATTAATATTACCTAAAATCATACTCAATGATCCTTAACTGAGAAATTGGCACAATACCAGATACTTTCATTATTTGGAATAATGGCATCGGATAGAATAGCGACTTAAATTTTTATGAGTATATACTTAAGTCACCTATTTTTGTAGGGGTATTATGAATAACTTTTTTACTCTCTTTTATGTTTTTAATAACTTGATATATTTTTCGGTAATTACACAAGGAAAGTGAATGAAATTATCATTTCCAAAAATAACTCGTTATGATGATTAAAATTCAAGTTTAAAATAATATCATTTATCTAATTCAGACAATTAATCAAAACTGGACTTAATGCTGTTAGCGATCGATATAATGAAATATTTAGAGCGAAAGATTACCGATATTTTATCTATTGGTTATCTGGATAGCGATAATCAAATTTTAACTCGATTGAGTATTTATCACATTGATACGCAATTACTTGATTTATCTTCTACTTAAAAGCTATCGTCATCAATATTTGCAATAATCTGCCAACACTTTATATCATTAATCTTTTATGATTATAGATAATGAAGATATTTTATAGCGCTTTGTATGTTGCGGTTATTTAACATTTGAGAATCAAGGTCAATAATATTTACTAAGTAAAAATAGGCTTGCTTAAAAATCGCTACAAATGGGCGAGAGCTTATCAATTTTGTCTTTGAACTCGCTCTAAGCCAAGCTGCTAGATAGATAGAAAAGGATGATTTTATGACTAAAATAGTGGAATTATGGCACAAGCAACAATTGCCAATTAAAGACGGTATTTATTTTGCCAGTGGTCAATCTATTGCGCTCAATGCGGTATTTTTTCCGCAATTATCAATTCAGATAGGTGAACAATTTGACCTTGATGTTATTTTAAATAACGACGCCGATAATTTAACCAATATTGATATTTTCGATAAAATCTTCCTTGCTAATGGTGATCAATGCATTATAGGAGAAGGAAGTTATGGTTCAGAAGGTTTTATTGCCTATCTATCGGCTAATCAGGATTTAATTTGGGTGATATATTTTGAAAAATCGAATCCTTTTATCAAAGTATTATCATTAACTGACCAATCAATTATGGTTGAATCAAGCGCCAATTTTCAATTGATTATCGAACTGGCTAATCCGGTCAATCTTAAATTAATAAAATAAATTACAAATTACCTTTATTTGATCTAGGGGTGCTCAATTATTTATCAAAAAAATAAACAGAATATATAATATTTCAATTGTAAAACAATTGGTTATAATGAAATAACAATCATTCTATAAAAGAATAAAAAATGAGTGAATTAGCTAAATTATGCCAAGACTTAGATTTCCCCTTTATTGATACCTTTAGTCAAGACTGGAAATATGAAGTCCCAATTAAATATCGAACGTCTGAGTGGTTAGCGAAATATTTATACGTTTATCTTAATAATAATTACTCAACGGTACAAAAACAGATACTCATGAATTTGTGTCTTAACATATGCAATGATTTATTATCTGAAAATCCTAACCAAAACAATCCTATAATTTTTCAATTATTGAAGGTACTCTATAGCCATTATCAACTACATTGGCAGCTAATTCATTATTGGGCGGCAACAAATCAACCTTTAGATAATTGCTTTGCTTTAACCCCAAAAATAAGAGAATTACAACAAACATATCTTATTAATGCTAAAGAGTGGCTTGCGTTAAATCAGGCAGAACAAGATCTGTTAACCGCTAAGAACAATTTTTGGCAATGTCCAGATTTTTTAATGCAGCTTCAAATCGCCCTGAATTTATCATCGCAACAAGTTGTCGCATTAAGATTAATCGGTGAGGGTAAATTAAAGGATGAACAGCTAAGCCATTTACTACCAAGCATTATTGCTATCGCATTAGATAATAAGAATGATAACTGTATTCTTGCACAAGACATTTTACTAAAGCTGAAAAGCAATCCCTATATTAATCAGCAAATAATCAATCTATTAAATGATTATATTGATGATCATGATCAAATTATCTACCGCAAAATGGTGCAGCTATTGGCTATTTTAGATTTTCCAGATTTAACCAATCGGTTAATGAATCGCTGTAAAACGAGTAATAGAATTGAAATTGTTCAAATTTATAATGATTTTACCAAACAGATAATCAATCAATCTAACCGCCTATCGGACGATGAATTAAACCTAATTCAAAACCGATGTGATAGTGCAGCACCTGGTCCATGGCAATCGTACGTGGAAGGTCGTGATCATAGCAGTGGTAGCAATTTTATTATGACGGGGAATGAACACGAGCGTGGTGAGGATATTGAACTAATTGGTGCAACAAATAACGATCAAGACTTTATCGCCCATGCAAGACAAGATATACCTGAGTTAATTAACGAAATCAGACGATTAAAGCAGTTAATCGCCCAAAACATGCAGCCTAAAAAATGAAATTAGGTAAAATCATTATGCCTTTGCTAGCTTAACCCGAAAACGTTTTAAAAAGAAAAAGAATTGGCAAAGATAATTTATCTAAAAAGGCACTTAACGCTATGAATCATGACAACTTGCAACTAAATAGCCATTTAGATACAAGACGGTTAAGTATAAAATCATTGAAATAACTATTTTCAGAATGAAAAATCAGTGTTTTTAGCAAAGGTAACAAAATAGAATATCACGTGATGTTTATCAAAGATCTCATTAAACCAGAATAAAACTTGTCATCGAATCTTATTTCATCGTTTTATCCTATTTAATCAATGAATTTTTGCTGGTGACTCAGTGGTCAACCAGCAACTTTTTTCCATCAATGCGCTGCAACTTTTGAAAAAAGATTAATAATGACCACACCAAACATAATAAATCCCATACCAATTAAAGCGGCAAGATCTAATGTTTGTTTCATAAATATCCAGGCAATTAAACTAATAAACACAATCCCAATTCCAGACCAAATTGCATAAGCGATACCGACAGGAATGGTTTTTAAGGCCAATGAAAGAACATAAAACGACGCACTATAACCAATAATGGTAATTATTGAATACAACAAATGCGTAAAGCCGTTAGAAAGTTTTAACGAAGAAGTTGCAATCACTTCACAAATAATCGCAATAAAAAGTAATAGATATGAATTCATATTATGACTCATAAGTTGGTTGAAATAAAAAATGAAGACTCACCACAAATCTTAGTGTAAAAATGATCAATAAAAACTCAATAATCACACAATTCAGGAAAAAATAGAATAAATGCTGTGGTATAAGGGGATCAGAAAAGAGCTATTTAAAAAATACCGATTAAACATACAATGTTTATCATCCACCCAACACCTTGATGTAATATATCACTCCTCAATAATAAAGTAAAAAGTTAAAAGAAAGCGGATTACATTTTAGTATATTACTTTTCGAGTGATGAGTAGCTTAATGTAATTATCAATTTTCATTGATTTATACAGTTGATTCAGGACTTTTTATAATCAAGCTAAACTATTTAATATGTTAATCAGCACGACAATTGCTCATAATTTTTGATAAAATACAAATAGCCAACTAAAAGATTTTGGTAGTCTATTTAATCTCATACATAGAACAAATAGTTCAATTAAATACCTGTACTTCAATTAGCATTCAATACTATCATCTTACAGCATTATCTCAAAAAAGGTTCAGCTACTAAGCAAACACAAAAAACTTAATAATGAAAAAATTATGCTAACAATGATAAAGCCGATTAATAATTTACCAACCTTGTAATAAAATTTATTTTCCTGATTTTCCCGCTTCTTTCTATTGAAACAGAGCAGAAAAATACCTATGAGAAGAATCGGTAAATAGATATACCAAAAACAAAACGGTGCAGCTATTACAAGAATTAGAATTGCTTGACCTGTAGTGAGTGAAAACATCTGAAATTTATATACTTAAATGATTATAACGTGCCATTGAGAATCATCAGAAATCTATGATTCAACTTTATAAAGGAGAAAGAGTATATGTAACGTCTTAATAAATCAATAATTATTTTTTAAGAAGCGTTATCATCGTTTTGGATGACGCTGGTAAATGGTGGGTTGTGAGGGGATCGAACCCGCGACCAATTGATTAAGAGTCAACTGCTCTACCGACTGAGCTAACAACCCACGAAAGAATTGGAGCTATTGTATATAAACTTAATAAACAATGCAAATTATGATTGGCATTTTTTTAAAATGTGAACTAAATTGCAGAATTATCAAATTTATTATGATATTTTTTTAATATTAAAAGAGTTATACTAATAAAATAATTTTAGACATAAAATCTGAAAAACATTAAATAAAATTCCATTTTTTGCATATTTATAAATTATGGATTAGAAGTAAAACGAGGAGGCAAAAATGAAAATATCTTCTATTGCAATGCTCATGTCAATGGGTTTAGCAAGTTCTATGGCTTATGCACATCATGCAAATGAAATCATCGTCCGTGGTGGTCCTGTTTACGTTCACCCAAAAGATTCAAGTGATCATGTTAAAGTAGGCGGAGCCAAAAGTGATTTAAAGGCTAAGGCAGATAAGGACACACAGCTCGGTTTAAACTTTCAGTATATGGTGACTGATAATCTTGGTATTGAACTACTCGCCGCAACCCCATTTAGTCATCGTGTAAAACTTGGAGGGGGCAACTCTACTGGTTTAGCGGGTGCTCATCTTGGTAAAATTAAGCATTTACCACCAACATTAAGTGCTGTATTTTACCCACTTGATAGTAGCTATGAGTTCCAACCTTATGTGGGATTAGGCGTTAACTATACTTTCTTCTTTGATGAAAAACTGAGTGGCGATGCTAAAAATGCAGGTTTTCATGGTTTAGATTTGGATAGCTCTTGGGGATTAGCTGCGCAAGTTGGTGCTGATTATAACATTACTGAAAATTGGCTTATCAATGCTCAATTACGTTATATCGATATTGAAACTAAAGCTAAAACTCATTTAGGTGATACCAAAGTAACGGCCAAGTATAAACTTGATCCATGGGTTGCCATGATTGGTGTTGGTTATAAATTCTAATATTATCAGGTCTAAAAAAACTCTCGTAACAACGAGAGTTTTTTTTTCAAACTAAAGACTTTTTATTGCTTCATACTGCTCTTGTAATTTAGCTTTGTCAGCCACATAGCCTTGTTGTTTTTCTTTCTCTTTAGCCACTACAGCTGCTGGTGCTTTATCAACAAAGCTGGCATTGGAAAGCTTGTTATCAATACGTGCAATTTCGCCTTCAATGCGAGCTATTTCTTTTTCAAGACGAGCTAGCTCATCATCTTTATTGATCAAACCAGCCATTGGAATAAGTAACTCTGCACCATCAACCAATTTGGTTACCGATAATGGCCCTGCCTCACCTTCATCTAACAAGACAATTTCGGATAATCTTGCTAAAGACTCAATAAATGTGACATTGTCACTAATAATGCGATGCACAGTCGGCGATGCTTTTCTAATCAATAATTGTAACGGTTTGCTTGGTGCAATATTCATTTCAGCACGAATATTGCGAACAGCGATAACGGCATCTTTAATCCAATTGATATCAGCAACTGCTTCATTATCAGCTAATTTGCTATCAAAGGCAGGCATTGGTTGTAACATAATAGTATCTGCTTTGATGGCCATTAATGGTTTTACACTTTGCCAAATAGCCTCAGTTATAAATGGAATGATTGGATGAGCCAAACGCAAGAGTGCTTCAAGGACTGTTACTAACGTATGACGAGCTGCTCGTTGTTGATTTTGCTCGCCATTAGCTAATACTGATTTGGTTAACTCCAAATACCAGTCACAGAACTGATTCCAAGTAAATTCATATAAGATATTAGCCGCTAAATCGAAACGATAAGTATCAAATGCTTCGCGGTATGTTTTCACCGTTTGATTAAACTCCGCTAAGATCCATTTATCCGCTAATGAATACTCTAAATCACCACCTTTAAATCCACAATCGTGATCTTGAGTGTTCATTAATACATAACGGCTAGCATTCCATAGTTTATTACAGAAATTACGATAACCTTCTAAACGTTTTAGATCCCAATTAATATCACGACCAGTGGACGCCAGTGCCGCTAAAGTAAAACGTAATGCATCGGTACCGTGGGCTTCAATGCCATTAGGGAACTGTTTTTCAGTACGTTTGGCAATTTTTTCAGCAAGCTGTGGTTGCATCATGTTACCAGTACGTTTTTCTAATAAATCGGCAAGTGATATTCCATCAATCATATCTAAAGGATCAATAACATTCCCTTTAGATTTTGACATTTTCTGCCCTTCTTCATCACGAATCAAGCCAGTTACATAAACTGTTTTAAAAGGTACTTGAGGTTTGCCATGTTCATCTTTGATGAAATGCATCGTCATCATAATCATTCTTGCGACCCAGAAGAAGATAATATCAAAACCAGTTACAAGAACATTAGTTGGATGGAAAGTCGCTAAATCATCGGTCTTTTCTGGCCAACCTAAGGTTGAGAATGTCCACAGCGCTGATGAGAACCAAGTATCAAGTACATCATCATCTTGTGATAACTCGATATCAGCAGATAGACCGTTTTCACGGCGAACTTCAGCTTCGTCACGACCAACATAGACATTACCTTGATTATCATACCAAGCCGGAATTCGGTGTCCCCACCATAATTGGCGCGAAATACACCAATCTTGGATGTCATTCATCCATGAAAAATACATGTTTTCGTACTGTTTAGGTACAAATTGAATATCGCCATTTTTTACAGCAGCTATTGCTGGTTCAGCTAAGACTTTAGCGCGAACATACCACTGATCGGTTAACATTGGTTCAATGACCACGCCACCACGATCGCCGTAAGGAATGGTCAGATCATGTGGTTCAATTTTTTCTAAAATACCTTGAACTTCACACTCTGCAACAACTAATTTACGTGCGGCAAAGCGTTCTAAATTTTGGAATTGTGTCGGAATATCAGTTGAGTAAGCGGTGCTTGACTCACCATTAGTATCAAATACTTCTGCTTGCGTACGAATCTCACCATCAAAGGTAAAGATATTAATCATCGGTAGTTGATGACGACGCCCTACTTCATAGTCATTAAAGTCATGAGCAGGCGTAATTTTTACACAACCCGTACCTTTTGTCATATCCGCATGTTCATCCCCAACAATAGGAATACGACGATTGACAAAAGGTAATATAACAAATTTACCAATAAGATCTTTATAACGAGGATCTTCAGGATTAACCGCCACCCCAGTATCACCAAATAGTGTTTCAGGACGAGTGGTTGCGACAACAAGATAATCTTTACCATCTGCCGTTTTTGCACCATCCGCTAATGGGTAGCGCAAATGCCACATTGAACCTTTAACTTCACGATTTTCAACTTCAAGATCTGAAATTGCCGTGCGTAATTTTGGGTCCCAATTTACTAAGCGTTTACCGCGATAAATCAAATCTTCTTGATAAAGTCTTACAAAAACCTCTTTAACAGCATTAGAAAGGCCTTCATCCATCGTAAAACGTTCACGATCCCAATCAACCGAATCCCCTAAACGTCGCATCTGTTTAGTAATGCTACCACCTGATTCGGCTTTCCATTGCCAAATTTTTTCGATAAAGGCATCTCGACCATAATCATGGCGAGTTTTATTTTCTTCAGCGGCAATTTTACGTTCTACCACCATTTGGGTAGCAATACCTGCATGGTCAGTACCTGATTGCCAAAGCGTGTTATTACCTTGCATACGGTGATAGCGAATTAGTGCATCCATAATGGTCTGTTGAAATGCATGTCCCATATGCAAACTACCAGTTACGTTTGGTGGTGGAATAGCAATGCAATAGCTAGGCTGAGATTTGTCACCATTAGGCTTAAAGTAACCACTTTCTTCCCAATGTTGATAGATAGGTTGTTCGATTTCTTGTGGATTATAAGTCGTATTTTTCATAATAAAGGCATCAATCCTAATTCAAGGCATAAAAATGGCTATTATTCTACAGTAAAAAGACATAACAATAAATTGCTATACGAATAAAGTCGTTGATTAAATCGATTTTCCGAGACGGGTAGAATATGTTAAAAAAAAGATCGCCGGTCGATAAGCGATCTTTTATATTAATAAATTGATTGTTAATGATGATAAATAAAATTATCGATCAATCGAGTTTTACCAATATAAACCGCTAAAGCGCATAGTGTATCTTGTGTTAACTGCGATACGGGTTTTAATGAACTAAGATCGACAAATTCAATATAATCAATTTTAGCAAGTGACTGTTGTTCAATAAGTAATTGCATCGCGCTAAGAATGGTCGCTACTGATCTTTCCCCTTGAGCGATCATAGTATTAGCAAGTTCTATCGATTGATAAAGACAAACGGCTGCTTTGCGCTCATTATCAGACAAATAGCTATTGCGCGAACTCTTAGCCAATCCATCACTTTCACGCACAATCGGACAACCAATAATTTCGATGGGAATATTGAAATCTTGAACCATTCGTTGAATGACGGCTAATTGTTGCGCATCTTTTTGTCCAAAATAGGCGCGATCAGGTTGAGTAATATTAAATAGTTTGGTGACAACCGTACAAACACCTTTAAAATGTCCCGGTCGCTTTTTTCCACAAAGCGCATCAGTTAAACCATTAACATTGACATAGCTATTGAAATTCGCGTCATACATTTCATCGGCGGACGGACAAAAAATCAAATCAACGCCCATTTGCTGACAGGCTTTTTTATCTCTTTCTAAATCACGCGGATAGCTAGCTAGGTCCTCTTTAGGACCAAACTGCATTGGATTAACGAATATTGTAACAATCACTCTTTGATTATCTTTTTTAGCGCTAGCCATTAAGCTTTGATGACCTTCATGCAGATATCCCATGGTCGGCACTAAACCAATACTTTCGCCATTGTTACGCCAAGCTTTAACCTGATCGCGGACTTCATCGATAGTGGTTATAACTTTCATGTTTATTATTCTTCCAAGCTAGTTTGAAAATTCAGATTTGAGTTTAGTCATGATCTCATCATCAATAGCAAACTCATGAATAGGTGCAGGGAATTGTTGCTGTTTAACTTCTTGGCAATAATCCGCAAATGCCTGTTTCATTTGGTCCCCCATTGGGGCAAAAGATTTAACAAATTTGGACGATACACCATCATACATAGATAACATATCTTGATAGACTAAAACTTGCCCATCACAACCATGACCTGCACCAATCCCAATAGTAGGAACGCTAACAAGTTCAGTTATGAATTTAGCTAAATCGGCAGGTACACATTCGAGTAAAATTGCCGCAGCACCTGCCTGTTCAACAGCTAAAGCATCTAAAATAATCGCTTTCGCTGCTTGGTAATTTTTACCTTGTACTTTGTAACCACCCAATGCTAATACTGATTGTGGCATTAAGCCAATATGAGCAATAACCGGTATAGAAGCTTGCGCTATCATTTTGATATGTTCGCAAAAAGCCTGCCCACCTTCAAGTTTAACGGCTTGAGCATTGCCTTCTTGAATCAATCGACCAGCATTATACACTGCATCATAAACAGAAGCATGGTAAGACATAAACGGTAAATCGGTTACAACTAAAGCCGTTTTAGCCGCTCTAGCAACAGCTTTTGAATGATGAATCATATCCTCCATGGTGACCGATACAGTGCTATCATATCCAAGCATAACCATGCCTAAGGAGTCTCCAACTAACAGACAATCAACACCACTTTCATCCATTAGTTTTGCGGTAGTATAGTCATAAGCTGTCAACATCGTAATTTTTTGTTTATTTTGTTTATATTTTTGTAAAGTAAGGATAGTATTTTTCAAGGTAACAACTCCAATTCTAATTGTCGATAGTCCTTATTGGGATGTTTTTGTCGACTAATATTAAGCAAAATAGTCGATAATTGTTGATAAATTGGTTTGAGCTCATTTGGCATTGCCATCATATGTTGCTTAATGGTTTCAATATCGTTACGCTCTACAGGTCCAGTTAATGCATCAATGACACCCGCTTTACAAATGTTGTTAGCATTACCAAGAAATAGAGGATGCCAAGCTTGTTCACTAAACTCTTTATCTAATCCACATTGATTAAGTAAATCTACACCTATTTGTACCAGAGCTAGCACTTGATTACTTAGCATGACACAAGCAGCATGATATAGTGGCTTTTTATTTGCTGAAAGAATTGCCAAGCGATTAGGTAATAGCGCTAAAAAACGTTGTAATTGGTCGATAATAGCTTTATTTGCTTCGAGTGTAAAAGAGACGTCCGACATAGCATTATAGCAATCGAACTTATCATAAATAGCGTATAAAGGGTGTAATGAAAAAGCAAATGGATGCACAACTTTATTTTGCTGAAATATGTGTGATGTCAATAAGCCACTACAATGGCCAATCCATTTATTGGTAATAGGTAATTGACATAAATCATGCCAAACAGAAGCAATTTGACCATCAGCTACTGTCACCAATAAACAATCGCAATCATTCACTAAATCAGCTAAAGATGAATAGGCATAAGATTGAGTAAAATCACTTGCTTGTTTGGCATGTTCATAAGTTCGGCTATAAAAGCCTGCAACTTGCAAACCAGATAAACTAAAATATTTCGCTAGTGTGCACCCAACTTTACCTGCTCCAATAAAACCAATAATCATATAAATACATCAATTTTAAAATGATCTGCATTATAACTGAATCGCCTTAATATTCAATGCGATTGATATAATCGACTCTAATAAAATTTCAATCACTATCTAATTGAATGATATGGCATTGAGTTGCTAGTTATTCTTTGATATTTTGTCAAATAAAACCACTAATTTAGGTTATTTTTTAAGCGAAAAAAATTGGCAAACCTAATATCGTAAAACGATATTAGGTTTGCCATTATAACTTTATAAATAGAGCATTTATTTTAAGCTAATTATACAATTTAAATAAAAAATAATTACGGCGTGACGCATCCTGTTAAATAATTAGGCTCTTCATCACCTCGATTACCTATAACGCCATTTCTTGCATCCACAACATAATGATTTTGATCACTTCTTAAATCCGATGTCCAATAATAAGCACCTCCAAAATAGGGATCATGATAATTATCCCAATCACTACCGACATAATAATCATTCGTTACACTTCCCCATTCAGAAAATAATTTACCCATCCACTGTCCACTACTATTTCGGTAACTAATTAATCGTCGATCTACTTCTTTCACACCCGGTACGCCATTATTCCAATTAATATTATTACCACTTCCATCGGTTACTCGATTCGAATTGGTGAAATCCAAAACCCCTGGTAATCGGTAACCTCCATTTAATGAGTTACATCTATTTTCTGAATTCAAATACCCCCCTGAGGCACCAGGAATACCAATATACCAGCGCGATATCGTAAATGTATAAAAAACGATAGATTTATCTCTATTCGCATATAATCTAAATGTGAAAGGTGTAAATACGCCACCATTACTCGATAAAGATAGACCTTTTAGGGTTACACGCAATAAACCGCCATAATTACTCAAACTTAAACTCACACCACTACCAGACACTTGTCCAACGCTACTCCCATTGATATTTATTAGTTCATCAGCAGATAATCCAGCAACTTTCAAATCAAAAAATAAATTATTTGATCCCGTTGTTGGAAAGTTATTTTGTGGATTGTTAAGATCATAAGAATAAAATCCTTTTCCATACTTCCAATTATCTCCAACATCTTCTTCGCTCGCTAAATTGGGTTTTGCATAGCAAAATTTTGCAAGTGAATCAACGTTCGGATAAAGATAATAACTTTTACTTCCACCTTGAAACATACTAGTATTTGGTATGCCATATTGTGTTGATATAAACCCAACTACGGGTGTAGATAGCGTCAATTGGTAAGGTGCATTACAGCCTTCTAATTCACTATTGAAATTACTTTTTACAAAATCAGTTATGTTATTTCCCTCATAATCATACCAATTTAACGCTATATTCCCAGTAACCGCTGGTTGACCATCACCATCTCTGTCCCCCCAGTAATTCGATGCAGTAATAATCTGTGTTAATGACTGTTGTGGATAACTTGAGTTTTCATTAGGAGGTGAAACAAACGTTTTAATATCAGAAAACTTTGCTTTACCTGTGACAAGCTGAATAGGATTTGAGGAGGTTGAAACATCATTATCAGGTGCGACTTTTGTGCCATCGGGCAATATTATTCTTAAAAGAGGGGTAATATCAGTTGCTTTGGTTAAGCCGTTGAATGATATATAAGGGGCATTACCTTTAATTGCATTAACCGATTGTGCTGACAAAGCCGAAGTGTGATTGATAAAAGTAAATAGACTTAAAAATAATAATAGATTTTTATTTTTTAAAAAGTTGCCAAGTATTGATGAATTATTGGCTGGCCTCTAATCCCTTATATTTTAACATATTAGCATATCCTTTTCTATTTTATTTACTTTTTTTATTAATTTTTAATTAAGATTAATAATCTGCTAAAGTATAAATAACTGCAGATGGCTGAGCAACAAGAAATCTGAGATATTTGTTAAGATTTGTTAACTTCAATCATTATCAATCTTCACCAAAATAACGGAGAGTAAACAAAATAAAAAGATAATAAACATCTGTCATTTTCTTATATAAAATGACAGAATAACAAATAGATGATAGTAAAAAAGTATTAAATTTTCATCAATACAAAACGCGAATTAGTGATGTTAATTACCCAATTTTTTATATAGTTTAACGAGTTAACTCAGTATTTTTTATTCACATAACACAGGGATAGTTTTCAAATTAAACCCCGCATCTTTATAAGATTTGTATCTTTCTCGGGCGAGCGATTTTAATCGCTCATCAACCGGAACAAAATCTATAATATTATGGTAAACAGCAGAAAAATCAGGAAATTGCTCTTGCAAGTTAATTAAGATTTGTCGATTACCATTACTGCGCTTTTGCGGCCAACAAATTTCAACAGGTGATCCGCCTTTCATGCCTTCACCTGCTAAATTATGGGGTACAAAATTATCTGTATCTAATTGCCAAAGATACTCATCAATTCTCTCTGCTTGCATCTGATCATGACAAGTTACAAGTATACGTTGATTGTTTTGATATGCTTCAACAATTTTTTCACAAGCAAGTTTTTCATGATATAAAATACCTGATTGATCTGCTTGTGTCTGGTTTTGTAAAAGATAGAAAATGACTTTTTTCATAATAAAATGAATTTACTGAGCCATTAAATATTCAACTAACATCGCCACCGGTCGACCAGTCGCACCTTTACTCGCGCCAGATTTCCAAGCGGTTCCTGCTATATCTAAATGCGCCCATTGATATTTTTCAGTGAATCGAGACAAAAAACATGCAGCAGTAATCGTCCCACCATCGCGACCAGCAGCATTCACAATATCAGCACACGTTGATTTAATTTGATCTTGGAAATTATCATCAATTGGCAACGCCCAAGCTTTATCATCAGCGTTATTTGATGCAGTAACTAATTGAGCAACTAATTGTTCATTATTACCCATCACGCCAGTATAATGATGGCCTAAAGCAATAATACAAGCCCCAGTTAATGTTGCAATATCGATAACAGCTTTAGGTTGATATTTTTCAACATAGGTTAGTACATCACATAACACCAAACGACCTTCTGCATCGGTATTAATCACTTCAACCGTGATACCTGACATAGTGGTTAAAATGTCCCCAGGGCGGTAAGCATTACCATCTGGCATATTTTCACAACCCGCCATGACACCAACTACATTAATAGGTAGTGCTAGCTCGGCTACGGCTTGCATCACCCCATAAACAGTTGCTGCACCACACATGTCGTACTTCATTTCGTCCATACCGGCAGCGGGTTTAATTGAAATGCCACCTGAATCAAATGTTAATCCTTTACCAACTAAAACATAAGGTTGAGCATTTTTGTCTTTGGCACCTTTATATTCAATAATGGTCATGATTGATTCGTTCTCTGAACCGCGACCTACCGCTAAATAAGCATTCATATTTAATTTAGCTAACTCTTTTTCGCCTAGGCACGACACGTTTAAAGATGTGTGCTTTTTACCCAATTTTTTACCTTGTTCAGCTAAATATTGGGCATTGCATACATTAGATGGCATATTGGCAATTGTTTTAGTTGCATTAACCGCTTCTGCAATAATTTGACCTTGCACTAAATAATTTGTAATAGATTTAAGCTGTTTTTTATCACTGGATACTAATGTTATTTTATTTAAACTTGGTAATGGGGATTTTTTTGATTTGAATTGATCAAAATTATAAGTTATATCGTTAATAATTTGGGGTAATTGCTTAACGATATCGTGATTAATGGCTGAGCAAATCGTTAATAAGTCCCAACTAATATTTTTAACTTTCTTTTCAATTAATGTTGTAATAACGGCTTTAATTGTAGTTTTAGCTCGGGCTAAATCGAACTCTTTTAATTTACCACACCCAACAAATAATAATTTTTGTTTTAAATTATTTGAACCAGAATATAAAAATGCCGTTTTACCCAGTTCACCGCTGATATCTTCTGATTTAATTAATTGCTGAATAAAACCATTAGTAGCATCATCAACTTCTTTCAATATTGCAGACTTAGTTTTGTCGTCGTTAACAGCAATAACTAAACATTCTGATTTTTGATCTGTGATAGTAAGGCTATTTTTAATTAAAATTTCCATAAGGATTCTCTTATATTATATTCGTTGTGATTACTAATATTTTATCGGTTCATTTGGGGATAGCAACAAAAAGATAACTAAACAAAACAAATCAGATTATAATAGGCAAATTTATAGAAACGTTTAGATAGGTTAAATGTGATAATTCGTCGATATTTAGTTAAAGAAACATTAAAAACACAAGGGGCAATACTGTTTATTTTGTTATTAATTTTCTTTTCACAAAAATTAATTAGAATATTATCCAGTGCTATTGAAGGCAATATTCCACGTGATTTGATTATGCCTTTACTGGTTTTAGGTATTTCTAATATGGCCGATTTAATTTTACCTTTGAGTCTTTTTCTTGGCATTTTAGTGACCTTTGGCCGGTTGTATTCTGATAGTGAAATGGTTGCTATGCAAGCTTGTGGTGTAAAAAAGAATTTAACCTATCAAGTTGTATTTTTTCTATGTATATTGACTTGTGCATTAACCTCAATAAACTGCCTTTGGTTTGGACCTTGGTCGAGTCTTAAACAAGATCAATTAATTGAAAATGCTAAAATTAATCCTAGTTTAGCGGGGCTTTTAGCGGGTCAATTCCAACAAACACCAGATGGTAATTCAGTCATTTATATCAACAGCGTCAATAATAATGCCTTAGATAAAGTATTTATTGCACAAATCAATCCTAAGAACAACCAACGACCTTCAATTATTATTGCTAATAAAGGTAAAACCGGTCATGATGATGAGGGTAACCAGATTATTACATTAGAAGATGCCAATCGTTATGAAGGTACTGCGCAGTTGAAAGATTTTCGGATATCAAATTTTCATAATTATTTAGGCATTATAAAGCCCAGAGAGCTGGATTCTATTGATGATGAAAAAACCGATGTCCAACAATTGAGTTTAACAAATTTAATCCAAACTAAAACGCTGAAAGCAGAAGCTGAATTTTATTGGCGACTAACACTTATTATTTCTGTCCCACTTATGGCATTTTTAGTTATACCGCTAAGTGTTTCTAACCCTAGGCAAGGTCGCTTGGCACAAATTTTACCCGCCCTATTGCTGTATTTGATTTATTTTCTATTAGCAAGCTCAATTAAAGCAAATGCCGGTAAAGGTCGATTAGATCCCGCCTTATGGTTTTATATCATTAATTTAATTTATTTTATAATAGCTTTGTTTTTAAACTGTTGGGATAACTTATTTATGCGTAAACTTCGTTTAAAATATATTGCATCATAAAGGAGAAAAAGGATGTTTTCGATTTTAGATCGCTATATTGGTAAAACTATTTTAAGCACAATTGGTATTTGCCTATTTTTATTAATTAGCTTATCGGGCATTATACGTTTTATCGACCAATTAAGAAAAATAAAAGTTGACTATGATGCTTTTGCTGTGGGTATCTATTCTTTATTAATGGTACCAAAAGATTTAGAGATTTTTTTCCCTATGGCTGCATTACTAGGTGCATTAATAGGTTTAGGTATATTAGCGTCTCGTAGTGAGCTAATTGTCATGGAAACGTCTGGATTTAGTCGTTTTAAAATAGCATTAGCCGTGATGAAAACAGCATTACCATTAGTGATTTTAACAATGGCGATTGGTGAATGGGTTGCTCCCGTGAGTGAACAAACTGCTCGTAATATGCGATCTGAAAAATTATATGGAAATTCATTAATGGCACAACAAAATGGTCTGTGGGCAAAAGATGGCAACGATTATGTATTTATCGGCCATGTCAATAATGATAACTCCATCTCTAATATTGATATTTATTCAGTAGATAATAATAAATTATTATCAATTACTCATGCCGAAAGTGCTGTATTTAAAGATAACAAATGGACTTTATTACAAATTGAAAGAAATGATCTAACCCAACCAAACAAAATAATCGATAATGATATGGTATCGATGCCATGGAAAACAAACATCACTCCAGACAAACTTAATATTGTTGCTTTCGATCCTGATTCACTATCTGCTTCTGGACTTTACCAATACGCCCAATATTTAAAAAGTTCAGGTCAAGACACTAAATATTATGATTTACTTTTCTGGAAAAAACTTATTAAACCGATTTCTGTTGCAGTCATGATGTTATTAGCACTTTCGTTTATTTTTGGGCCTTTACGTAGCGTATCGATGGGAGTACGTGTCATCATTGGGATAAGTTTTGGATTTATCTTCTATATTGCCGATAATCTTTTTGCACAAGCAAGTATCGTTATGGGTATCTATCCTGTGATAGGATCAATGTTAACAAGTTTAGTTTTTTTAATTATCAGCTATGTTTTATTTAAACGTAAGAATTAGCTAGCAATTTTTATATTGTTTATCCTTAATGATAGAGATAACAAGTATTTTAAAAATTATTTTTGCGCATCATTCAGTAAACACGTAGGCAAAATAATTAAGCTTTTTATCTCTATTTTAATCATCTCAATGTAGCTTTGTTATAAAGAAAAACTAAAAATCATAACATGGCTTTCACCTAATTAGTAAAAACAAAAAATTATTAAGCCGAAAAGTCATTAGCATTGCGCTAAAACGTTTATTGTGAAATCAGTCAATATTTTATACAAAAAGCTAACAGAATATTCTATTTCAATATCAAGCTTTCCGGTTCACACATGTCGTTGAAGTGTCGTCGAAACCAGTGAGCACGTTTAAAAAACAGAACAATTGCAACAGAAATGCTTTCGCTATGGATTAAACATGAGTATTAACCGAAAATTTAGTAAGATTTAAAATCTAGTCATCAAAATAGAATGATGCTAGTAAAGTTAAATAGACAACGAGATATCGTAATAATCACTTTTATGCTAATTTATCTTTATTAAGACACCCATCATGTTGATCTTCATTGTTAGTATTTGAGATGTTATTTTAAAAAAAAGCATTTAACTGATAATCTAAATTGCTTTAATGGTTTTCGATAGCGAATGTATTGACAAACCTACCTAATAAAATTGATTACAAAAAAGCTGAAAATCCTACCAATCGTCGATACGATGATAGGATTAAAATTATTCAAATTACTCAAAAAGCGGTAAGTATTGACCATAACCTGCTGCTTGAAGTTGTTCTTTCGGTATAAAGCGTAAAGCGGCAGAATTGATACAATAGCGTAATCCTCCTAATGATTTTGGACCATCATCAAAAACATGACCAAGATGGGAATCGGCTTTTAGTGAACGCACTTCAGTACGATGCATGCCATGACTTTGATCTAGTTTTTCAATAATGCTTTTGTTATCAATCGGTTTACTAAAACTTGGCCAACCACAACCAGAATCAAATTTATCTAAGGAGGTAAATAATGGCTCTCCCGAGACTATATCGACATATAAACCATCTTGGTGATTTGCATTGAATTCATTTTCAAAAGGCGGCTCAGTACCATTTTGTTGAGTAACATAATATTGCATCGGACTCAATGCTGACACTGCTTTTTCTTTCATTAACTTATTCATAATGCACCTAACTATTTTAAAGAGTTAAACATCAATTAATGGTAAAAATTGGCTTTACAGCATCGATTGTAATACTTTATCTTTCATCCCGAAATAATGATACAAGGCTCCTGCAATATGTAAAACCAAAAATATTGCTAACAAATAGCAACCTAACAGATGAGCACGATGAAAAAACATATACCCCGCGTTTGGCATATCAATAGCAGGAATTGAGATGACCCCAAAAACATTAAGATCATGACTACTCATCAAATACCCCGACAATGGAATTAAAAGCAATAAAATATAGATAAATCCTTGTATTGATTTTGACAAAATTCGTTGTAATTTTTTATCATAGGGCAAAACATTAGGTACGCCCTGTTTGATGTTGATATAAATGCGCCAAATCGTCAATAAAAATACCACTAAGCCAAAAGATTTATGCAGTAAATAAATAGAAAACATTCCGCCTAAAAATTGCGACAAAGTGATTTTAAATAGTAACAGTGATACCACCATACAAACCAATATCGCAGATAGCCAATGGTTCCATTTTTGACAAGCACTATATTGAGGATAATTTTGCATTATTTATTCACCTTTGGACTGTTTTTATCTAACCAATGTTTGGATATAAAGTGAGAACGTCCAGAGAGTTGATAATAACGGTCATAATGTTGTGATTGTTTTTTATAGTAGTTTTGATGATACTCTTCTGCTGGATAAAATACGACAGCAGGTTCTATCTTCACTTGAATAGGACTAGAAAATCGGTGACTTTCTTCCAATGCCTGTTTAGATTCTAGCGCGAGTTTATGCTGAAATTCATTATGATAAAAAATAACGGGACGATAAGAATCGCCTCTGTCAGCAAATTGACCGCCTGCATCAGTTGGATCAATTTGTTGCCAAAAAATATTCAACAACGTTTTATAGCTAATTTTTTTCGGATCAAAAGTGATTAAAACCGCTTCGGTATGACCTGTATCACCTTGACAAACTTGTTGATAAGTAGGATTAGCTACATGCCCCCCCGTGTATCCTGACACCACATCAATTACACCTTCATATTTATCAAAAGGTTTTACCATACACCAAAAACAACCACCTGCAAAAGTTGCTTGTTCATATTGTTGCATATAAACCTCCAATTAAACGATATTAATTAAAAGCGTTGCCAGTTACATAATACCACCATTACTACAAACATCTCTATTATTAATCACTTTTTTTTACTTGAAAATGATTAAATTATCACCATATTGAGTTGTAAGGGGGGAATTCCATCATGGCAAGTGGCTGGGCATCGGATGATGCAGTTAATCAACAAATTGAAGGTACTATTGCAGATGCAATAGAAAACGCAAGGCGTCAATTAAATCAAGGTTTAGAAAGTGCTCATTTTTGTATTGAATGTGGCGATCCTATACCCGAAGCACGGCAATTAGCTTTACTGGGGGTTCAATATTGCTTAGTTTGCCAGCAAAATATAGATAAAACTTTAGCTAAGACGGCAAATTTATATAATCGACGTGGTAGTAAAGATAGCCAATTACGTTAGAATTTATTAAGGTGGATAGTTATTTATCCACCTATTTATAAAATAAAATCAATAAATTATGCTTATTTATTTACTTTATCGTAAGGATAAATAATTAATTTATTATTAAACCATTCAGCACAGAAAATGTCTTCTGATTTTTCATAACCCTGTTTCTTAATTTCCTCTTTAACCCAATCTTCGTTTTTATTTAATTCTTTCAAGTTTTCTTGGCTTATTTTTCCTTCCTCAATCACAAGTACGGCGATATCTTTTTCACCTTTTTTGATAATAGTTAATGATCCATTCAATTCGTACCAGACATGTTTTAATTCAGTAAAAGTACAAATTCCCTGTATATTGATTAAGGTTTCAAAATCTCTAACGGGTAAATTGGCTTTGATAAAATTATCGGTTAATAACTTCCCATTTTTAACTAACCGAATAGGCGTACCATCAATCGCATCTCTTAAATGTGAATTTTTTGATTTAATAAATCGAATTAAAACTAATAACCCAGCCCAAATGGCGACAAGTCCAGAAGCTTGTAAAGCAGAGACAGTTGGACTAAGTAAAGCACCACCAACAAGCGCACCAATGACCATACTCCCAACCTGATCTAACTGAGACATAGGGGCAATTTGACTTTTACCAGACAATTTGACATAAATAAGTAAAATGACTAAGGCCAACAAAAACTTGGGGGCCATCTCTAATAAATACATACCTAACCTCCAGACACACTTTGTAATATTATGTAAAAAAATAGAAGTTACTTAATCTTTAATGGGTTAAAATCGATTTACTTGATAGGTATAACTTGCTAATTAATTTGAAAATAAAATGACTGATTTAACGAATAACATCACTAGTCATCTTTTACTATTTGCATGATTGAGAAACATAGTTTCACGCTTAAATATTTTGACTAAGCGAGCCCAGTCATGCTACTAATAAATAAAAAAAATAGCAACATTAGCTGTTATTAAAATGCTTCTATCAATGTTCAACTCTTCGTTTTTCATTTTTAATACCTGATAATATTTCTTCGATTAATCCGAGTATATATCAGGCTTGTCACTAAATCATTTGTTTGTATTGATTTGTCAATTACCTAAGTGTAAATTGTGACGTTCTAGTGTCAATAACAGTGCGTGATTGACAAATTTTATTGAATATTAAAAAGGTTTGGATGTGAAAAATTTATTAAATTTAATTGGAATTCAACAACTTTTAAAAGCAACAATTGCCTTTACCGTTGGTTTTTTTTGTGTATTGGTCGGATATGACAATATTATTGATTTTAATACTAATTATGCCTTTGTAAAAAGTGTATTATCGATGGATACGATGGAACCATTTTTTTCGGGAAGTCCTGCTATGACGTCTAGAGCGATCAGTAATACAACGCTCCATTTAATTGGATATTGGGTAATAATTATAGGTGAATTACTTACCGGTTTAGTCTGTCTATTTGCTTCGCTTTATATGTTTGCATCCATCAACAAATCTCGATTTGTGAATGGACAAGTGATTTATTTAGTCGGTGCAACGCTAGCCATTTTAATTTGGTACTTTGGTTTTGCTGTCATTGGTGGTGAATATTTTTCCATGTGGGCTAATAAAATGAACGGGCAATCCAAAGCTTATACATTTGCAACATTTATCTTGATCACTGCGCTGTTTGTTTATATGCCGTTATTAAAAAAAGACGATAAACTATCGGATTGAATTCAAACCAACTTTTTATATAACGATATGGATTTTTACGCTTTTTAATTTTAATTAAAGCGTAAAATCCATATCAAAAAATAGCCTGTTAACTTAGCTAAACTTGCTGACAACTAGGACGAATGATAATCTCATTCAAAGTAGTATCTACAGGTGAATTAATAGTAAAAGCAATCACTTGAGCAATGCGTTCTGGGGCAATAGCGACTTGTTGATAAAGTTTATCAATCGCGGGCTTAATATCTTGATCGGTAATAGTATGAGTAAGCTCTGTTGCAATTGCACCGGGTGATATTACACTGACTCGTATATTACTCTTTGCCAAGGCTTCTTCTTGTCTTAAACTATCACTAATAGCTAACACCGCAGATTTTGTTGCACTATAAACACCACCGCCAGGATGAGTTATATGCCCAGCTATAGATGAAATATTAATAAAATGACCTTGTTTCTTTTGTCGCATCGGTAATAATGCCGCTGCAATGCCATATAAAGTTCCTTTAATATTAACATCGATCATTTTTTCCCATTCATCGACTTTTAATTTATCAAAAGTCGATTGTGGCATTAAACCGGCATTATTGATCCACACATCAATTTGACCATATTCATCCAGCGCTTTTTTCGCTAACATATCAACGTCATTTCGTTTTGTCACATCCGTTAATTGATAAGTCGCAATGCCACCAGCAGAAAAGATCTCAGCAACGATTTTCTCAAGTTTATCTTTACGCCTTGCGCCTAATACAATTTTATTACCTTGGGCTGCAAGTAACTTGGCTGTAGCTTCACCAATACCACTTGATGCACCTGTTATAACAATAACTTTTTGTGAATTTTGCTTCATTATTTGTCTCCTTAACGCCTGTTTATTTCAAAACATTGACGAATGCCTGAGCTAATACATCAGCTTGCTCATTACCAACTTTAGATTGTAATATATCTCTAACTTCACGGATTTGAGCTTGAGTTAAACCTATGTTCATCGCCATATGTATGTGTGATTGAAGTTGACTATCAACACCACCAAGGCTCGCTAATGCAGCAATAGTTGCAATTTCACGGCTTTGATAATCAATATTATTACGTCCAAAAATATCACCAAATAAGTGAGCTTTTAAAAACTGATTAATCGCGGGAGCAAAATCCATCAAGCCGCCAGAAACAGGCTGTCCGACTAAATAAGTCTGAATCTCGGTACCTAACTGCAAACTGGTTTTATTAGTGGGTAAGGGATCAGGCTCTTTACCCATCATATCCTTAATGCCGTTTTGATGACGCTTATCCAAAAGTTGCTTAAAAGTTCCAATAGCATTTAAACTACGCGGAAAGCCAGTGTAAGCATACATTTGAATAAGTACTTCTTTAATTTCGTTTATCGTTAAACCATTATCTAATCCTTCCATTAATGACACTTTTAGCTTAGGCATATCACCTTGAGCGGTAAAGGCTGCAATAGGAATAATAAATTGTTGTTTTACGGTTAATTGATGGTTATCCATAGTTGATGCCTCACAAATTGTTGATAAACTCCATATCATAAAAAAAGAAATAATGACACGAACTATTTTTTGCATAGTGTTTCCTGCTAAAACAAGCTAAGCAAAATAAAAGTAACTACCATACGACCACTTTTATACTTAAAAAATTACGTATAAACTAACAGTATAAACATTGATTAATGATGCAAATGAATAAGTTAACTTTACTATTTGCTTAATAATTACTTTTTATCGTAATATTGTTCATCGGTCACTTTTTCTAACCATTCAACATTTTTACCATCCAGTTCCTCAACCACGGAAAGATGAGTCATAGCATTGTGTGGTGATGCACCATGCCAATGTTTTACACCCGGTGGGCAAGTAATTACATCTCCAGGATGAATTTCGACAATAGGACCGCCCCATTCTTGAGTAAAGCCAACACCGGAAGTGACGACTAAAGTTTGCCCTAATGGATGAGTATGCCATGCTGAACGAGCACCGGGTTCAAATGTCACATAAGCGCCAGAGGTCCGAGATGGACTCGTAGCAGGAAATAGAGGATCGATTCTTACATCACCTGTAAAAAATTTATCTGAGCCTTTGATGGAAGCCTGTGTACCATTTTTGGTCACTTTTTGCGACATAGCATTATTCTCCTTAGCGTAAATTCGGATTGAAAAACAAGTCACAATCATTGTTGTGATTAATAATGTTATTGATAATTTTCTCATAACAATCCCATTAGTTAATTAAAGATTATCTATGCGTTACTATAAACATCTCAATTAATTATCAATAGACACAATTCTATTAAATTCTTGCCTAATAATTTCAGTTACAATATTATTTTTACTGATAAGCTTTAAAATAGTTCTCACTATGTTTGGGTGAATGTTAAGGAAATCTAATGAAAAGAAGCGATCTAAACAGTGAACTGACCACAATAAATCAGCAAGTAAAACAACATATGTTACGATGGGCTCAAACTGCGGGTGACTACCCTACTGCGATAAATGGTTTGGGTATTTATCGCCGTGACATGACAGATTATAACGAAAACTGCTTCTACCAACCACTAGTATCTATTATTATTCAAGGGAGTAAACGCTCGTTAATTGGCACCGAACAACACATTTATGGTGAAGGCGATTATCTCGTTACCTCAGTTGATATTCCAGCAGTAAACTCTATAACAATTGCATCGCAAACAAAACCGTTTTTATCCCTTGCCTTATACCTTAATACGCAAATTATCAACCAACTTATCACTGAGTATCCACAGTTAGCCAATATTAAAGCCATTGCTTTCAAAGGAATTAGTATAAAAAAAGTTGAATTAGACATACTCACCGCTTTTTTTCGATTGATCCAATTACTCGATAAGCCTGAACAAATTTCGATATTAGCCCCAATGATCATCAAAGAAATCCATTATTTACTGCTTATTGGACCTTTCGGGCAACACTTGCGTTCTATCAATACAAAAGGCACACAAAGCCATCAAATTGCTTCAACAATTGATTGGCTAAAAAATCACTATAAACAACCCATTACTGTTGAAGCATTAGCCGAAAAAGCCAATATGTCATTAGCGACGTTTCATCGACATTTTAAACAGGTGACCACGCTAAGCCCATTACAATATCAAAAACAGTTACGTCTTTATGAAGCTCGTCGTTTAATGTTGTCAGAAAATTATCATGCTAATAGTGCCGGACTTAAGGTCGGTTATGAAAGCCAAACGCAATTTAATCGGGAGTACAAACGTCTGTTTGGTACATCACCCCATAAGGATATTAAAAATCTTCAGTAAACTCAAAATAGCAATTATCATATTTTGACAAATATCATGAATATTGAAAATTACGTCAAACGGGACATTGCACCAATCCATGGCACATTATAATTTTGGTTTTTAGCTAAATTTGACCTTGATAGATAACCAATTGTTCCGCCTTTTTTCAATGACTACTGCTCGACTTTTTTCTCTATTTGTATAAATAACGCTCTTTTATTCTTTACTGTTAGGTTAGTGTTTAATCGTCATACTCACCATCAAGAAGCTTATTGATACATTTTTCAGGATCACCAATAAACTCTTGCCAACTGCACATTGGGGTAAGCATATCGTGTTCAAGATCTAAGCAGCAAATCATTTTTTTTATCGGTGACCAAACAAGGTAAAGTTCATAGTTTTCAACTTTTTCAATAAAACAAAGTAGATTTTTTCGATGCCATTTAATCTCCTGCAAATCGACTAATTGATAAAACGTAATGTATTTTGAATGCGTATCTTTACCCGAAAAATAAATCTTCTTTGGTGGTTGTTTTAAGTATTCAAGCATATCAGCAGGAATTTTATAACGCTTAATTTGCCGTATTTTTTCTTGCTCGTCATGCCATTGAGGTGGTTCTAACGATTTCAATACTTGCATTAATTGTGTATTATTTTCTCTTAAAGCTACTGAATAGGCACGCAAACCATCTTTATCAGTGATAGTCACATCACAGCCATTTTTTATCAGGTATAACGCAATGTCATTATGATTAGCTCTCACGGCTTCAATAAGTGGCGTTGATGCATATGGAAAAACCATATTAGGTTGATGATAGTTTATATCAGCACCCATCTCTAACCACATTTTGATTTTATCCATATTACCGTCAAAGGCACTTGACCGAAGTGCTGCACCACCATATTTTTTTATGGTAACACCATATTTTTCGAATAATTGGATATGTTCATATTTATCACCGTATTGAATTCGCTCAAATATTTCTCCATAATTTTTGATTGGTAAAAAATCAAGAGCATTATGTTCTAATAACAGTTCAACAATCTTATTTTTGCTGTGCTGAGCGGCCATTTCGATAATCGTTAACTCGCCAATATCAAGCGAAACCTGCTTAGCTAGCAACCATTTTAAAGCAGGTAACTGATTAGTCATTACTGCAATTGCGATCGGTACCATATCGATATATTTATTAAAATGAATAGATTTATTAATATCCCAGTCAGCTTGATACAGTGCCTGCATTTTTTCCAAATCTGATTCATATATGGCTAGTGCCACTTCAGGTAACGTCTCAAAGTTACCTATAGAAGGTATGTTGTACATCAATTACTCCATCTTGCATTAACAGCTATGTATTATACATTTTGATAATTATCTCTATTAAATTCAACTACTAAATGCTTAATCTGCGTTATTGTGAATCACAATTATGAGATGTTGCGGCGTTAATAATAAATAATCGATCATATCTTTATGTATAAAATTAAGGAGATATCTGACTATAGGTTTATCATGAATTTAAGGATCTTTTGCAAAATGCAACAGTATAGATTCCTCAATAATTTTTACAAAAAAATATCAAATCAAAGCATAATGATGTTGCTATATGATTTGTTTGCGATTTAGTAAAAGTTAATAATCGACAATAAAACCGCATTTAAAAATTAATACTAATCTTTACTTTTTATTCTATATTTTTATGCTATATTGCGAATAATAACGACTTTTCATTTACAATTTATAACAACTGGATCGCTAAAACGGTTTAGCAATACAAAACATTTTTATTTTAAATAGACTGAAAATAATCTTAATAAATAAGATTTATAAGAAAAGAATAAAGTAGCATAGATAGTTTGCAAAATATAGCACATAGCTCAGCAGTACATTAATAGCCACTCTCCATATTGGAACAACATGTTAGCAATAAAAGCTATTGAAATTTTTAAAGCAACACTGTTACTTATAAAAAAGAGCAAAATGATCAAGAATGGCTTGCCATTAATATAATTGAGCATAATACCTGTGTTGAGTAATTTTGTATGAATAACGCATAAATGAAACCTTAGATTATCAAAAATTTTTGCATAATAAGCACTAGATAGTGACATATGAATACAAAAGGAATTAAAGTGACAATTCAAGAAAACTTACAAGATTTAAGTGATTTACAAACAGCTGTAGCATTATTGGAGTCACCATCTATCATTGCAAGAATGTCTAGTTTGATTGGTTCTCCAATAGAAGAAGCAGTAAAAAAACTGCCAACAGCGGTATCCAAAAAAGTCAATAATATTATTGGTTCAGCCCTTCATAAAGCTGCTGATGCAGCACTATGGAGCCTTGATAATGAGCCAAATAGATCCGCTTCAACTAAACTTCACAAGCTTTATGCTGCCACATCGGGTGCTTTAGGTGGCGCTTTTGGGTTTACATCACTATTTATTGAGCTACCAATATCGACGACGATTATAATGCGTGCAGTAGCCGATGTTGCACGTAGTGAAGGATTTGATTTAAATCTTTTTACCACTAAAACAGCCTGCGTTGAGGTATTTGCCTTAGGTGCAAATACCAAAACAGATGATAATAGTACTGACACTGGGTATTATCTATCACGTAGTTTTATGACTAAATCGATGAACCATCTATCAAAAGAATTAGCTGAAATTGCCACAAAACACGGTGCTGGTACCATCACGCATATTAGTCATAACCAAGCAGGAAAATGGTTCAGTAAACTAATAGAAACAGTTGCTTCACAATTTGGCATTGTAATAACCAACAAATTTGCTGCACAAGTGGTACCAATTATAGGGGCAATCACTGGAGCGACAATGAACACGCTGTTTACTAGTTTCTATCAAGATATGGCTCGAGGACATTTTATCATCAAAAGATTAGAGGCAAAATACGGCTATGAACATGTTAAAGAGATGTATAACAAAATAAAAAATGTCAAACATTAACATGTCCAGCACTAATATAACCAAGCAAAATAATATAGGGTAAAGAGATAAAATACTTAATTAGTGTTGGGATCTGTAAGCAATATAGCTTATTCTGCCATACTGGTTAAGTGAACGGTATGCGAGAAGTTGTAAACTGAAAACAAGCCTGAATGGTACAGGCTTAAATAATTGTTAATAGCTATTAACTCAAATCTTCATTACTCAATGCTCTCGGCACTTTTACCAAGCTCAACTGTTTATCAAAAAAGACATGAAACTGGGGTTCCCAATCCCCACGCATCTTCGAATTCAACATTTTTTACTTTGAAAATAAAGTATTAAACAATATTTTCATCAAACAAACGTAGTGCTAAAAGACCATGAGCCATTGTTGCTCCCGCTCTTACCGCAGAGGCAACAGAAATCAATTCAGCTAACTCTTCTTTCGTTGCACCTGCTCGTTTAGCACCTTCGGTATGAACATCAATACAATAAGCACACTGCGTTGTTAGTGCGACCGCTAACGCAATAAATTCTCTGGTTTTTATTGGAATATATCCATCTTTTCGTTTAATAGCATGATCAAAGTCAAGAAAGGCTTTTGTTTCTTGAGGTGCTAGATTTAATAACAATGGGATATATTGCAGATCATCTGGTGATTGATAATGACTCATTTTTTAACTTCCCCTGATAATGTTTTTAATTTGTTGATTGACCCAATAAACCAACAAGTAGGGCAACCACGCAATAATAATATGAGGCAAAACAGTAAAATGATGTTAACCATTAAATGTAAGTTCATTAGAAATAATGATCAGCATCAGTATGATTGCACTTACACATTTTGCTGAATGCAAAGTGATTGAATTGCAACAATACATACTAATTTCCTTATAATTTATCGTTGTTATTTAAATTCCCTCGAATATTCAACTCCTTTTTTATTATTGTTCTTGCTCGGTGAAGCCTACTTTTTACAGCTTCAATACTAATACCTAGTTTTTCAACTACTTCTGGTGCTGTATATTCTTCGATATCTCGCATGATTAAAACCTTGCGATAGATAACGGGTAACGAAATAATTAAATTTGTTAAATCAATACGAAGATCGATATCGTTATTTGGTGAAGCGATACTCTCTAGATTAAATTCATTAATTGTATTTGTAGGCATCCTCGCTCTGAACAGGCGATAACACTCTCTTTCTATTATTCGAAATAACCAACTGGCAAAAGTTGCGATTGTTTTTAATGTGCCAATCTTTCTATGTAATTGCCACAAAGCAATTTGTACGGCATCTTCAACGTCTTCAGTTGTTGAGCATGTTCGTCTAGCAAACCGTTTAATATCTGGTTGGCATACGATTAGTAACTGTGATAAGGCTTGTTTATCTCCTGAACACGCTGCTTGAATAAGTTTTTCAGTATTTTGATTCATTGTCATTTGCCTGTTGTAATACCTTTGAGAATACAGCCCGCAATGGGCAAAATCCAATTAAAGCTGTAAAGGCTAATATGCCAGCAATAATAAATATCATAATCTGCCATATAATTGAATATACAAAATAATTTGCTACTAAACCAATAATGATAGACATAAGTAATCGAATAGTACGTTCCCATATTGGCAAATTTTGTTTTAAATTGAGCATCAGCGTTTCCTTTTATAAATAAATGTTTATTTTTTTATATAGAGGATAAAAATCAACAAAAGGATTCATTAAATTTGAATTAACACATTCAAATAAAAATTAGATAACATAAAGCTGTTTGTGCAACCATTTATCTAACCGAACCACTCATTCCTTCATCATTCTTCGGCACTGTTCTACATACTAAGCATGATTGTAAGAAGTGCTGCTCAGGTCTAACATATAAACTGTTTAACTTTTTCAGCGCGGACATTCTATAATTTATTATTCAAATCAAACTATTTTGAGAGTGCTTCTCTTTTTTATCGGGTAATATTAGTATTTACGATAGGATAACAACCAAAAGCCATCAGATTCTGTTTGGTTTGCCAGTAAAACAAAATGGGAGACTTTGAATTACTCGGTTCAATGTAAAAAAATACCCCTGATCGTCTTTTAATGTATAGGCTTCCAGTACTGGTGGTATAGATTTATGAATGATTAAATCGGTTAACAATGTCATTGTTGATACCTTGTTATTTTTATTTGAATAAAAAATAAGCTATATCGAGGCGGAAAAGACTAAAAAATAAGACATAGATTAATTTTTTTTATTGACACTTTAAATAAATCATCTAACAGACAATCAGGAAAACTATACCTGTTGCTATACTTATTTTGTTTAGCTTTAGTGGGATACCTATGGTATGAACTGGGAAGATAAAAGCGATAGCCTTTTTATTTCATGAAAAAGTTATATTATAAGATATCTTTGTATGAAAAGATTCGAAGCGGGAAACGTTCTCTGGTATTTAGACGTAACTCTATGAAATCTCATGAGTTAAAAATGCTACATAGCAAGGATGTACCCTTTGATGTACCACTTCTTGTTAGATACCTACTTTAATAGTGATAGAGCTGTTAATCAATACAAATCATCTAAAAAAACTTTGAAAAACTCAAATACCATAAACGTAAAGAAGATGGTTATAGTATCTGACTTGTGTGGTTGAAGGCCCCAAAAGTACTAAAAAGGTACATGGCTATTTATTTGATGACCCAACAATACTTACTCCTGATATTGTCTACAATAACCCTTACTTGAAAATTATTACTTATATAAACAACATCATACTATCTTAATTGAATTGTAAAAATTGTTGTTCTGAATAAAAAAACATCGTATCTTAATTGACACTATTTAGCTTATATAAACAATATAAATGCAATAAATATCTTCCAAAAATCTAATTTATTCTCACACAAAAAATAAAAAAAATTTAATAAGGATATCATTTATGGAAAAAAGAATTGCTGTTATTGGTGATCCAACGACTACTGGTGGACGTATAATTAGTGGTAATCAGCGTGTTACTGGTGATGGTTCTCCGGTTGCTTTGTTAGGTGATAAAACAACTTGTCCCAAATGCAAATCAATCGGGACAATTATTGAAGGTGCGAAAAATTGGATCGTAGACGGCAAACCTGTTGCTTATGATGGATGCGTTATTGCGTGTAAATGCTCTCCAGTTGGTCATAATAAAATTATAGCTAGTCACAGTTGCATGTTTGTTGATGTGGCAACCAGTTATAACACAACAACGTGTTCACTCGGGAATACGTCTTCAATACAATCAGATTATACAAACGAAGAAAGTAATAACTTAATTCGAATAGATGCTAGCCGTTTATTAAAATGCGCAGATGAATTGTGTGAAAAACATTTATACCACAAAGACATAAAACAAGCATTCATAGAAAAAATTTCAAATTTCGCAAACGATATTGTTGATCAGGTTGATAACCACTCAATGACCTATGAACAAGGTAGTGAGAAAATTAAGGAAGAAGAGGATAGTCTCTGGAAGCAAAGTTTGAAATGGTTAACTAATGGATTATCTGTTTTTGGTGGTGTAGGGATGGTGATGGCTGGATGGGCGTTATGTAGTACAGGTGTAGGGTGTCTTATCGGTGCTCCCCTTATGTTACATGGTGTTAATAGTGCTTATGAAGGCGGAGTTGGCCTTGCTAGTGGCGTTGCTAATGTGTTTGATGGTGGAAATAGAGATTTAAATATTAGTGGACCGCTAAGAAAAGTCTACCAAACTAGTGCCACAGCATTAGGATTTGATGCTTCAGTCGGTGATTTAACTTATGATTTAATCGACTTTGGTATCTCAATTCGTGGTAAGCTAAAGCTTGTACCCAAACTAAATGAATTAGGTAATCCTAAGTTCAAACTATTCTTCTATGGCCGACAAGATTTAGAAAAAGCATATTTACAAATGAGTAAAAAATTACTCAGTTTCGAAATATTTAGTGATACACTCACCTTAATTAATGTTTATGAAGATTTAAAAAAAGCGTTTGTGCTCGATAATGAGACACAGCAGGTTAGAATGGTGGTTAGCGAATCAGAAAAAATAAGTAACGTCAAAGATATTATAGATGACTGTTCTTTGGTTGTGACAATAACCGGAGATAATGATGATACTACACCAGGCTACTATCTTTGTGAAAGAGTCGATGGTTCTAAATATAAAAAGGATTATTCTGGAAATATTACAGAAGGAGGTTTAACGCATTGATGAGTACATATATTTATATTAGTTATTATAGTTTAGTTGTGGTTGGTATTTTGATTAGAGTCTATTTTTCAAATTTCATTGCAATGGATTTTTATTCTAATAAAAAACTCAACTGGAAAAGACGGGCAGCTATCTTTTATTACTACGTTGTTTTATTTTATAGTGCTTATATTTTGGTATTAGCAAAAAATGGCGACTTAACTAATCGTATTTACGTCCTACCTATTGTACCTATTGTTGTTGTGTATATATATTTTTTGGATTTTATTGAAGCTCCTCGTCGTTTTAAAAAAAGAAAAAAATAAAACAACGCTAACATACTTCTCTTATTTAACCATTAACAGCTCATCCCAACGCGTGGTATAACGCGGGCTTAGTATCGTGAGTTTAAGATAGGTCAACCACGAAAAATATTGGTGACTGATTTAACCTATGTGAGGGTTAAACAACATTGGCACTACCAGTGTGTCATCGTTGATATCAGTAATCGAGAGATAATTGGGCGAAGTGCTGGTAGGCATAAAACATCGACATTGGTCATGCAAGCCAAACAACCAACTGCGACACTTCTCCGCAATCGACAACACACCCCGAGCCTCAATACCCCGTAATACTCTAAGCACATCCTCCTTACCAATCCTATCCATCGGTAATGCCCCAACACAGGTAACATATCCTTACGCAAATACCGCTCAATTTGTACCGCTGTACTTTGACGTTTATCCCGCTTATCCAACCACTTAAATAGCAGCCACCGCACACTAAACTCAGCAAAAGACTCCACCGAAGACGAAACCTCGTCTATTATCTCTTGCTCAGAAACTCCTAATAAATAACGTTCATCAATATCCAACGCATTAGAACTAAGAGAACTCCCTGAAATAGATAGAGAACCCGGTGAAATCCCTTGCTTCACCAACAAATGATTAGACTCACAGCGCACTCTAGCTTCCGCAAGCCCAACCTCAGAATATACCTCCAACGAAATACGCTGCCGTTTACCATTTAAGGTAAACCGAAAATGCCATGATTTACCACCTGAAGACGATACATATAGCGCCACACTTCAATATCTTTTAAGGTATAAGCTTTCGATTTAGGTTTACAATTTTTCACTAAGGCATCAGACAAAGCCATAGACAATCTCCTCAAAAAAACAAAACAGAAAAAAAGAGATTCCAATTATTAAGAGATAGAACTAAAAAACAGTCAAAAATGCAATGTACCGTTAGATGTACCACTTGACAGTGGATTATAGTACACCTCAGTACTCTTTAATGGGGTACAAAATAAGGCTTAATGGCTGGTTTTAAAAGAGAAAAACCGCCAAGTGTTTGATTATAAAATACTATAAATCGTGAACTGGAGCGGGAAACGAGGTTCGAACTCGCGACCTCAACCTTGGCAAGGTTGCGCTCTACCAACTGAGCTATTCCCGCATGAGAAGTGTTTTAAATGGTGCCCGGGGCGAGACTTGAACTCGCACGGCCAAAAAGGCCGAGGGATTTTAAATCCCTTGTGTCTACCGATTTCACCACCCGGGCTCAAAACTAATTACTTAAATGTAAGTGTGTTTTGAATGCTGTGCATTTTACCCATCTTAATTTTCACGTCAACAAAAAAATCAAAATAATTGATCAACTGCTCAATGTTTGTCACATTTTTAAAGAATATTTAATCTTCTACATCAAAATTGAACAATTTTACTCATTAAACATTATTTAATTCAACCTGACAAAATAAAATGGATAAAGAATAATGACAATTTAAACACTAAACGATGAGCCACAGCCACACGTAGTTGTTGCGTTCGGGTTATCAACAACAAAGCGTGAACCTTGTAAGCCTTCAACATAATCAATAGTGCCACCAACAAGATATTGCAGGCTCATGGGATCAATCACCAATGCAACACCATTTTTTTCGATGGCTAGATCATCTTCATTGACTTTCTCATCAAAGGTAAAACCGTATTGAAAGCCACTACAACCCCCACCAGTTATATATACCCTTAATTTAAGATTCGGGTTTTCTTCTTCTGTTACTAATGATTTGACTTTATTTGCAGCGGCATCTGTAAAGTTAATCGGTAAAGCATCGCTCATTTTTTTCTCCTAATTTAATTGTTGTTATTATATACCTTTGCTACAACAAAATACAAAATGGAAACTGATATTCGATAAATTTATTCTAATCATCTTGAATTTAAGTTCATTTTATGAATAAATACTGCAACAAATTTTTATCAAAAAAACATGATTATGATAAATAAATTCAAATCTGAAAAATGTTACAAACAAGCCTTATCGGTTATGCCAGGTGGCGTTAACTCACCGGTTCGAGCATTTAATGGCGTTGGGGGTACACCGCTATTTATTGAGCGAGCCAATGGTGCTTATATTTATGATGTCGATGACAAGGCCTACATCGATTATGTTGGTTCATGGGGGCCAATGATTTTGGGTCATAACGATCCAGATGTTGCGAATGCCGTTATCCATGCGGTACACAACGGATTAAGTTTTGGCGCACCAACCGAGATTGAAACTAAATTAGCGACGCTTGTCACCGAACTGATGCCTTCGATAGAAATGCTACGAATGGTGAATTCTGGAACTGAAGCCACAATGAGCGCTATTCGTCTTGCTCGAGGTTTTACCGGTCGAGATAAAATTATCAAATTTGAAGGCTGCTACCATGGACATGCCGATTATTTACTTGTAAAAGCAGGTTCTGGAGCGCTTACATTTGGTCATCCGACTTCCCCAGGTGTTCCAAATGATTTTGTTAAGCATACACTTGTATGTGATTATAATTGTCTTGAATCAGTAAAAAAACAATTTGAACAATACCCTAATGACATTGCCGCCATAATTGTTGAACCGGTTGCAGGAAATATGAACTGCATACCCGCCAACAAAGCATTTTTACAAGGCCTTCGAGATCTTTGTAATCAATACAATAGTTTATTAATTATTGATGAAGTCATGACTGGTTTTAGAATAGCACTTGGTGGTGCGCAAGAGTATTATGGTGTAACGCCAGATCTAACTTGCTTAGGCAAAATTATTGGTGGAGGAATGCCGGTTGGTGCATTTGGTGGTCGTGCAGAAATAATGAATCAACTTGCACCGACAGGACCAATTTACCAAGCAGGAACACTGTCTGGTAATCCGGTAGCGATGGCAGCAGGATTTACTACCTTAACCAAGTTAACCGATGTCGGTATTTATGATGATCTTGATGAAAAAACAACGATGCTAGCAAATGGCTTATTATCGGCAGCAAAACAATACGATATTCCTTTAGTCGTCAATCATGTTGGCGCAATGTTTGGATTATTTTTTACAACTGCTGATGAAGTAACCACTTATCAAGATGTAATGAATTGTGATATTGAATTATTCAAAAAATTCTATCATTATATGCTCGAAGAAGGCATCTATTTCGCTCCTTCGGCCTTCGAAGCTGGATTTATGTCACTTAAGCATTCTAATACAGAAATCAATAAAACCATCGATGCAGCAACGCGTTTTTTTAGCAGCATTAGCAAACAAAAAAACAAAGAGTATTAATACTACTATCAATGAAAATATTAAACTATTAACATAGGTAACAAACATATGGTTAATCCACTAAAAGAAGGTGAAAAAGCACCTCAGTTTTCGCTACCAGATCAAGATGGAGAATTAATAAGTTCGAAAGATTTTAAAGGTCAACGTATTTTGATTTATTTTTATCCAAAGGCGATGACACCCGGTTGTACAGTACAAGCCTGTAATTTACGTGACGCTATAGATGAGTTTAAAAAATACAATGTGGTGATAATTGGAATTAGTACTGATAAGCCAGAAAAATTATCACGCTTTGCTGAAAAAGAATTATTAAACTTTACGTTGCTTTCTGATGAAAATCATGAAGTTTGCCAAGCTTTTGGTACGTGGGGTGAAAAAGAGTTTATGGGTAAAAAATACGATGGCATACACCGTATTAGTTTTTTAATTAGTAAAGATGGCAAGATTGAAAAAGTCTTTGAAGATTTCAAAACTAGCAACCATCACGAAGTGGTTTTAGATTATCTTAAAAACCACGCTCAATAATTTAAAAAGCAGATTAAATCATTAATCTGCTTTCTCTTGCTTTACTTCATTAGTATTTAATTCTTCGGTTTTTGGCCAGGCATTAATAATAGCTTTGACTAACGTCGCTAAAGGTATAGCAAAAAATATTCCCCAAAATCCCCATAATCCACCAAATACTATTACAGCCACAATAATGACTAAAGGATGAAGATTAAGTTTTTCAGAAAACAGACATGGCACAAGCAAATTACCATCTAATGCTTGGATTAAAACATAAAAGAAAATCAAATACCCAAATTCAGCACTAATGCCCCATTGGAAAAGGGCAATTAAAACAACTGGAATACTTGAAATAATAATACCAATATAAGGCACTAAAACAGAAAGACCAACAATTACTGCAAGCAATAAACCATAATCTAAACCAAAGTACCAAAAAGGAATATAAACACACACCGCTAAAATAATAATATGTAACACATTACCTACAATATAATTAGATATTTGCAAATCCATTTCAGCAGCAACTTGGTTTAAAATGCTACGATTTCTTGGTAAAATTTTAGAACAGTATCCCCATATTTTAGTTTTATCTTTTAATAGAAAAAACATCATAATAGGTACCAGTACTGCATTAATAACTACCGATACCAACCCGAATAACGACACTATTGAAAACTGCAATAACGAATTACCTGTTTGTACAAACTTATTGGTAATACCTTGAATAATTGAATCAAATAGCCCAACATCAATCAATTCAGGATAATGTTGTGGCAATGAAGTGAGAAAGTTATTAGTAAAATTCAACATATTTGGAATATTGGTAATAAGACTCACACCTTGTTGCCAAACTAACGGAACTAAGATCATAAATCCTGCTAAAACAATCAAAATAAAAACAAGTAAAACAATGATAACCGCTAATGTTCTTGGGACCTTTCTTTTATTCAGATAATTGACAGGTGTATTGAGTAAATAAGAAAGCACGATAGCAATTAAAATCGGTAACAATATTTTATTGAAAAAATAGATGATAAAAAAAAGAAAAATGATCACAGCCATTAATGAAACAACATGGGGATCACTAAATCGCCTTTTATACCACTCAATAAACAACTTTAACATGCAAATACTCCTAATTTTGCTTTCTAATTGTAACCAATCATCGTTTTTAGTTTAGTTACTTTTTAAATCCACCCAAAATCCCACGGGTAATTTGTTTGCCAATTTGATTCACAACTTGTCTGGTTGCACTTTTTACGACTTGCTGTGCTAATCCATCGTGTTGTCCGCCTTTTGGTCCTTTGCTACCAAAAATCAAAGAACTCAGCACATCCATTATGCCAGCATGGTTTTGTTGGTTTGCTTCAGTTTGATCACCTTGTTGTTTAGATTCAAATTGGTTGGTAGTTGAATTATTAAAGCTAAAACCAGCCTGAATTTTTTCATAAGCAGACTCTCGATCGAATGTTTGCGAATATTTTTTATAGAATGGTGAGTCATGGATGATGGCGGCTTGTTTATCTTCTGGCATAGGGCCCATTTGTGAACAGGGTGCAATAACAAATGCACGTTCTACCATATTGGGGCGACCTTTCTCATCGAGAAACGAGATCAATGCTTCCCCAACCCCAAGTTCCATAATGGCTTTTTCTGTATCAAAACTTGGATTAGCTCGCATTGTTTGAGCTGCAACCTTAACAGCCTTTTGATCTTTAGGGGTAAAGGCACGTAACGCATGTTGCACTCGATTACCTAATTGACCAAGTACTGTATCGGGTATATCGGTAGGATTTTGCGTCGCAAAATAAACCCCAACGCCTTTAGAACGAATTAAGCGCACCACCTGCTCTATTTTTTCGAGTAATGCCGGTGAAGTATCATTAAATAGTAGATGCGCTTCATCAAAAAAGAAAATAAGTTTAGGCTTTTCAAGATCGCCAACTTCGGGCAGATGCTCAAAAAGTTCTGATAATAGCCATAATAAAAACACCGAGTAGAGTTTTGGCGAATTATATAATTTTTCTGCAGACAAAATATTTACAACGCCACGCCCTTGATCATTGATTTGCATTAGATCTGCAATCTCAAGCATAGGTTCACCTAAGAAAAATTCTGCCCCTTGTTGCTCAAGCGTCAATAAACTACGCTGAATAGCACCAATTGAGGATGCAGAAATATTACCGTATTGAGTTGTAAATTTTTTTGCGTTATCGCCAATAAACTGAATCAGTGAACGTAGATCTTTAAAATCAATTAAAAGTAAACCGTTATCATCAGCAATTTTAAAAATAAGCTGTAACACGCCCGCTTGGGTATCATTAAGGTTCAATAATCTTGCTAGCAGAATCGGTCCGATATCAGAAACAGTACTGCGAACAGGTATTCCCTTCTGAGCAAAAACATCCCATAATTCCATAGGACAGGAATCGGGGGTCCAGTTTGAAACGTGAATATTATCTAAGCGAGCTTGTAATTTAGGCGTCAAAACCCCTTTTTCACCAATACCAGTTAAATCACCCTTAACATCGGCTAAAAAAACCGGTACACCAATTTGTGAAAAGCTCTCGGCCATTTTTTGCAACGTGACGGTTTTACCTGTTCCAGTCGCACCTGTTATCAAACCATGTCGATTTGCCATTGAAGCAAGAATAGACAAATCTTTACTATCACTTTTTGCAATAACAATCGATTCACTCATGGATTAATCCTCATAAAAATTGCTATTAAAACAACTAAGAATATTGTAAGCTGAAACAGCAATAACTGCTATTATTATTATTTTATCGAGTAGAAATAAGGAGTTACTATGTTCCCTGAATATCGAGAATTAATCTCAAAATTAAAAAGTACTGATTTACACTTTCAAAAATTATTTGATGAGCATAATGAATTAGATCAAAAAATTAAAAACATTGAATCAGGCATTGCTGTCGATACAACTGAAATGTTAGAAACATTGAAAAAGCAAAAATTAAAATTAAAAGATGAACTTTATGAAATACTAAAAAAAGCGTCTGACTAGCAAATTGAATCTATGTTTCGAATACATCGATTGTTGAACTAAAAAAATAAACCCCAAATTCTGGGGTTTATTATAATACTATCTACGATATGATTAGCTACTTTTCACCAATTGTTCTTGTGTTTTTTTCTGTTTACGGCTTTTAATTAGCATAATTGAATTTTTATGTGGTGTCTTCATGTATATTTCCTTCTTATTATTGTTATATAATCTAATTTTATAATATAGTGGTTTTATTTAAAAAATCAACCTTTGTATTTATAGTCCCAAACGACGAGTATTTAGGCTTTACATGGCTTAATTGAATTGATGATATAAGTGATGTAATACTTACATCACTTATATTGACATAATAAATTTAAAACCATTGGCCAAAACGTTTTATATAAATACGTTTCATTAATTGAGCGACACAACAGTAACTAAATAGCGTTGCAATTAGCCAAGGAAAATATGTCCACGGTAAAGGCTCAAGCCCAATTAGGCTCCCTAGCGGTGAAAAAGGTATATAAATACCAATAGCCATAATAAATAATGTCATCACTATCACAGGGAAAGCGGCTGTGCTTTGTACAAAAGGAATTTTTTGCGTTCTAAGCATATGAACAACAAGCGTTTGGGAAAGTAACCCCTCTATAAACCAACCGGAATGGAATAAAGCCTGAGCTTCAATGCTATTCGCACTAAACACAAACCACATAAGAGCATAAGTGGTAATATCAAAAATAGACGATGTTGGCCCAATCCAGATCATAAAGCGTCTAATATTTAACGCATCCCATTTTCGAGGTTTTTGTAAAAACTCTTCATCCATCTTATCCCAAGGTAATGATAATTGCGAAATATCATATAATAAGTTTTGAATTAATAAATGAATCGCGAGCATGGGTAAAAATGGTAGAAATGCACTAGCCACTAATACAGAAAAGATGTTACCAAAGTTAGAACTTGCGGTCATATTTAGGTATTTCATAATATTACCGAACGTTTCGCGTCCACAAATTACACCTTCTTCTAGTACAAGTAAGCTTTTCTCAAGCAAAATGATATCGGCTGACTCTTTAGCAATATCAGTAGCTGTGTCCACTGAAATACCAACATCGGCATCACGCAGTGCAGGTGCATCATTAATCCCATCCCCTAAAAACCCAACCGTATGACCATTATCCTGTAATAATCGAATAATACGTGATTTTTGTAATGGCGTTAACTTAGCAAAGATTGTGCGTTGTTCTATTTGTACTTTGAGCTGATTATCATCCATTTTTTCAATTTCAGTTCCTAACAATGGAATCCCTGGCTCTAATCCCACTTCGCGACACACTTTAATAGTGATAATCTCGTTATCGCCTGTTAACACTTTAACGGCAACACCATGTTCATTTAATGCTGAAATAGCTTCATATGCGCTCTCTTTTGGTGGATCTAAAAACGTCAAAAAACCACGAATTGCTAATGCTTTTTCATCTTGCACATTGTATTGATTTTTTGTTTCGCCTACGGCAATATTTTTTACACCAACGGCTAATACTCTAAATCCATCTTTATTATAATTATGAGCAAGTTCAATCAGCGCTTGTTTACGGTTATCGTCTAATGGTAAATATTCACCATTTTCATAAACATAACTCGAAATAGACAGCATCTCTTCAACTGCCCCTTTACAAATCATTAAATGACTATCATCTGCATTTTGTACCACAACGGATAAACGGCGACGGACAAAATCAAACGGCAATTCATCAATTTTTTTATAAAGGCCAACACCCACTTTTTTAACACTAGTTTTTTCTTCAGCAAAACGAATGATTGCTTTATCCATCAAGTTTTTCATTCCACTTTGATAGTAGCTATTGAGCCATGCCAGTTGTAAAACAGAGGGATCAACCTGCCCATTAATGTCTAAGTGATGTTCTAAAATGATTTTATCTTGTGTTAATGTACCTGTTTTATCTGTACATAAAATGTCCATCGCTCCAAAGTTTTGGATGGCATTTAAACGTTTTACCACCACTTTTCGTTTTGCCATGCCAACCGCACCTTTAGCTAGATTTGCACTAACAATCATTGGTAACATTTCTGGCGTTAACCCGACAGCAACAGCTAATGCAAATAGTGTAGCTTCGCCCCAGTCCCCTTTAGAAAACCCATTTATTAAAAGGACAATTGGTACCATAATAAGCATAAAACGAATCAGTAACCAACTTACACTGTTCACACCTCGGTCAAATGAGGTTTCAGCGCGAGATCCAACAATAGATTTAGCCAATGAACCAAAGTGGGTATCTGCCCCAGTAGCCACAACAATTGCTTTTGCCGTTCCACTCACTACATTGGTTCCCATAAAGCAAACATTGTTCACATCAAGAATATTACCTTTAGATATATCTGCTTGATTAACCTGATCACTATTTTTTTGTGAAACGGCGCCTAATGTATCGTATTTTTCAACGGGAATGGATTCACCGGTTAACACTGCTTGACTCACAAATAAATCACGAGACTCAATTAACCGAATATCAGCCGGTATCATGTCACCAGCCGACAAATAAACAATATCCCCTGGCACGATTTCATTCAACGGAATTTCGTAATGTTCAGGATTCATATCTTTATGTGGACGCCTTAACACGGTAGCGGTTGTGCGAATCATCGATTTTAATGCTTCCGCTGCTTTATTCGATCTGAACTCTTGCCAAAATCGTAATAAACCACTAAGTGTCACCATCGTTAATATGATAATAATACTTGTTAAATCGGTTTCTTCACCTTTTTGTAAAGGTAACCAATAATCAGTAATAAAACTGACAATGGCTAAAATTAGTAATACAAAAATGAAAGGATTATTAAAAGCCATCAATAATTGCACAATTAAAGAAGGGACTTTTTCTCGTGCGACTTCATTTTTTCCATATTGTTCGATTCGTTCTTTCGCATTTTCTTGCGTTAAGCCAGAGAGGCTGGTTTGATATTTAGACAAAATAGTTTCAAGACTATTTTGCGCCTCTTTAATTGCTTTCACGCCGACTTGATTTTCGTTATTTATATTTGATGTATGTTTTGTCATCTTTTGTACCTTAACTCATCATTTTTTGACAAAAAGATCCCGTCATCTAGTTGGCAAATCAACTATAGACAATCAAAATTTGTGAATAACCATAAATTTATTGCATAGCAAAACTAACCTTGTAGGTTGGTATGTCGCAAAAATCTATTAGTAATAAGAAAATTAAATGTGTATTAGATACAACTCGGTGGTTCTAAATGTTTTTCAGACAGATATAAAACACATAGCATATGTGTATGTGCGCAATGATGTTTTGAATTTATGTGATAGCGTGTAGAAAAATGCATATCGTTCACCGTTACCGTTTATCAATTTTCGGCTTGTGAACTGAAAAAATGAATATTTAGACAGGTCATTAACCGATGGTGATTTGTTTTAATTTGTCTCCCCAGCTGTTGGGGTGACCCGAATGAGCGTCCATATTTCTCCTGTAAACTGAACTAAACCCTTTGCGTTTCAACTTTCCCTAACCCTCATTTTTAACCACCTAATAGTTAAAAAAGTAAGAAAAGCCCAAAGGCGGGCAAGTTATACGCTTTTAAAAAAAAGAAGTCAACCTATTATGGCAAATAATGGCTTTGAACGCTTAAAAACAGCACTTATTGCCTTAACTGCAACAATTTTAGTGTAGAATTGATACACGTTTTATCCATAATCCGTTACAATATGATAACTGTTTAAACTAGGATAAATAGAATGGAATTTAGTACATTATTTAATGATAATTGGCTCAACTTAATCGTTATTTTTGCACTATCAATAATTGCGTTTGTTTTCAAAAAAAAACCTAAAAGTAACTATTTTGAAAATATTATTAAGTACACTGATATTTTAGAAAAAACACCACAGCCACAATATCAAAAAGACTATTTAAACAATATTAAAAAGAAATTACTCTGGGAAAAAGTGTGTTTTTATCGTTCAGGCAATCGTAACAAGGAGAGAATTGCTATATCCTTAATCAATAGTGATATTTATAACATTATTGATTTAACACAGTTAAATTCATTAACCCAATACTTTGCTATTGAGAAAAATAAAATTTACCCTTTAAAACTTTTTCTCGTTAAAGAATTTGTTGTGAGCTGTATAGCTGCGGTTATTGCTATTATTTTTGTACTATCTAATCTCAACACTATTTTTAAATCACCTGAAATTATTAGTATAATCATTGCTATATTAACCATTTTTATCATCACAATTATTATTAGCCAATTTATTGTGCCTGTAATAAAAAGACTCAATATGCTTAGATTGATTCTTAAGGATAACGATTTCCTTAATCGAGCCAATCACCAACTTGCCGTTATTATTGAAGATGATCAAAAAATCAATATATCCATTGCCGAGCAAGTTTTTGTTCAAAATGAGCAAGAGAGCGATAACAATAATTAAAAATAAGTAATATGTCACACTGACAAATAACCGGATTTAAGTATCAGTTTTAAATCAAGAAAATTAAGATTGAATATTTAATCGACTATTTCTGAGTTGCTCAACTAAATTCACCAGTGATGAATTTAGTTGACACATAAATTCCTGATAAGAAAATTCCTTTTTACTTATTTGATCTAATTGTAATTCCCAATGGGCCGTCATATCTGGCATAGACATTGTTTCTGGAATTGAAAGTATCAAATTCCGGCCAACTTGCGTTGATCGAATAGATTTGCCTTGTCGAGTTAAAAATTGACGCTTAAATAAAAGTTCAATGATGCCAGCTCTAGTTGCTTCAGTGCCTAATCCATCTGTCTCACGCAATATTTTTTTTACTTCAGGATCTTTGACAAATCGCGCAATACCAGTCATAGCAGAAAGCAAGGTAGCATCAGTAAATGGCCTTGGTGGCACAGTTTGTTTGTCCACCAGTTCAGCATCAATACACTGCACACTATCACCTTTTTTTACTAATTTAGTCAATAAAGGGCTATTTTCACTACTCTCTAATTCCCCTTCATTTTGACTATTTTTAATGCTGAATAATACTTTCCATCCCTCATCAAGCATTTGATTAGCCTTCGCAACAAATTTACCACCTTCAATATCAACATCAATTTGTAATTCTGCATATTTATAAGCCGTATAAAATTGAGCCAGATACTGCGTTGCAATAACTTGATAAACCGATTGTTCATGATCTGATAAATTACTCATTTTGACTTTGCGTAAAGTAGGAATAATGGCATGGTGAGCTTCGACTTTTTTATCATTCCAAGCTTTAGAACGTAATGTAAAATCAGCATTATCCACAGCAGTTTGCAGTTGTGGGCAATTATTTTCGATAGCAGATTTTACGCCATTAATCTGCTTTAAATGATCTTGGGGTAAAAATCGACAATCAGATCTTGGATAGGTAATTAATTTATGTTTTTCATATAAAGATTGGCAAATATCTAATACTTCTTGGGCACTTAATCCATTTTTTTTAGCCATCTCAATTTGTAAAGTAGATAAATTAAATGGCATTGGTGGAGCTAACTCTTTCTTTTTATTACTTACTTTATCGATAATACCTGTTTGATTTTTTATCCTTTGACAAACATTCTCAGCCAATTTTTTAACTAATATTCGTCCCTCCTCATCTTGATAAGGGGAACAAGCCTCACTCGGTTGCCATTTGGCTTTAAAGATCTCTTTATGTTTAGTTTCTAAAACGGCATAGACTTCATAAAAAGATTTAGGAACAAACTGTTCAATATCTAAATCACGCCTTACCACTAAACCTAATACAGGCGTTTGTACACGCCCAATTGATAATACACCTCGGTAACCATTGCGTTGCCCAACTATAGTACATAATCGGCTCATATTAATCCCATAAAGCCAATCAGCTCGGGCTCTTGCTAATGCCGAGGTCGATAAAGGAATAAAATCTTGGTTACTACGTAACTGTTCCAACGATTTTTCTACAGCACTAGCATTTAAATCACTAATTAAACAACGTTGAATAGTTTTACGTTTCTCTGGTAATAATTGACAATAATTGAGCACTTCATCAACCAGCAATTGCCCTTCTCTATCGGGGTCGCCAGCATGCACTATTTGACCGGCTGATTTAATCAAATCGACCAATATATTGAATTGTTTTTCAGTACTGCTTTTTGGTGTTAATAGCCATTTTTCGGGCACAATAGGCAAATCAGCGATGGTCCATTTTTTATAACGTTGATCATAGGCTTCCGGAGTAGCTTGTTCCAATAAGTGACCAATACACCAACTGACAATATCCCCATTGCTGGCTTTAATAAAACCATTACCTTTTTGATGAGGCTTAGGTAACACATCAGCAATGGCTCTAGCCAAACTTGGTTTTTCGGCAATAAAAAGACGATAGAATTGATTAGATTGCATAATACGTTATATTAATCATGAATGCCAAATATGATAAGCTTGATAAGATTTATTTAGTATAAAACCTAGTTTAGTCGCCATTTTTAAAGACGCATGATTATGTGCATCCCATTTGGGTGATATCTGACGCTCCAGACAGGTTAAAATTAACTTTGCTGAGCAAATCAAACCAAGACCTTTCCGTCTGTGTGGCGCTATTGTGTCGACTTCTATTTCAATACAATTATTATATGCCAAATAAGAGGACGCCCCAGAAACAATAATATTATCTTTCAAAATAACATATCCTAATCCATATTTTCTAAACTCAGAATAAGCGTTAAAATTGTTGCATAAGTCCTTAGACCATTCAAGCGAAGTAATCTGTTGATAATCATTTTCATCAATTGCTTTTAGTCGATAACCTTCAGATAGTTGTGAAACGATAGCTTGTAGTTTTTGGCGTTTAAATAATTGTTCAGAATAAAAACTATAACGGGTAAATTTCTCATAACAACTGGGATATGTCCGTTCTATCAAACTTTGCCAAGTTTGATCATCTGCAATAACAATAAAATAATTGTTACCATAAATTGTTGGAATATAGCTGAGCATATCCTGATTGGGGCAACCTGCACAAAAAAAGAAACAACCAACATTCACGACTGCAGAGTTGGGTTGTAAAGCGTTATCAGTGTATGCATAACCAATATTGCCTTGCCAATAAGCCTGCAAAAGGGATTGATGAAATTTTTTAAATAATGGCTTGATAGCTTTAACATCGGTAACGTTATGAAAGTTCACCATCATCTACCCTTTTTGACTAAAAAATTCACTGTTTTACCACCATTTTTTGCATTTAAGCCATATTACCGATCCAATACAAATCACAATAATTATTAACACTAATCCTAGAAAGGACCAACTCTTTTCACTCATTGGAATACCCGCTAAATTTACGCCTAATAAGCTTGTTAAGAATGTAATTGGCGTAAAAATAATGGTAAATAGAGACATTAAATAAATTCGTTTATTGGTCGATTCAGCCAAAAAGCTATTAATTTGTTCCATAATTGATGCCAATCTTAATAAACAACTGTCAATATCAGATACATAATGGCTTTGCTGATTAGAAATATCATGTAAACGTTGACGGTCATTGTCATCAATCCAAGATATTCTTTCTGTTGAAATTTTTACAAAAATATCCCGCTGTGGTGATAATAAACGACGTAAAACAATTAGTTGTTTACGTACTCTTCCTATCTCTTTATGGGAAAAAATATGCTGATTTAACACCAAATCTTCAAGTTTAATAATTTTGTTGTGTACACTATCAAAAGACAAATTAACTTGATCACTAATCAGTTCAGAAACTTGAATCAGCCAATCAGCAACATCGACAGGCCCTATCCCTTTTTCTAAATTATCTTTTAATTGAAAAATAGCATCAATTTGCTGATGTCTAGAGGAGATGATTAAATTATCAATAATATAAAAGCGAAATGTTACAATCGGATCAGGCAATTCATTTGGTGTGAAATTAACCCCTTTTAGCACAACTAAAATCCCTGAATCAAAACGAATTTCCTTTGAAATCTGATTAGGTTTGATTAATTCGCTTTTGACTAAATCAGGAATTATCGTAGTTGAGTGTATCCAATTGATTGTTTCAGGCTTAGCAAAATCTAAATGAATCCAACAGGGTTTTTCAACCGATGCTTCACTATTTTCATCTAAGCTTACAGCTTTGCCTTTGCCATCTAATTGACAACTAAAAATAGGCTCAGATGCCAATAAGTGAGCAACAGGAATTGATTTTGGGTTGTTAAATTGATCCATAAGCTACACCTGTAAATTAATTTTAGATAATTATATACCTAAACCAATATAAAATGCAGTGATGAATAATAGTTATTTCTATTCAGGGTGTTAAATAAATTTGTGGCACAACCTGATTTATTGGATGCGGATATATTCCTAATTCAACGCCATACCAATGTTTAATGTTATTGACAGTTATCACCTCTGCTGGTGTACCTTGTTCAACTATCTTTCCTTGATTAAGTAATAAAATCTTATCCGCATATAAAGCAGCTAAATTAAGATCATGTAATATACAACACACAGCTAAATTTTGTTGCTTGGCTAATTTTTTTAATAACCTTAAAGTGTGCTGTTGATGATATAAATCGAGCGCTGAAGTCGGTTCATCTAAAAACAGTAATTTTTCTCTTGGCGTAGGTTGCCACTGCTGGGCTAACACTCTTGCTAATTGAACACGTTGCTGTTCACCGCCAGATAAACTTCGATAATCGCGATCGGCTAATTTTAAACAATCAGTTTGCTCCATGGTCTCAAATATAGCTTGCTCAACATAGTCTTTTCCGTAAGGCGCACGTCCCATAGCAACGACTTCTTTAACACTGAAAGGAAAGGTAAGTTGACTATGCTGTAGCATCACCGTTCTAACTTTCGCTAACTGTTTTGCCGACCATTGGTTTAATGGTTTATTAAGTAAAAAACACGCGCCAGATGATGGCTGCTGATACCCCGTTAATAGCCTTAACAAAGTCGATTTACCCGCACCATTGGGGCCAATAATAATGACAATTTCACCAGCATTAATGGTCAAAGAAACCTCATTAATAATAGTTTTACTGCCATAAGCAAATGTTAAATTATTTGCAATTAACATCATGATCTAATTCCATCTGTTACTTCTGCCTTAAAATCAGCCAAAGAAAATAGGGACCACCAATGAGGCTGGTGAACAGTCCAACAGGTATTTCAGCTGGGGCAATCAAGGTTCGAGCTAGTGTATCGGCCAATAATAACAGGCAAGCGCCACCAAGTGCAGAACCCGGCAGTAACCATTGATGATTGGCCCCCATCCGTAAACGAATCATATGTGGAACAACTAAACCAACAAAAGCGATAATACCACTCACGGCAACAGCTGTGCCTATCAATAATGCACAAAGTAATAATAAATATTGCTTTATACGAAGGACATTAATACCTAGATAGTGCGCATCTTCATCACCAAGCTGCAAGATATTAAGTTGATAAGAAAGTTTAAAAATACAAATTAATGCAGGAACAATTAGAGACATAGCAACGAGTACCAAATCCCATGAGCCTTTACCTAAATGTCCCATTGACCACAAAGATAATTGTCTTAATTGAGATTCATCACTAACATAGCTTAAACAGCCCATTACAGCCGCAATAATTGCATTAATTGCTACACCTAATAAAACCATTTTAGCTAAATTACATTGTTCGTTCAGGCTATAAAGATAAATCAGCAAGCAAATAAAAAAACTGCCGATAAAAGCGGCAACCATCTTACCGTAAAGCATCATAATAGGTGGAAAAATGGTTGGAAATAAAATCGATAATCCGACCATTAAACTTGCGCCACTACTAATTCCAAGTAGACCTGAGTCCGCTAATGGATTTCTGAATAACCCCTGCATCACCGCTCCCGAACTGGCTAATGCCATTCCCACAATAACAGCTAAAATTATGCGAGGTAAACGAATATTGAGCCAAATATTTAATATCGGATCGTCAAATGACATTGTTGCAAGTTGGGTAATGGGAAATTTAAGTGCGCCAATGTTTGCCGCAAAAATAATCAACACACAAAGGATAACCAATAATGCCCATAATATTATTCGTTGACTAACATTACGCACCAACTTACCTCACTGATAATATCAACTTGATCATATATATTTATATGCATTAATTATGAACGGCTAGATGAGGATCAACCACACTATATGCACAATTATCAAATTGCTTATTTTCTATTTTGGTTAAAATCGTATTAGCTAGCTCTGCTCGATGGATAAAACCATGAACTTCCTGATTAAAATAACATTGAGCGCTATAAGTAATTTCGCCATTACGTAGTCCACCTGGTCGTAAAATCAAATACGACAACGAACTTGTTTGCAACCACACTTCAGCTAATGACTTTTCTCGAACGGCGTGACCAAAGGCTTGTTTTGCCCTAGCAGATAACGTGTTCCACGAATCACCACAGCCTAAAGAAGTGACCAAAACCATGTTGGAAATACCTGCTTGCTCTGCACAATCAATAATCTTTCGCTGTGCTGTATAGTTACCTGTTTCACCACCTAAAGTTGAAACAATAACAGAGCCAGCACCAGCATGTTCAAACATAGCGTTTAACAAAGTAGTATTCGTTGCATCGCCGACATAAGTTTCAATACCTTGTTGCGAAAGCTGTTTGGCAAAATCTGCATGCCTAACTAATACAATACAACGCCAGTCAGGATGACGTTGTCTTACCAACTGCGCTAGTTGGTAACCCGTACCTTGATTTGGGCTTACCCCAAAAATAAATAATGTTTTCATAATATGTTTTAATTGAATTTTTGCATCAAAGCTCTAAATTTTTCTAGTTGATCGGCTTTAAGTTGATGATTTTCATCACGACCAACAAATATTTTAAACATCGACTGTCCCAAATGATTTAAAAAAATCATCGATGCTGTCGACATCTTCATAAATTTTCGTTCAATAAACGCAATATATTGACAATGTTCAGCTTTAATATGACCACTTAAACCTTTTTGATGGCGTAAATTAAAATATTTTTGACTATGTGTGCCAGGCGGTAGCTCACCTGAAATTTCAGCAATAATATCACCTGTATGAATCAAAAACATTACATCACCCCAAGTTGTTACTTCATCCCAAATAGCATCGAAATGATCACCATCAACAATTTTAGCTTCTGGCATAGCTTGAATGACTTGCGTTAAAGTAACTTGATAGTCTTGTGCAATTTTTTCTAGCAAATCTTCTGGATTAGTTTGCATATAAGTTGCTAAGTGAGTTAAATGTGTTTGTTTATCTACCATAGAAGTATCCTTATTGATGTGATGTTATTTAGACATGTTGTTTATGATTAACCGATTTTGACATACCCTGCATTGCTTTCATAGACTGTCTAGCCGTTGCCATTTTTTGTTGCAATTCAATATGTTCTGGATTATTCAATTGTAATAATAATTGTTGTAAAGCTTGAAGAATATTACTTGACCAATAACGTCCCGATAAAGTTAATTGCAAACAATGTGCTTGATTTTTTAATAGACCAACTTGGTACCATTGTTCAATTAAGGGATCGAATAATTCGGCATGATCGGTTAAACCATTTAAATCAATTCTACCCTTTTCAATACCTGCTTGTAATTTATATAACCAATCGCCAATTAAAGGTTTACCTGTTAACATCATTAATGGTTTTTTACCTTGATCGAGCTGCGCATAATAACTCGCTAAATCACGATTAAGCATAAAAGAGTGCCCACCTAATCGTCCACCCGCACACGAGCCGTAAGCAAAAAAATGAGAACCTTGCTTTATCAGAAAATTATATAAATTACGTTCTCGACTGGTTTTAGACCAATGCGCATTAGTTAAATGATGCCAACCTTGTTTTTCAAGATACTTTGCGCCTTGTTGATATAAATCGCATTTATCAGTAACTGAAGGTAGCTCAATACGTTTATTTTCAACGCCCTTAGCTAAAGGAGTGGTTGGCAGTAAATTAAGGGCATAAAGATCAACCCCATCAATAGGTAGATTATCGACTATTTCTAAATCTTGTTGCCAAGTTTGATAAGTTTGGTTAGGTAATCCAAACATTAAATCACAAACTAACGCGACACTATCTCGAGCTGCTATACGCTCAAAGCCATCAATAATTTGTTGTTTAGAAGATTGACGACCTAATTTTTGCCTAATATCCGTATCGAAAGTTTGCACACCAATCGAAAAACGATTGGCTCCAGCTTCAATATAGCTATCAATGCGATCATCATCAAAATCAGAAATGCGCCCTTCTACAGTAATTTCACAATCGGGAGCTAAGGGAGCAAATTGCTTAAAATAGCGAATGACTCTAGCCAATTGACCTGCTGCCAAGGCTGATGGTGTACCACCACCAAAATAGATTGCATGAATCGGGGCCGATTGCATAGCATTATTGGTAATTTCTAACGATATCTCGTGTAAAAGATAGTCAACATAGGTTTCGGTATTATGCTTACGTAGTGGATTTTGATAAAAACCACAGAATTGACAATGAATATCACAAAAAGGCACATGCACATAAATTAACCTTTTTTTACCTTTCAATTCAGATAATTGAATATTTTCCCATTGCTTTTCAATTAAGTCTTGGTCCAGCGGTAAACTTGCTTGTAAAGGCATTACTGCCCAACGATTTTTAAAAGGTAAAACGGAATTCGCAGCAAAAAAAGCACTCACATCTAACGATTTCATAACGGCTATGTGTAAATAAAATTTGCCAAGATTAAATAATAATTATTATCATTTATCAATATTTTTTATTAATTTATTTTATAATTAATTGATATTTATTTAATTTTTTTGCTAAAAAAATGTAGTAATTAATAAGATTTATAAAATAATTTATATGACAATATTGATAATAGTTATCATTTTCACTATATTACTACCCTCAATACCGAGACACAGGGAGTGTTAAATGTTAAAAAAAATTATGACAAAAGTAACTGCGTTACTATTCATCTTTGTTTTCAATTGTTTGATTAATTATAGCTTTGCTAATGAAAGAATCGTTATTGCAGGGGCAAGCTTAACTGAAATTGTTTATGCCCTAGGCGCTGGTGAGCAAGTTGTTGGTATTGATAAAACGAGTACCTATCCTGAATCAGTAAAAAATCTACCTCAAATTGGTTATTGGAAATTATTAAATATTGAAGGAATTTTATCTTTACACCCCTCTCTTTTTATCGCATTTAAAGATATAGAACCTGATAATATCTTTGCTCAAGTTGCCAATGCTAAGGTAAGTGTATTGGCGTTAAACCGAATCCCTGGTACTGTTGATTTACTATATGAAAATATTGATAAAATCGCTGATAAATTAAATAAAAAAACCGAAGGACAGCAATTAATCAATAAAATTAAAACCAATCTTTCACAAATCCAAAAAGACATTTCCAATCATCATGAAAAAACAAAAGTGCTTTTCTTAATGAGCATGGCTGGGACCAATTCAGTTGCGGGTAAAAATACAACAGCGGATGCATTAATCACGATTGCTGGCGGTGAAAATTTAGCCACACATGCAAGTTATAAAAGTTATACCCCTGAATCGCTAATTGTGATGAATCCGCAGGTTATTGTTTTTAATACCCACTCTATTGAACAGTTAGGTGGTTTAGACAAAATCAATACTATCCCAGGTATTACAGAAACAGATGCTTACAAAAATCACCGTATAACTGTTGTTGATGATCAATATCTTTTTGGGATAGGACCAAGAGTTGATGAGATTACAAAAATTTTATACCAAAGCTTCTATCCAAAATGAAGTTCATCCTGATTTTTATATAAATTTTAATAATGTTTGACAATAAATTAGAAGCAATTGAAGTGAATCATTTTATTTAATTTACTAAGTCTAAAAGGATTACAATGTTCAATTTTACAAATTTAAAAAAAACCAGCACGTTAGCTTTGGGTCTGACTTTTGCAGTCCCGAGTATTGCCGCTGAAAAACATGATGACGATAAAATTAATGACACGATGACTGTCACCGCGCATGAAGCATTTAAAAAACCGGGCACAAATACTGAAATTTCTGAACAAGATATTAGACGTGATGGCGGAACAAATTTTGGAACAATCATGCGTTATCAACCCCTGATTTCGGCTTCAGGCACTATTTCTGGTTCAGGAAGTGGAAAAAGTAGTTGGGATAGAGGTGGATTTACCGGTTATAACATCCGCGGTTTGGATGCAAACCGCGTATCGATTGATATTGATGGAATGCCTTTACCTATTGCACAAGGGCGCGTAAATTCAGTCGGTCGGGCTGGATTTGGTTCTTATGGTATCGGGCGTGATTATATTGATACTTATATGTACAATAAAGTTGATATTCAATCAGGTGCAACCTCGGTTGGTAATCCTAATAATGCTTTAGGGGGTTCTGTTTCATTCCAAACAAAAACAGCAAGTTACTACTTATACCCAGGTAAAACAAGTTATTTTGGTTTCCAAAATAACTACGATTCAGCAGATCATAGTTATCATCAAGGGCTAACCATGGCAGGTGGTGATGATTATCTTAATGGTATATTAGTTTTGAGTCGTCGTGATGGTCAGCAAACAAGAAATCATGGGGATTCTATTAGCAGTTATCCTGAAAATTGGCACTCTAATTCCATTTTAGCCGGTTTTGGCTGGCAAATGACCGATGAACATTTATTAAATACAACCATCGACTTTAATAGTAAAACAAAAAATTCACATTACGATACATGGGATAGAACAGGTAGCAAGATTGAATCTTTGGATCACCAAAGAAGTAAAAATAATCGCTTCAATTTATCTATCAAAGATCAGTGGCGCCCAACCGACCTTAGCTTGATCGATATATTAACGACCCAATTAAGTTATCAACGTACTAATGTTTATGATGATACTGATTTACGTCATAAAACTAAAGGAAACTTTAATACCCAAACCAACTATAACACTAAGACTTATAACTTTATTACAACATTATTAAAAAATTACGAAAATCAAAAAATTAGTGCGGGTTTAAATGCTAAATGGGGTAAAGACGAATCACCGTTTTATACTTCTGCTAAATCTGAAAATAGTAAAATCTTTCCTGATGGTGACTATACCAAACCTCAAGCCGATAGCCGTTCTTATCAATTAGGTGGATTTGTTGAAGACCGTATTAGCTTTAACTATAACGAAACAAATAACTACTATTTGGTTCCGGGCATTAGAGCGATATATCAAAACACTAAACCGCGTAATTTGGATAATATGTCTGTAACGGGTATCAACTCATCTAATTTGAGCAAACAGTACAGTGATAATAGCGATTTCCAAATTTTACCATCACTTGCATTGATGTACGATATTAATCCTGATTTTACTGCCTACTTACAATATAAACGTAGTGCGCAAATGCCGAATCAAAATCAATTATACGGTTCTTATTTAGCTCATAGTAAGATGTATGTTTTAGTTGGTGACTCTAACCTAAAAACCGAAACAAGTAATAACTTTGAATTAGGTTTAAAAGGACATCCGGTTTCAGGAATAACGTTATCATCAGCCGTATTCTATAATCGCTATAAAAACTTCATTGCCTATACTCGATATAAAAAAGATTTTGTCGGCACGGGTAATCGTATCGTTTATCAATCTGAAAACCGCGATAAAGCTTATATTTATGGTGCCGAACTAAGCAGTGAATTTAATTTTGGCACATGGTCTAATGCGGTAAATGGTTTAAGTGCTAGATTCGCAATCGGCTATAACCAAGGTAAATCAAAATCCAATTACTTAGGCGATAAAAATGTCGAAATGGACTCTGTTGCGCCATTAAAAAGCGTTATAGGTCTAGCTTGGGATGATCCAAATAAATTTTATGGGGTTGCCATTACAACAACGCTGCAAAAAGGGAAAAAAGCGGAATCGACTAATCGCGAATCGTATGGAAATGATGGTAAACCGATCACTGACTCAAAAGATGAGTATTTTAGAGTACCAGGACATGGAATTATCGATCTTACCGGTTATGTCAACATTAGCAAGAATGTTAAATTAAGCGGGGGTATTTACAATCTTACCAATCAAAAATATTGGGATTATTTGAGTAATAATAAGCTATATAGCACCTCTGATCATAAATATCTTGATATGTTTACAGCACCAGGGCGAACCTTCCAATTAGGTTTAGACATTGATTTTTAATCCCAACAACAGTTAGTATCAAAGTTAGGTTAAACCTGACTTTGATTACTTTTACAGTAATAAATTTAAAATTATGCACAATGCGAATGTATAAAAACTGAAAATTATATGATTTACAAATATCGATAAAAATAGTTAATGGCACAAAATAGTCTATAACGTATCGATTCAAACAATTATGTAGATTTTTCATTCTATGTGCTAAAAAATAGACCACACAACAGATTTTACACATAGAAGATAGACTTTTTATTATTATGAAGGCTAAGTAACAGCAAAATAAGAAGCGAATTAACTAACAGACGTTTGAGAGAAGAGTCATTATAAAACTATTTAATTGCAGCTAAAATGATTGGTTATAAAGGTTATATAAACATTTAATCCTTGCTAAAAGTTAGCTAAAAATACGTATAAATTGCTCAATCAAGTAAGCATTACTCATATTCCATCTTATAGTATCGATAATAAGAAAGTTTATTTAAAAAAATAAAAAACGATATAAGTGATTAATATTCAAATAAAATTATCTCTATCCTTTTATATTGTTAATAACGAATTTAAATTTATTTTGCTAAAAAAATAAACAATTCTTACTAACTTCGAATTCCTGTGTTAATATTGTCGCGATGCAATACCTTTATATAACCTATAGATAATTGTAACATACAAGTGGAGTTCATTTATATGAATATGAATAATATAAAGCTTTCTTCTATGATGTTTCTTGAGTGGTTTATTTGGGGCGCGTGGTTTGTGCCTGTTTCACAATTTTTGATTAAAAATGGTTTTTCTCCTGCGCAAATTAGTCTGTGTTATGCGACGACTTCAATTGCAGCAGTAATTTCTCCAATCATTATTGGTTCGATTACAGATCGTTATTTTGCAGCACAAAAAGTATTAGCTGTATTATGCCTAGTCGGGGCACTTTTGATGTACCTTGCAGCACAGCAAACAACTTTCAATTTATTTTTTCCTATATTACTCTTATACGCTTTAACCTATATGCCAACAGTGGCTTTAACTAATACCATTGCTTTATCAAATGTCAGTGATGCAGAACGTTATTTTCCACGTATTCGAGTATTAGGTACAATTGGCTGGATAGCATCTGGCGTTGTGTGTGGTTTTCTACCAACACTGCTAGGCTTTGGTGATATCTCGAAAAGTAATATTCCGCTTATCATCACAGCTATAAGCTCTGCCGTATTAGGACTATTTGCATTTATGTTACCTAATACGCCACCAAAAAGTACAGGCAAAATTAGCTTAAGAGTAATTTTAGGCTTAGATGCTATTATTTTATTAAAAGATAAAGAATTTAGAAACTTTACATTATGTTCATTTTTATTCTGTATTCCACTCGCTTTTTATTACCCATTTTCAAACAGTTACCTTACCGAAATGGGCATGACAAATGCAACTGGATGGCTATCCCTTGGTCAAGTTTCTGAAATTCTATTTATGCTTTGTCTTCCTCTCTTTATCAAACGATTTGGTATAAAAAATGTATTAATGCTTGGGTTAATTACCGCCGCTATACGTTATGGAATATTCGTCTATGGCTCTGTGGATAATCTGTTTATTTATAGTTTGTTAATTATTGGTATTTTACTACATGGTGTTAGTTATGATTTCTATTTTGTTACCGGCTATGTCTATGTTGATAAAAAAGCCCCACCACACGTTCGAGCCTCTGCTCAGGGATTATTTTCACTGTTCTGCCTAGGTTTAGGAAATTTAGTTGGTTATAACTTATGTGGAACAATGATGGAATACTTTTTTCAAAATGAAACACCTGAAAATGGTTTAACTTACAATTGGGCTGGCATGTGGGGCTCTGGTGCATTAATGATTGTGGTCATTGCAGTAATATTTCTACTATTTTTCAGAGAAAAACGTGAAATCGAACCAATTAAAGTTGATCAATTGCAATAACATTGATCTCGAATTTATGCTGGTCATTAATCACTTTGCGAGTAATTTACAGAATTAAATAGAGGATATTATGTCTATCTCTAAGGAAAATAAAATATTAGGTACGTTTTATGGACAAGCCATTGGCGATGCAATGGGAATGCCATCTGAACTGTGGCCAAGAACAAAAGTACAGTCCTATTTTGGATGGATAGATACTTTTTTACCAGGTCCGAAAGAAAATAATGCAGCCTGTTATTTCAATCAAGCTGAATTTACTGATGATACTTCAATGGCACTCGCGCTTGCAGATGCCATTATTGAGTGTAATGGCCAAATTGAGCCAAACACTATTGCCAATAATATAATGAAGTGGGCACAAAATTTCGATGCTTTTAACAAAAATGTCTTAGGACCAACTTCAAAAATTGCACTTAATCAAATTTCGCAAGGCAAATCAATTGATTCATTAGAAAATAATGGAACAACAAATGGGGCGGCAATGCGTGTATCGCCACTAGGTTGTTTGTTACCGGCAGATAATTTAGATGATTTCATCGAACAAATTACGCTTGCTTCAAGCCCAACACATAAGTCAGATATAGCCATTGCTGGCGCAGTCACCATCGCATGGGCTATATCTAAAGCAATAGATCATTGTAGTTGGCAACAAATTAAATTAGGTTTAGCAACGATTGCTGATATTGCTCAAACACGAAAAATAACCACGTTTAGCCCTTCAATATCAAAACGAATTGAGCTGGCACTTAATCTGGCTGAAAAGCCAGGAGGCGTTCAGTCTAAGCTGTCCGATATTTATAATATTGTCGGTGCTGGCACCAGTACACTTGAAGCCGTTCCCGCTGCATTAGCAATAGTTGAAATTGCAAAAACCGATCCTAATCAATCAGCCATACTTTGTGCAAACCTTGGTGGTGATACAGATACTATTGGTGCAATGGCGACCGCAATTTGTGGTGCACTAAATGGAGTTGAGAGTATCAATCCATTATGGATAAAACAACTTAATGAAGCTAATCAATTAGATTTTACACACTATAGCAAAGAGTTTTATCGTTTAAGACGGATAAAGGAGTCAGCTAATGGTCAACCAACAGCTCATTAGGCAAATTGAGTGTTTAACAACTAAACGGCAAATTTGTCTTATTGGCGCTGCCGTTATTGACTTAGTGATGCAAACTCCTTTTATTCCCAGCTCAGGTGGTGAAGTTTTGTTATCACAGCAAGAAAAACATATAGGAGGATGTGCCTTTAATATTGCATTAATGCTAAAACAATTAGGTATGCAATCATACAATGCGCTACCTATTGGAACGGGTATTTGGGCAACACAAATTAGCCAATTAATGCAACATCATCAGATTGTATCAGAGTTTACTCATCTTGAAGAGGATAATGGCTGGTGTTTGGCGCTGGTTGACCCCACAGGTGAGAGAACTTTTTTTACTATTGAAGGTATTGAAAGTACTTGGAATAAACAATTACTTGCTAATCTTCATATAGAAAAAAACGCAATAATTTATTTATGTGGTTACCAATTATCGAGTAAAACAGGATCCGAAATTCTCGATTGGGTAGAATCTCTTTCTCAACCTTTTGACCTTTTTATTGATTTTGGTCCAAGAATATCAACGTTAAATTCCGAAATTTTTGATCGGTTATTCGCTTTAAAACCCATTATATCGGTCAATCGACAAGAGGCTGAATTTCTTGGTCTTGACAGTAAATCTAGCAATTTTAAAGATGCTGTACAAAACTTTGCCCATAATTGGTTTACCAAGCATCATACACCAATCATTATTCGATTAGATTACGAAGGTGCCTACGTTTATCAAAAAGGAGAACAAAAGTGGGTGGATATATTTCCAGTCACAGTAATCGATACAATTGGTGCAGGAGATAATCATGCAGGAGGAGTGCTTGCTGCTTTATCAGCTGGTTGGTCTTTATCCGATGCAGTTACGTTAGGCAATGCAGTTGCATCTTACACTGTTGGTCAAAAAGGTGCGGACTGTTCACCAACCAAGCAACAACTTATTAAACATATAAAACAAGAATAAGTGAACCGTTTTTAAACAAATTTTTTATTCATTCGTTACTAGACATAACAATCGCAAAAAGACAATCGGGGGACTTATTCCCCCTTTTTCAATGCGCCAATTTGACTATAATCTAATTTTTTACTCGATAATAAGATAAACACAGTTAAATCTAATCAATCCAATATGCTTACTCTTCTGTTGTAAAGACATATAAATCACTTCGGCAGTGACAAATGCTATATTCAATAGGAATGTAATTTTCATCAAAAACCTGCTGTTTGATAATCAATACAGGTTCAGACTTTTCCACTGACATCACTTGCATAAACTCTTCATTCGGTGCACTAGCACATACCCAGTTTTTAACATGCATCGGAATAATGTTATGTGTCTGGAAAAAGGTATATAAAGATGTTTGTACATCATCAATATTATCAATAAGTGCTTTAGGAACATAGGATTGTTCAATCGATACAGGATAGTCATCAATATAACGAATACGTTTTAGAATAAAAACATCTTCATTTAAGTCAACACCAAGATACCTTGCTATTTCTGGACTGACATTACTTAATTGTTTATTAACCCAAATTGTGTTTGGTTTCTGACCTAATATTTGAATTTGTTCAGAAAAACCTTTTAGACTTTTGAGTGAATATTCGAATGAACCATTCACATAGGTACCATAGCCTCGTGCACGAATAATAAATCCGTTATTTTCTAATATTTCTAGAGCCTTACGTATAGTAATTCTAGAAATATTGAGTTGTTGAGTAAACTCCCTTTCACTCGGTAAAAAATCACCTTTCTTCAATGTTCCTGAAGTAATTAGCTTAACAATTATTTCAACAATTTGTTGATATAAAGGTAATTTAATACTTTTATCTAATAGTCGATTTAAGTTAGAGATTAAATTATTGCTCATTATTTCCTCATTACTAATGATACGCTTTTATTAAGACTATTTGGTTTTCTTTACGATCACGTATAATTATTAACTAAACATAAAATATGTTTAAAAATCAAGGGATCAATAGCTATCTATGAAATAAATAAAACCTAGCTTTACCATTATTTGGATGATAATGATTAACTTAAGATGCTTTATTAAGTTATTTTCAAGTAAATTATTTATAGTTAATAATGATATAGCAAAATTCTAATGCACTAGAGTGAACAAAAAATAAAGAATTTATAAATAGCTAAATGCTTTTGTTAGTTTACTCAAAACAATTAAAACACGTTGTAAATCGATACCATTTATGAAATCAACAATATTAAAAATTTGAGGCGTATATCATTAAGTTGTTCCATCAAATTTAAAAATATTTTTTTACTTTGCGAAATCAAGATTTACTTTATGCACTAGAATGGTAAAAATACGAAACTATTTACCTAGATTCTAATTAGATGCAATAACGCTTTATTCAAAGTATAGATCACAGAAAACCAACTTTTAAACTAGTACGAGACAACTATTTATTATCAAGAATTCTTATGGCGTCCCCTACAGGATTCGAACCTGTGACCTACGGCTTAGAAGGCCGTTGCTCTATCCAGCTGAGCTAAGGAGACAATGATATGTTTTGTAGAAAAGACGCTGAACATTATATAAAGCTATTTTGATCCGTCAATGATTTTTAATGCTTTATCTAGTTAGGTTGACAAAATATCATCAATTCTTCCATTTCTTGAACGTTATCAGTCATAATTCATGGTTTATAATAAAATCATATTATAAAATATAATTTAAAAATATCTATTGTAAAAACAAGCTAACTTATTCTTATTTTATTGGACATAAATGACCCAATAACCCGTAATAACTTTCTCAAAGATTATAATAATAATTTATTCGTTTTACTAACTGGTTTTATTAAAAATTGTAAATTAGTCTACAGTGGGTAGCGCCCCAGACAAAGTTAGCATGTAGGACTACCATAGTTAACCCCAAAAAGCATTAAACGAGTTTATTTACAAACCATTAAATGAATTAGCTTTTATATTTTGGATAATATTCAGGGTTATTGTTTGGCGTTAGCAATTTGAGCTTTGAGCATAGCTAATCTACTTTGCCCTTGTTGCATTTTTTTTTCGGGAGATAATTCAGTTGATTGATCTTGCCATGCTAAATCATCTTGAGGTAACTCTAATAAAAATCGACTTGGTTCAACATACATTGTTTCCCCAAATTGTTTGCGTTGGCGACTAAATGAAAACGTTAATTCTCGTTGAGCACGCGTAATTCCAACATAAGCTAAACGGCGCTCTTCTTCAATATTGTCTTCATCAATACTGGTTTGATGCGGTAATAGTCCTTCAGACATACCAACAAGGTAGACATAGGGAAATTCTAACCCTTTAGATGCATGTAACGTCATCAACTGAACTTGATCTAACTCTTCTTCCGATTCATTACGTTCTAACATATCTCGCAAAGTAAACCTAGCTACAGCTTGCTCAAGCGTCATTCCTTCATCAAGATCATCACCTTGCAGCATATCATTTAACCAGCTCACTAACTGCTCTACATTACGCATCCGCATTTGCCCTGCGGTTGGTGAAGCTGATGTTTCATAGATCCAGCTTTCATAATGAATACCATGTATGAGTTCATGAATAGCATTCATAGGTTCACTATGTGATTGCTGAATTAGTGTGTCAAACCATTGAATAAATAATTTTAAAGACTCCATTCGTTTACCGGATAACACTTCTGTTAGCCCCATATCATGACTTGCTTGAAATAAACTAACACCGCGATGATTTGCCCATTCCCCAAGTTTTTGTATCGTCGCTGGACCAATTTCTCTTTTTGGTGTATTGATAATGCGAATAAAAGCATTATCGTCATCCGGATTAGTAAGTAAACGTAAATAAGCCATTAGGTCTTTAATTTCAATACGAGAAAAAAACGAAGTACCACCTGATATACGATAAGGTATTCGATACTGCATTAGCATCTTTTCAATTAAACGCGCTTGATGATTACCTCGATATAAAATGGCATATTGACCATATTGGCTATTATTAGCAAAGCGATGAGCAATCAAATCATTAACCACTTTTTCAGATTCGTGCTCTTCACTATCTGCCGAAATCACTCTTAATACTTCACCGTAACCATGTTCCGAAAACAGTTTTTTTTCAAAAATATGAGGATTATTTTCAATTAAAATATTAGCCACTTTTAATATACGTCCTGAAGAGCGATAATTTTGCTCTAACTTAATCACGGCTAATTGAGGAAAATCTTGCTTAAGTAACACTAAATTTTGTGGACGAGCACCTCGCCAAGAATATATCGATTGGTCATCATCCCCAACAACCGTAAATTTAGCTCGGTTACCCACTAATAATTTGATAAATTCATACTGACTAGTATTAGTATCTTGATACTCATCAACCAGTAAATAGCGTACACGATTTTGCCATTTTTCCCGCACTTCTTGATTGTTTTTTAATAATAAAGTAGGAAGCAAAATAAGATCATCAAAATCCAAAATACTACATGCTTTTAATTGTTTTTCATAAAGTTGATAACAATGGGCAAATAACTTTTCTTTGTTAGTTTGAGCTCTTGCCATAGCGACAGTTGCATCAATAATATCATTTTTCCAATTCGAAATGGTTGATCGCAATTGGTTAATTAAATCTTTATCACCTTCTAACCATTGCTGAGTCAGTTCTTTTAGTAAGGCAATTTGATCATGATCATCAAATAATGAAAAATTAGCTTTAATACCGAGATGGTGATACTCTCGACGCACAATATCAAGACCTAAAGTATGAAAGGTCGAAATTTTTAATCCCCGCGTCTCTTTTTTAGTCAAAGACAAAGCAATCCGCTCTTTCATTTCTCGCGCAGCTTTGTTGGTAAACGTTACCGCAACAATATGACGAGGTAAATACTCTTTAACGCGTATTAAATACGCGATTTTATTAATAATAACACGAGTTTTGCCAGAACCAGCCCCAGCTAAAACTAAGCAAGGTCCGGATACATATTCAACCGCTTGTTGTTGACTTGAATTTAAACGCACTGATTTTGACCATTAGAAAAATTGGCATTTAGTATATACTGTTTTTATAACTCGATACAAATACCGATAATTAAGCTTTTTTTAATGTTTTTTATTCAAAAATTAATGAATAAAGGCCAACGCCTGTTCAACGACTTCAATCCCCGCGCCTTTTTTATGAGCATTTTCACTGAGATAACGACGCCACTGTTTAGCACCTTTGCGACCATTAAAAATACCTAGGGTGTGACGCATGATATGATTTAATTGTGCGCCTTGGGTCAATTGCTGTTCGATATAAGGGTATAAAGCTTTTATAGCTGATATAGCATCAATACTGGGTTTATCGATACCAAAAATTTGGGCATCAATTTTAGTCAGTAACAAAGGATTTTGGTAAGCTTCCCGGCCAACCATCACTCCATCAACAAATTGTAAATGATGTTTGATCTCATCAATTGTTTTTACGCCACCATTTAGCGCAATAGTTAGTTGTGGATAGTCGCACTTTAATTGATAAACACGAGCATAATCTAATGGAGGGACTTCACGATTTTCTTTTGGACTAAGCCCCGATAACCATGCTTTGCGAGCATGAACAATAAAGGTATTAGTAAAAGGTAAAAGTGTATCAATGAATTGGCGTAAAAAATCATAACTATCTAAATGATCAATACCAATTCTTGTTTTGACCGTAACGGGAATATCAACATGATCTTGCATCGCCGATACACATCTTGCCACTAAATCAGCCTTGCCCATCAAGCAAGCGCCAAACATACCATTTTGCACACGGTCAGAAGGACAACCAACATTAAGATTAATTTCGTTATAGCCTCGTTGCTCAGCTAATTTAGCACACTTTGCAAGTGCAACAGGATCACTGCCACCTAATTGAAGGCATAAAGGATGTTCAGCTAAATTAAAATCTAAATAATCACCCTTACCAAATAAAATCGCGCCCGTTGTTACCATTTCGGTATACAACAATGTTTGCTTAGTTAATATGCGATGAAAATAACGGCAGTGCTTATCGGTCCAATCAAGCATAGGAGCTACCGAAAAGCGGTTTAGACAAAAATTAGCCAAAAAAACCTCGACATGAATATAAAAGTTGATATTCTATCTACCACTTTTAAATAGTGCAATAATATAAGGAATGAACATGGATATAAATGAAACAAATAAAATTTCATTTCAATTAACAGAAGTATTAAAAAAACACATGAATTTTATTGCAGGAATACAACAAGTTTTTGGCGTAATTATGATCATTACTGGCGCGTTAACCTGTTTAGGTATTATCACTGCTATAATAGGTATTCCAGAAATTATCGCTGGCGTTAAACTGTTTAAATCAGGCAGCGCAATTAAATTAACAACCTATGGAAAAAAAGAGCAAGATATGGTGGCTTCGCTTGAAAATTTATATGGTTTTTGGAAGTACTCACTGATAACCTTTATTATTTCTATCGTATTTACAGTGATATATTTGGTAATGATAGTCAGTTATCTTAGTTCAAATATGTATTACTAGTGACTCGCCATATTTTATTAAAAATAAACATTGAAATTTTTAGGATAAATACTCACCTCGCTATTTAGCGAGGGGAAGTATTTATTGAGAGTCAGATTCTGATTTCGCTTCTGCACTACTTTGCTCATCATCTGATTTAATATCAATAGGATCGGATATCTGTTGTTGATTCATTTCTTCTAACGATTTAGAACCTTCTAACTCTGTCGCTTTAATATCCGTGACAATACCCATTTCGTTAAAGTAAACAGTGTAATTTCTTTGGCTTACTTGACCATGCTGTGGTTGTTGTCGAAATACATAATACCAAACATTATCACCAAAAATAGAGGTTAACATTGGTGATCCCATGATAAATACAACCTGATCTTTAGTTTGACCTGTTTTTAATAGTTCAATTGCCTCTGGTGTTACATAATTACCTTGATTGATATCTGGTCGGTAAACCCAACGATCAACGACCGAACAACCAGTTAATAACACACTAGTTACAATGACAAGCGAGGTAAATTTACGAAACTGCATCTACACTTAATCCATTTTAGAAATTTAATAATGACTATTATCGCTGATATTTTGGCTAAGTGCTAGCCAAATTAACAAATTCTTTGTTATTAAGTGATGAAATGGTCATTATTTACGACTAAAACAAATTACTTCTTGACTTTTATGCGCGTATCTACAAACTTATAAACTTCTTTATAAACCTTATCTACTCATCATTAAAGGTCAAAAATGAAATTAGAAACTATCGAACAAAAAGCCAGCTATGCAATTGGCTTACAAATTGGACAACAATTAAAAGAGTCAGGATTAAAAAATTTAGAACTTAATGCGTTAAAATTGGCGATGGAAGATGTGCTATCTGGTAATCAACCCGCATTACCATTGCAAGAACTACATGATGCGCTTCGTCAAATTCATGAACAAGCCACTCAAGAAAAGGCTAAACAAGCAGAAAAGATTGCACAAGCAGGTAAAGAATTTCTGGCACAAAATCTAAAAAAAGAAGGTATAAAGTCGACTGAATCAGGTTTACAGTATCAAATTATTACCGAAGGTAATGGCGCTTTACCTAAAGCAACCGATCGCGTACAAGTACATTACACAGGACAATTAATTGATGGAACTGTGTTTGATAGTTCAGTTGAACGTGGACAACCTGCTGAATTCCCAGTTAATGGCGTGATTCCTGGCTGGGTTGAAGCATTACAATTAATGCCAGAAGGTTCAAAATGGCGATTATACATTCCACAAGAGTTAGCTTATGGCGCACATGGTGCAGGTGCATCAATTCCACCGTATAGTGCACTTATTTTTGATGTCGAGTTATTAAAAGTATTATAAAAAACATGGACGCTTGCTCGCGTCCATTTTTACTTATCAATCTGTCCGATCTATTTTAAGTTTTTAGGTAGAAAATAGGAACTTAATGCAGCCATAAGTAATAAGATGCTCGCTGCACCAAAAGCGACTAGATGAGTATGTAAATTATCATATGCCCAACCACCCAACCATGAACCTATCATGGCACCGATTTGATGACCTAAGTAAGTTAATCCAGAAAGTAATCCCACAATTTTTACACCATAAATATCGGCAGTTATTGCGCCCGATGTAGATAATGCGCCCGCCCAAACTAATCCACCAACAGCCGCGACAGTAAAAAGCTGCCATTTGGTCGATGCTAATACCAACGCAATAAAACCGATTGCGCGAACCAAATAAACAAGCATCAAAATGTTTTTACGTTGCACAATATCAGATATATAACCCAGCACTAAAGTACTAAAAATGGCAACTAAACCTATCAAGCCAATTCCTGTAGAACTGGTTACCGAATCAAACCCATGATCAACCAACATTGGGACGCCATGCGTACCTAATAAATTCATACTAAATCCACAAGTAAAAAGCCCAAAACTAAGTTGCCAAAAAGGACGTGTTTTTAAGACATCAATAAGTTTGATATCAACCGGTTGAGTTTGCACTGCCGCTTGTTCTCTCTGGTCGATAGCGGCGTGATTATCTTTCATAATAAACAGTGCAATGGGCATAGCTAGAATCGTAAAAAATACTGAAAACGCCACTAATGTATTTTGCCAACCATATAACGGAATAAAAAAGGCAAATACAGGTAGCATCACGGCAATGCCCGCCATACTGCCTGTTGATACAATAAATAGTGCAAACCCTCTTCGCTTATGAAACCATTTCGCCACAATAGGCGTAAAACTGACCGCACCAACAAATGAAGTACCAAATGACAAAGCAATACCAAACGAAAAAAGAAAGTTCCAATAATCACGAGACATTGCTGACCATATTGTTGATAGAATAATCATCACCGTACCAAGTAACAACACAAAGCGCGTACCATATTTCCCCACTAAGTAGCCGGCTATCGGCATGGCAATACCCGAAAACAACATACCAATAGCAATAATGCCTGAAAGGATACTACGACTAAAACCCAGATCATTTGCGATAGGTAGAAAAAACACCCCCATACTCATTCTCAGTCCACTTGATAGCAGCGTTAAAAGTGCAGCTGCAATAACTATGTTCCAGCCAAAATACCATGGACATCTCATCATTGCCTCCTATCACGTTTTCTTAAAAACAACTTTAAAAAGTATATAATTTTGAATTATGTATAACTTTTTTATTTTCCGCTATAATATTTATTTATCTAAATCTAAAAAAAAGTTAAGGATAGTTATATGTCAACAAATATGATTCGTATTGCAATCGCAGGCGCTGGTGGCAAGATGGGACGACAGCTCATCCAAGCTGTTTCGCAAATTGACGGGGTTACCTTAGGTGCGGCTTTTGAGCGAAAGGGCTCTTCATTGGTTGGTAGTGATGCGGGAGAGCTTGCAGGAATCGGGGGTTGTAACATAAAAGTCACCGACAATTTAGAACAAGCGAAAGACAAATTTGATGTATTAATTGATTTTACGCGTCCTGAAGGTACTTTATCCCACTTAGCTTTTTGTGTAGCACACAGTAAAATGATGATAATTGGTACCACTGGATTTGATGAAGCGGGTAAACAAGCCATTGCCGATGCAGCAAAAAAAATCGCTATTGTATTTGCCGCTAATTTTAGTGTTGGTGTTAACCTTGTTTTAAAATTACTGGAAAAAGCCACTAAAATTATGGGCGATTATACCGATATCGAAATCATTGAAGCACATCATCGTCACAAAGTTGATGCACCATCTGGTACAGCACTTGCCATGGGTGAAGCAATTGCTGATGCACTAGGTTGTCATTTGAAAGATCGCGCTGTTTATTGTCGTGAAGGTCATACTGGTGAACGGCCTAAAGGTGCTATTGGTTTTGCTACTATTCGCGCAGGTGATATCGTTGGCGAACACACAGCTATTTTTGCCGACATTGGTGAACGCGTTGAAATAAGCCACAAAGCTTCTAGCCGTATGACTTTTGCTAACGGTGCGGTGCGTGCTGCATTATGGCTTGCTAAACAGCCTGTCGGTTTATATGACATGCGGGATGTATTAAATTTGAATGATTTGTAATTGTATTGCTATGTCTGATGAATATTGGATGCAACATGCATTAATGCTTGCCAAACGCGCCGAATCTATTGGAGAAATCCCCGTCGGCGCAGTAATCATTGATGAAAATAATCAAATAATTGGCGAAGGCTTTAATCATTCCATTATTAAAAATAATCCGACTGCGCATGCTGAAATTATGGCAATAGAGCAAGCAGGACTTTTATTAAATAACTATCGTTTAATTAATACCACCCTTTATGTCACCTTGGAACCCTGTATTATGTGTGCAGGCGCCATCATTCATAGTCGTATAAAACGTGTCGTATATGGGGCAAATGATTTAAAAACGGGTGCGGCGGGATCGTTTATTGATATCCTCAATTATCAAGGTCTTAATCACTACGCCGAAGTCACAGGCGGAGTTTTAATGGATGAATGTAGTGCAATATTGAGCAATTTTTTTAAAAAACGACGCTTACAGAAAAAATTATTAAAGCAATCACGTCAAAATAATGCTGAACAAGGATAGATATTGTTGTTAGTTGAATAAATAGATTTTGCTAAACTTAAAAAAGTGCAAAAAATAAAAAAATATTAATCGATTTGCATCAAAATGGAATCAAATTTTGCCGATTTGAGTTTTATTGATACTAAGCAAATTAACGTTATTGCGTACTATCCAAAAAATTTTTAATATACTCAGCCTACAAAGCAATTATCCTCACTCATATGATTAATTGAGTGAGTAGTTGGTCAAATCACTATTATTTCAATTTTTTACAAAGTTTTTAAAGGGTTTAAAGTAAATCTTTTTACCCGAACAGATAAAATACCCATACAAGATTCTCACAATATGCAATAGCCAAAATTGCACAGTAGCAAAAATATAAAGCTTCGGTTTATTATCATTAAATGAAAATATCTAATCCTCATATCAGCTAATCTTATATTTATTCTAAACTTTCAATAAAAAATGTGGTTAGTTGTTCTTTTTATCGAGGAATATTGTTAGAATCTAAAACGATATTTTTAGAAAATTAATTCGAGCACTATTCATGAAAAAGCATACCTTAGAAATGATGATATCTGCACAAGATATCCAAAAACGCGTTTTTGAACTTGGACAACAAATCAGTAAAGACTATCAAAATAGCCAAAATGAACTCATTTTAGTCGGTCTTTTGCGGGGATCATTCATCTTTATGGCGGATCTAAGTCGTGCCATCACTGTTGGACACGAAGTTGATTTTATGACAGCATCAAGTTACGGCAATGCTGTAGTAAGTAACCGAGATGTTAAGATATTAAAAGACCTTGATGAGGATATACGTGATAAAGATGTTTTAATTGTTGAAGATATTATTGATACAGGCAATACCTTAAGTAAAGTTATGGCAATATTAAAATTGCGTCATCCCCGCAGTATTGAAATTTGTACTTTGCTTGATAAACCTTCTCGTCGTGAAGTATCGGTGCCGGTTAAATATATTGGATTTTCTATACCTGATGAGTTTGTCGTTGGTTATGGTATAGATTATGCACAGCATTATCGCCATTTACCTTATATTGGGCAGGTCACGTTAATTGAATCTTAATCAATAGTTTATTAACATCAATAATGGGTAGAGCTAAAATATGTCCCAAACTAGCTTACATTTTCAATCGATAAATTAAGATAGTCCCATAATTTGAGTTGACCGGCATGAACCAGCAAGCTCACTGGAGATCAAATATTGCCGGTTATCAATTTCATCAAGTATTGATCAATTTTATTAAGATCATCACCTCACATCATTATTATTGGCAATTTAAAAAACCGATTTCTCTTTGCAACAGATAATAAGGCTTATACTAACAACCTTATTACATTTTATATTGAAAATATATCTTTTATCTCGACATTTTGTCATCTCAATAGCAAAACGAGAATGACCAGAAAAAAAGTCGTACTCTAACTTGATTTAAAGTAGGTCAAGTTGCTTAATTCACGCAACTACACGGCTGAGTTTTGCCATTTCAAATGCGAATAGATTATCAATGTAGTTAAACAACGCAACAATAGATAAATCATTACTAACCAGCAAAGCACTTCTAGTCGATAATTTAATGCTTTTTTACTTAGCTTATCATAGACGATGATAAGCTTAATATGATAAATTTGTCATCCAAACGAATTCGAAAAATTAACCTAATATAGATAGTATTTAAAATAATCAATCTTATCGAGGTATACGTGTCACGATTTTCCCGTTCATTATGTCTAGTTTTGATGATAACCACAGCATCTAGTTATGCTGATATGAAATTATCCATTAAAGGGTTATCAGGAGAACTGGCTGATAATGTCGATGCGCGTATTTCGTTAATTGAGTCCAATAAAATTAATAATACGCCCAATTTTAAACGTTATTTTGAAAGTGAAGTTCAAAAAGCGCTACGCGCTTTAGGTTACTACTCCCCTACTTTTGACTATGACGAACAAGATCCTAAAGTCTTAAAAGTAAAAATTACACCAGGTGAACCCGTCATTGTTGAACAACTCAATATTAATATCACGGGTGAAGGTCAACATGATGAGGATTTTAAAGCGTTACTTAACAATAATCTGCCCAAAATTGGCGATGTGCTCAATCATGGTATCTATGAGTCATTCAAAAAAGCATTACTCAATTTGTCGCTCGACAAGGGGTATTTTGATGCCAATATGACTAAACACCAATTAGCCGTCTCAAATTATGAACATCAAGCTTTTTGGAATATTGATTTTGATACGGGTCAACGTTACAAATTTGGTAAAGTTAGCTTTCCCGATGCCAAAATTCGCAACGATTATCTAGCTAACATAGTGCCATTTAAAGAAGGTGATAGGTATACTGCCGAGCAATTATCGTTATTGAATCGGCGTTTAAGTTCAACTAACTGGTTCAATTCAGTTGTTGTGACCCCCGATTTTCCTCACTTAACAGCAAATAAAGAACTCCCGATCGTTGTCGCAACGTCACCTCGTAAAAAGAATAATATGGACTTAGGACTGGGTTATTCAACCGATAATGGCGTTCATGGAAAAATTGGCTGGAATAAGCCGTGGATAAATAGTCGTGGGCAAAGTTTTCAAAGCAATCTTTCGTTATCGTCACCAGAACAAACAATATCCATGAGTTATAAAATTCCCTTAAAAAAATCTCCATTAGAACAATATTACACGATCCAAGGTGGTTACAAAAAAATTGATAATAATGATACCTACTCGCGCTCTTATACCTTTGGGGTACTACGAAATTGGGATCATTTTGAGGGTTGGCAAACGGCTTTAGGTTTGAACATGTTGCGAGATAACTTTACCCAAGGTGATTCAAGTTATAAAACCTTTTTATACTATCCTTCTGTGAGTTTATCGCGAATTCGTAGTGATGGTAATTTATTAGCCATGTGGGGCGATTCACAACGGTATTCAGTTGAAGCGGCGGCAGATGCATTGGGTTCAGATATCAATTTAGTACGCTTTCAAGCGCAACAAACTTGGATCCGGTCATTGCAAAAAACACATCGATTTATTGCTCGAGGTAATTTTGGTATTATTCAAGCGAGTAATTTTGATAGAGTACCGCCATCGTTTAGATTCTTTGCTGGTGGTGATCGTAGTATTCGTGGCTATAAATATCAATCTATTTCCCCTGAAGATAAAAAAGGCAAGTTAAAAGGCGCCTCAAAGTTGATCACCGGCTCAGGTGAATATCAATATAATGTAACAGGTGCATGGTGGGGAGCTGTATTTGTGGATACGGGTGAAGCAATCGATAAAGTTGATAAAGCAAAATTCTATACAGGTACAGGTGTTGGCGTAAGATGGGCATCTCCTGTTGGTCCGATAAAATTAGATTTAGCCACCCCATTAAATAGGAAAGATAAAGGCTCTATTCATCTCTATATTGGTCTAGGAAGTGAATTATAATATGGCAGAAAATTCTATTAATTCGAATCAATCTAAAGCCTCGCATAACCGACATAAATGGAAAAAGCGTAGTGTTGTCATATTGTCTATTTTTATCTTCTTGATAACATTTGTCATTGTCATGATTTACACCAGTTTAGGCGTAAAATTGACAATGTTTGCGCTAAATAAATTTTTGCCTGAATTAAAAATCGAACAGGTAGACGGCACTTTTCATAATTTACATATCAAAGGGCTTTCTCTTAATTTGACTGGTGTTAATGTGTCAGTTGATGATGCATCACTTGAACTTTCAGGTTCATGCCTGATTCAAACAGTAGTGTGTTTAAAACATTTTAATGCTGATGGAGTCAATGTTAATGTTAATACGCAAGAAATTGAAAGCTCACCTGACGAAGTGGTTGATAATACCTCGCGTTTTACAATAAAAACCCCCTTACCTATCAAATTACAATCCACTCAACTCAATAATGTCAAAGTGAGTGTTGATGATATGCAATTTGGTCTATCAAGCTTTAATGGTAAAGCAACGTGGGTCAATGAAAAAATTTATGTTTACCCTACTACTGCAATGGGACTTTATGCGATATTTGCTGATACACCTTCAACCCCGATGCCAGCGCAAAAAAATGAAACCAGTTTAGCTATTAATGAACAGATTAATCAATTATTTAATCAACCGCTAATAAGTTCATTACCTCAAGTTAGTATTCCTTTAGATATTAATGTAACGAGTTTATCTGGAAATGATTGGTTGTTACATATTGGAGGTGAAGATTATCACTTCAATCAGGTCACAATAAATACCGATATGGTAAACAATCACATTGTTGTAAAAAAAGTAGATACAGAGATTAAAACCCCTTATGCTAATGGTCACGCCTTAGTATTGGGTGAAATTACTCTCGGTAATGATTGGCCAATTGTTGCCTTAGTCAAAGCTGATACCGAGCAAAATCATTTTAATGGTCAATTTTCTGGAAAATTACTGGGTGAATTATACACTCACACTCGCTTAGATGGGCTAAACCAATTTGATCTTGATGGCCATATCAATTTTATCGAAAAATATTTACCAGTAATGACCAAACTTAATGGTAAACACATTCAATGGCCAATTGAAGGGACAGCCCAATATCAACTTAACGATTTTAATTTAACGCTGGGCGGTAACGTTCAGCAGTATGATTTAACAGCAAAAGGATCGGTAGCCGGCGAAAATATTCCCGCAACCACATTCGATGTGGCCGGTAAAGGTACAAATCAAGATGCAACTTTAGATCATAGCAGAATTAAATTACCGCAAGGCAACATAGACCTTGCTGGTCACATTAGTTGGCTAAAAGCGTTGCAATGGGATACTAATATTAAGCTTGATCATGTCGACATTACCAAAGAACTCCCTGATTATCCGATTTTATTAAATGGTCAACTTAAAACAAGTGGAAGCTTAGAAGGTGATAATTGGCAAGTGAATATTACCGATCTACAACTCAAAGGTAAAATAAAACAAGCTGATTTTGCAGCTAATGGTAATATGTTTGTTGATTCGAATCAGTCTTTATCGGCAAATAATCTCGCTATTATGTGGGGGAAAAATCAAATTAGTGTTGATGGTTCAACCCAAAAAGCGAATTTAAATGCCAAACTGAATTTAGCGTCGTTAGGATTACTGTTCGATGATATACAAGGGGCAATTGTTGGTAATATCAGAATGAATGGAACAAATGCAAATCCCATTGTTGACTCGAATTTGACTGTCACTGCATTAAGTTTAGGCAATATGTCCATTGCTAAAGCAAACTTAGCCGGAAAAATTCAATATCAAAATCAGTTAAGTGGTCAACTGAAACTAATTGGTGATAATATCCAATTAGCAAGCGAAACAATAAAAAAAGCCAATATCGAACTGACAGGTAACGAAAAGAAACATACATTAACGCTGGCGCTTGATGGACTTCCAGCATCGTTAAAGACAACCTTAACAGGTCAAATTGATAAAGATCATACTAAATGGACCGGAAATATTGCTAATGCACTGTTAAATTTAGATAATAATAACCACTGGCAGTTAACCAAACCGATATCATTATCTTATGATGTCACCAATCAGATCCCAACAATCGGGGCGCATTGTTGGCGTAATAATTATTCTAACCTATGTTTAGACAAACCATTATCAATATCAGCCAATAGCTCAAGCACAATTTCCCTTAAAGACATTGATTTGGCTAAATTACCGATACCCAATGAAGGGGATACTAAAATTACCGGAAGTTTAGATGGAAGAGTCGATATTAAGTTCAATGACAATAACAAAATTCCATCCATCAAAGCCAACATAAATAGTAATAAAGTTTATGTACAGCAAAATATAGGTAGTCAAACTTTACCCATCCCTTTTGATTTATTTAACATTAATGCTGAATTTAATGAACAACAAGCAAAATTAGATTGGCGTTTTAGTTTAAAGCAACTAGGTAAAGTAAGAGGTAATTTGATAATTGATGATCCAATTAATCAGAAAAAACTAGGTGGCCAATTAATTATTGATAATTTGGCATTAGCTATACTCAACCCATTATTGGATAAAAATGAATATGCTAAAGGCGCAATTAATGGTGCCGTAAAATTTTCCGGTTCGCTTATCGATCCGTCTTTAACGGGTGACATTAACCTAAAACAAAGTGAAATCAAATCTAATCAGCTACCTGTTGATATTAATTCCGCTATGGTAGATATAAAATTAAATGGTAAATCATCAACATTAAAAGGAATTTTAACGACACAAGCCGGTAATATCAATATTAATGGTCATGCTAGTTGGCTGAATTTAAATAAATGGCAAGCTGAAATCACTGTCAATGGCGCAGCAATGCAAGTCACAGTGCCACCAATGATTGTGATGAATGTTGTGCCTGATATTAAAATTAATGCCTCTCAAGATGAATTAACGTTATTAGGTAAAGTCAGTATTCCAAAAGGTAAAATTACCGTTGATTCACTGCCACCATCGAGCGTGGATGTATCGTCTGACGAGGTCATGCTGGATAAAAATCGTCATCAGATCGAGCCACAAAAATTTGGAATGAAAATCAATAGTCACCTAGATATCGAAATTGGTGATGATGTTACCGTTGATGCCTTTGGTCTAAATGCTTCATTAAAAGGTAATTTAATCGCTACTCAAACAAATAAAGGATTGGATTTGCACGGTGAAATTCATATTCCAAACGGTCGATTCCATGCTTATGGGCAAGATTTAATCATTCGAAAAGGTGTCATTACCTTTTCTGGACCAACCGACCACGCTATGCTTGATGTTGAAGCCATCCGTAATCCGGATTCAATGGACAATAATAAAATTACGGCTGGCATTCGTGTTACTGGCTCGTCAGAAGATCCGAAAATCGAAGTGTTTTCAGATCCGGCAATGTCACAGCAAGAAGCTTTGTCATACTTAGTGCGAGGTCAAGGGCTTGACAGTACTGATCAAAGTGACAACGATATGATGACAGCGCTATTAGTGGGGATTGGTACATCGAAAACAGGGAAATATATTGGTGATATAGGGAATGTTTTTGGCATCAAAAATTTGACTTTAGATACACAAGGGGCAGGTAATAGCTCTAAAGTAGTTGTAAGTGGCTATATTTTACCTAACTTACAGCTTAAATATGGTGTTGGTATTTTTGATTCGCTAGCCACTTTTACTTTACGTTATAGATTAATGCCAAGTCTCTACTTAGAGGCTACATCAGGACTTGCCCAAGCACTCGATCTCATTTATCAGTTCGAATTTTAGAATTAACTAATAAAAATAATGTTAAGTTAATAATACTATTAATTAATAAGCGAAAGTCAGTGTTTATGAAAGCGTGGATTGATTGTATTTTACTGCAATGTTGCTAATGAGTAAAAGCGAGCAGACCCCATGCTAAGCAGGGGGGCATTAAGGCGATTATTGTTCTAATTTTCCGTCTTCGAAAGGCGCATATCCAATACCTCTTTCGATGTAAGCATCTTTTACTTGACGGCATGGATAGGTTTGTCTAATTGTTTCTTCTAATTGAATTCCTTTTAAAAAATCTGAATTTTCAGCCTTAACTTGTTCTAGTTTATCGATGCAAGCATTATAAGTAGTCACAAATTCTGTATTGTTTTGAGTATAAAACTTGACAAGCTTGTTATGTTGATTTTGCCAAGCGTTATTCCAAGCAACTCTACACACCGCTAAAAGTTTTAAATCGTCAGCACAATAAATGGGCTCTTTAGCTTTAATTGTTTGCAGATCGTCGTTAGCTAATTCTTCAGTTGCTTTTTCTTGTAATGCTTCTTGCGCGATACTACAATTAGAAATAGTTCGTTTATCTAACTTACATAATGATGTCATTTTAGTTTTAAGTTGATCAAAGGATAATTGTTTTAACTCTTTTTTACCTTCATCAACTTTTTCTTTAAAAATAGTTTCCCATGCAACACATTTAGGATTACCGCTTGTACTTGAAAATAAAGCTTTTTTACATTCATCAATCTTTAAATACTCATCAATAACGTCAGTCCATGCCAAGCCATTAACTTGTTTTTGAATATCTGCCATTGCGGAATCAATGGCTTGTTTTTGCTCAGCTTCTTTACGCTGTTTCTCTTGTTCATCTTTTAATTGTTTGTCTTTTTTAATAGCACTTTCTGCCGCCAAACACTCTGGATTATTACTGACTTTTTCAGCAGCATTTTTATCTTTTGCCATAAAAGCTTTTTTAAAATCTTGGGTGCATTGTTCAAGTTTTTCGGTTGCTGCATCAATATTTTTTAGAAAATATTCTTCATTTTTTTCTTCACAACCAGCTAAAGCCATAGCGCCTATTAACACCAGTGGTAATAGTTTAAAAGTTTTCATGTTTTCTCCTGTTCAACTTAAGTTGTACTTTCCTTATGTTATTAAAAAATAATCTATTCTTATATTTCAAGATATTATATCAATGAGTTTATAAATTTTAGTAAATTGTTGAATTATTCGTTACCGTATTGACTTATCTTATTAATTACAAGATGATTGATAATAAATGATTATGACAATTTTATCTACTTAGCATAACTTATCATTTATAGCCAATTAGCATTTCTCGCTTTACCCCAAATCCTTTTTGCTTATTAACAACAAAGCCAGCACTCAGTAAATTACGGCGCACAAAACCCGCTGCGGTAAACGTTGCAAAACGTCCACCTGAGCGAGTTAGCTTATAGCAAGCCTTAAACAAGGATTCAGACCACATGTCGGGATTTTTAGCCGGTGAAAAACCATCAAAAAACCATGCATCAATTAAAATATGTTGTTTAGTTAAAAATGTTGCAAATTGTGCAACATCATCATAACAAACCGATAAATTGACATCTTGACTTAATAACGTCGATTGACTCAAATGCTCGCGCAATTTTTTTGCTAATGGCGCTATAGGATGATCTTTTGCAATGACACTATTGTGTATTTTTTTCATTTCATCCATCGATAATGGATATTTTTCGACACTAAAAAATTGCAATTTTTTTAGTGGGTGATCGGGGTTGTGCTTTTTGAATTGTAAAAAATGATGCCATAAAACTAAAAAACTCAGTCCTGAACCAAAACCGGTTTCACCGACAATAAATGTGTGATGATTGTGTTGTAAAAATCGCAAATTAAGCTCATTGCCTTCAATAAATACATATGTTGTTTCAGCAACCGCACCATCAGTATTGAAATATACATCATCAAAATAACCAGAAATTGCTGTATTATTGTCCCAAATAATTGTCGATTTTTGCATAAATACCCTTAATGTGTGAAACAGACAAGCTAACTGTATATTAGCCTAGATTAAGTATATAATACGCGCATTAAACTTATGAGGTAAATTATGGTTTTTCTTTTTCGCTTAATTAGTGTAATAGTTATAGGGATTATTATTTGTGTCTTAGGCATAGTTTTTTGTCTATTTAATCCACGTAATCCAAAAAATATTGCTCGATTCGCTCATCTTTTTAGCTTCTTTTTTAAACCAATCTTAGGGCTAAAAATTGATACACGTAAATATCCTGATATCGAAAAAATAGGTAGTTGCGTCTATATCGCCAACCACCAAAATAATTTTGATATGATTGTTGCAGCCGATATTTTTCAACCTAAAACAGTTACAGTTGGTAAAAAGAGTCTTGCTTGGATTCCTTTTTTTGGTCAGCTCTATTATCTCACCGGTAATATTCTAATTGATCGCAATAATAAAACTAAAGCGCATGATACGATTGCATTAGTTGTTGATGAAATAAAAAAACAAGGCATCTCAATTTGGATGTTTCCTGAAGGTACCCGTAGTCAAGGTCGTGGCTTACTGCCATTTAAAACCGGTGCATTTAAAGCTGCGATTGCCGCCGGTGTGCCAATTGTGCCTATTTGTGTTTCTGATACCAATTCGATTAAATTAAATCGTTTAAACAACGGCCATATGATTGTTGAGATGCTTGCACCGATCGAAACGAAAAACCTACGAAAAGAGGATGCTCGCACTTTAATGGAACAGTGCCATCAATTGATGAGTGACAAAATCGAACAAATCAATATGCAAGCCAAGCAACAAGATAATCAAAAATAATTTATGACTAAACAAGACCGTAACTTTGATGATATCAGCGATAAGTTTGCACAAAACATTTATGGCACAACAAAAGGAAAAATTCGTGAAGCGATTGTTTGGCAAGAGCTAGTTAAAATCTTAACATGTTACCCTGCCAATCAATCATTAAGAATTCTTGATGCAGGTGGTGGACAAGGGCAAATTGCTTGTCGATTAGCCCAAATGGGACACCAAGTCACGCTTTGTGATATTTCTGAGCACATGTTAGCTTTAGCCAAACAAAAAGCCCAAACTGAAAACCTTACGTTGAATTTCATCCATAGCTCAATTCAACAGCTCAGTAATTATGTTCATGAACAATTTGATCTCGTCATTTGTCATGCTGTTTTAGAATGGGTGGCAGACCCTGTTGAGGTCATAGCATCTTTAAAAAAATACTTAAAACCTGAGGGTTATCTATCTTTGATGTTTTATAACCTTGATGCATTACTATTTAAAACGGTCACACTAGGCAATTTTGGTTACACCCAAGCAGGTCTTCGTAAACGTAAAAAAAAGACGCTCTCACCCGATTATCCAAGAAAACCTCATGATGTCTACACTTGGTTAACTCACCTTGGCTTTGTTATTACCAATAAAACAGGAATTCGAGTTTTTCATGATTACTTAAACAATAAATCCAAAGCTGAAAGTCATTTTGATCAATTACTTGAGTTAGAAAAACAGTATTGCCAAACTGAACCTTATCTGAGTTTAGCTAGATACATTTTGATAAGTGCAAAATTAAACAATGACCAATAAGTTATAGATAAAATATAGCCTTCTATCAGGCTATATTCATCTTCTAAAATAAGTAGCATTATGCCTTTACAATTAATAAAGGTTCTGTCCGCACTGCCTAACAACAATTGGTATTGCTTTCGAAATTTCAATTTGTTCTTTTACTTCGACTCATCTAATCAGCAGTTAATTAGCCAACAAGCGTACTCTATAAATTTTACACAAACAATCAAGATTGCACGATAATTAGCCTTAATTAAAGGCTTTAGCAATGATAGTCAAAAAACTAAAAAATTTACGCAAAAACATTCTACTTGTTATCATTTTGGTGGCAACGTTGAACAAGTTTGGTTAACAACGCTTAAACAGTTGCTGAATCGACATTCATAAAAAATCGATATTAAAAATAATACAACGCTTTTATAGGCAGGCAATGTTTGCTTTGACAAAAGCTGGGATTAGCGCTTTAACCGTTATTGATACAACAAATTCTTTTGTTGGTATTATTAATTATGATGTTATTTGAAAATGGCTCAACGGTTATCTCTGATTTACGCCATAAATACGTTTAAAGTGGCATATTAACTGACTGCATTATCAATAATAACCAATATACTAATGCCGTCATAGCACTGACAAAACACTATAGAACAAATCAAATTACCGCTTTGCTAGTACTTAATGATCAGCAAAACAAGTAGAAATACTTGATATTTCTAATATCGAGTATAAATTACCCCATTTAGTTAGTTAAGTGGTCAATTGTTCTGTACAATTTAGTTACTAATGCTCAATGATGACTTTAACTTAAATGATTACTCGAAAATTTTTGCATAAATCGGTATCATAAGTAGATTAAATAGATTAGTTAAGGAAAATGATTATGATCGTAGTAACGGGTGGCGCTGGGTTTATAGGAAGCAATATTGTTAAAGGATTAAATAATCAAGGATATCAAGATATTTTAGTTGTCGACGATTTAACCGATGGAACTAAATTCGCAAATTTAGTCGATTTAGATATTGCTGACTATATGGATAAAGATGAATTCATTTCAGCTATCATTGCGGGAGAACAGCTCAATATTGAAGCGATCTTCCATCAAGGTGCTTGTTCATCAACAACAGAATGGGATGGCAAGTTTATGATGGAAAACAACTATGATTATTCGAAAGATTTGTTACATTACTGTTTAGATTTCAATATTCCTTTTTTATATGCATCATCTGCGGCAACTTATGGTGGACGTAGTGATAACTTTATTGAAGATCGCTGTTATGAAAAACCGTTAAACGTCTATGGATATTCTAAGTTTCTTTTTGATCAATATGTAAGAAAAATCCTACCTGATGCAACTTCACAAGTGTGTGGTTTTCGCTATTTTAATGTTTACGGACCACGCGAAAATCATAAAGGCAGTATGGCTAGCGTTGCTTTTCACTTGAACGAACAAATCCATAAAGGTGAAAAACCGAAATTATTTGTTGGCAGTGATAATTTTAAACGCGACTTTATTTATGTTGGCGATGTAGTTGATGTCAATTTATGGTTTTGGAAAAATAATATCTCTGGGATTTACAATTGTGGTACAGGCCGCGCCGAGTCATTCCAAGCTGTCGCAGATGCGGTATTAAGTTATCACAAAAAAGAGGAAATTGATTACATTCCATTTCCTGATCACCTAAAAGGACGTTATCAACGTTTTACACAAGCAGATTTAACTAAGTTTAGAAAAACGGGTTGTCCAATTGATTTTAAAACAGTAAGTGAAGGGACAACTGAATATATGCAATGGCTTAATGAGCAATAAAGGAAGTCAAATGAAAACGTTGATAATTGGCCCGTCTTGGGTGGGTGATATGATGATGTCACAAAGCCTATATCGAACTTTAAAACAACTTGATCCTAGCGTTGAAATCGATGTCATGGCACCCGCTTGGTGTCGAGCATTACTGAATAAAATGCCAGAAGTAAATCAATCGATTGCAATGCCTTTAGGTCATGGTGAATTTAATCTTATGCAACGTTATCATTTAGGTAAAGAGCTACGTAATAACAATTATGAACAAGCTTTTATTTTGCCTAATTCGCTTAAATCAGCATTAATTCCTTTTTTCGCCAAAATTCCTAAACGAACAGGTTGGAAAGGTGAAATGCGTTATGGATTATTAAATGACTTGCGCAAATTAGATAAACCAGCGTTTCCACAAATGGTCGAACGTTATGTTGCACTTGCTTATCCTAAACAACAAATTCATTCAGCACAAGATCTGCCTAAACCATTATTGTGGCCAAAATTAGAGGTTAGTCAGGAGGATATAACCAATACTTTAACCCTGTTCAATATTGCAAACGATGAACCTTTAATTGGTTTTTGTCCTGGCGCTGAATTTGGACCGGCTAAACGATGGCCCGATTACCATTATGCAGCACTAGCCGATATGATTGTAAGCCAACATGCTAAAATTTTAATATTTGGTTCGGCAAACGATCGGGAAGTTGGAAATCAAATTATGGCCAAAATGACGCATAGTGATCAATGTATTAATCTTGCTGGCGAAACACAGCTTGAGCAAGCAATTAATTTAATTGCAGGCTGTAAAGCAATTGTTACTAATGATTCTGGTTTAATGCATGTTGCTGCCGCATTAGATCGGCCTTTAGTGGCGCTTTATGGGCCAAGTAGTCCTGATTTTACGCCACCTTTATCCAACAGAGCAGAAATTATTCGATTAATCACCGGATATCACAAAGTACGTAAAGGCGATGGCGATCAAGGGTATCACCAAAGTTTGATCGATATAAAACCCGCTCAAGTGTTCGAAACGTTAATGAATCTCATCGTACGTTGTGAAAAAGAGTAACTAATCATGCGTGTACTTGTTGTTAAAACCTCTTCGATGGGGGATGTGCTGCATACACTACCTGCACTAACTGATGCAGCAAATTGCTTAACTGATGTTACTTTTGACTGGGTGGTAGAAGAGAACTTTGCCCAAATTCCCAGTTGGCATTTTGCGGTAGATACAGTTATACCAGTGGCAATCCGACGTTGGCGCAAAAATTGGTTTGCAAAACCAATACGGCAAGAACGTCACGCTTTTATTGAGCAACTTCAACAGAAGCAATATGATGCAATTATCGATGCACAAGGGCTTATTAAAAGTGCGTTTTTGATTACACGCAAGGCTAAAGGCATTAAACATGGCTTAGACCGTCAAAGCATCAAGGAGCCCATAGCGAGTTGGTTTTACGATATAAAGCACCACATACCCAAGCAAATGCATGCAATTGAACGTGTTAGAATGTTATTTGCCCAAAGCCTTAATTACCCTACTCCAACCCTCACTGGCGATTATGCTATTGCTCGCCACTTTCTAAGTACTTTACCGAGTGATGCAGGACAATACCTTATTTTTTTACATGCTACAACGCGGGATGAAAAACATTGGAGTGAGGAGCAATGGCGAGAATTAATCAAACAAATTGAGCCAACAGGTTTAAAAATTAAATTACCCTGGGGGGCACCACATGAACAACAACGAGCAATTCGCCTTGCGCAAGGTTTTAACCATGTTGAAGTGTTACCAAAACTCTCATTAAATGATATTGCGACCATTATTGCAGGTGCTAAAGCGGTTGTTTCGGTTGATACCGGATTGAGTCATCTAACAGCAGCGATAGATAGACCAAATATTACGCTATTTGGTCAAACTGATCCTAAGTTAATTGGTGGTTATGGCAAAAATCAATACAGTATTATTTCGCCAGAAAAAAGCATGAAAACAATCACTGCACAGCACGTTTACCAAAAATTGACTGATTTGTTATAAATGAGTCAATCCATCATTGCTTAACTAAAAAGGGATAAAATTAATGAATAATTATTGTGAATTAATTCGTGAAAAATATGCACAAATTGGCAGTAATGAACTTGGTTACATTGAAGATGCGCTAAGTGCTGTTATGCAAGCACTTGATGAAGTAGCCAGCAACCAACTTGTCCCTAAAGAGTTAAGAGATAAAGCGGCTTACGCAGCCGCAAATTTACTAATTAGCGACTTTAATATCACATAGCAGTGGGTAAATTGATAATAAACCGTGTAGATTGTTCATCAGACTCGACATAAATAGAGCCTTTATGCGTTTCAATTATTGATTTTACAATTGCTAATCCAATACCCGCTCCAGAAGCATCATTTCCATTACGATGACGAGATTCATCTACACGATAAAACCGGTCAAAAAGATGAGGTAAATGCCGGCTATCAATTTTCTTACCTGGATTAGAAATGATGATCTTTACACGTTTATCGGTGACTTGACTTAAAACAATTCTGATAATTTGATTTTCAGGCGTATAACGAATAGCATTGGATAAAATATTACTTATTGCTCTAGCTAGCATCATTTTATCACCTTGAATATGCGCACAATTACCTTCCAGATTAAAAGCAATATTCTTTTCATCAGTAAGGGGTTCAAAATATTCACACATTAAGCTGAGCATATTATGTAAGTCAATATCGATTAAATTTGGCACTAATTGACGATTATCAGCCTGAGCTAAGAACAGCATATCCGATATCATTAATGACATTCTTTCATACTCTTCTAAGTTAGAATATAAAATTTCTCGGTATTCTTCAGTTGATCGAGCATTATTTAACACGATTTGAGTTTGCGTAGTTAAGTTAGTAATGGGTGTTCGCATTTCATGCGCAATATCAGCAGTAAAATTACGCTGACGAAGAAAAACATCTTCCATTCGACTAAGCATATTGTTAAATGCGCGTACAAGGCTGACGTATTTGATAGGAACAGTCGAGGTTGAAATTCGATAATTAAGGCTTTTCATATTAATACGCTCAATTTTCTTAATTAAGCGATTAATCGGCTTTTGAGTGTAATATATCGAAATGATTGATCCAATTAGCGCAAGCACACATGAGATTGCAATAAGTAAACCAAGCCCATTTCTTAATCGATTAATAAATTCTAATTGTAAATCACGACCAACAGCTACAATAGTCGTATATTGATTATGTGGTTCAACCATAACGCGTGAAGCGGCGATTCGATAAGATGATTTATCCATATTGGATATTGCTGTCGTATGCTCAGTGACTATCTTTTCAAATTCATCTGGTTTTAGAGCAAGCATTAAATTAGGACCACGTGTCCGATATAATATTTTACCAGAATCATCAATAATATAGACAAACAGATGATGATGACCTGTCAAAATTAATAATAAATTTTGAAAAAACTCATCACGATTATCATCAGGAGAATAATAAGTAAGCTCTCGTTCAATAGAAGAAATTACCGAATTCAATTCAGTGACATTTTGTTGAATCGAAAATTTTTCAAATGAACGTTCGATCAAATAACTAAAACAATAAAGTAACCCACATGTCAGTAAGCACACAATTAAGGGCAAACGAAATGAGATAATTTTAATCCGCTTCATCCAATACATCTAATTTATATCCCATTCCACGCACAGTATGTATTAATTTGGGTTCAAACCCAGCATCGATTTTATTTCGTAATCGCCTAATTGCCACATCTATCACGTTGGTGTCACTATCAAAATTCATATCCCACACTTGTGAAGCAATAAGCGATCGAGGTAAAACCTCGCCAGGATAACGTAAAAAATACTCCAGTAATAAAAATTCTTTATTAGTTAATTCGATTCTTTTATCCGCTCGCGTAACTGTGCGCTTAGGTAAGTCCATCACCAAATCAGCAATGGTAAGTTGATAATTGTTAACTTGGGGAACATTACGTCTTAATAATGATTTGACCCTCGCCAAAAGTTCAGCAAACGAAAATGGCTTAACTAAGTAATCATCAGCACCTAAATTAAGACCTTTAACTTTATCATCAACACTACCCATTGCGGTAAGCAAAATAATTTGTGTATCTTTGCCTGCCTCACGTAAAGATTGGACAATTTTCCAACCAACGATATCGGGTAACATCACATCAAGTATGATTAAGTCATAATCTTCGGTCATAGCACGATGATAACCATCTAAACCATTATCGGTTAAATCAACAATAAAACCAGATTCAATTAAACCTTGGCGTAAGTATTCGCCTGTTTTATGTTCATCTTCAACAACTAACAATTTCATTTTGAGTATTTCCTTTATTATTTTAGTTGATTATCGAAATTGCATAATGCTGTAATAGGATATATGAAAAAACCAAATGACATCATGACAAATTAATGACTATATTGTAATTTTTATGTCACTAATTAGTTTGTTTGTCTCTGTTATAGTATGCACACAATGATTCATGAGGCTAGACATTATTGTTTCATTGTTTTATTTCCTTTCATCCATTCCTTGCAATTTAATGCAGCCCTAGTTTATCTAGGGTTTTTTTTTATTAATAATAAAGAAAATAGCGTTCTGTTAACCAAACACCGATTCTTGCCTTGAAAGGTATGTGTTATTCTAACAAAATTAAAGCATTTTGGGTACGCAAAGAACTATTTTTTCTGTAGTACTACGCCCATTTCTATATGATCGGTATATGGGAACTGATCAAACATAGCTAAGTGTTTAATTTCATGTGTTGCGATAAGTTGTTGCAAATTTTCTTTTAAAGTATAAGGATTGCATGAAATATAGATGATTGTAGCGTAGTTTTTAAGATTATTGATAGTGCCTTGGTCTAATCCACCTCGTGGTGGATCAACTAAAACGGTCTGGCACTGATAACTGTCTAGATCAATGCCTTTTAATCGATTAAATTCACGCTCTTTTCTAATTGCGCAAGTAAACTCCTCGGCAGATAGTCTGGCTATCACTAAATTATCAATTTGATTAACCACAATATTATGTTGTGCCGAATAGACCGAAGCTTTGGCAATTTCTGTCGCTAAAACTTTACGAAAGTTTTGTGCTAAAGCAACCGAAAAATTACCATTACCACAATAAAATTCAAGTAAATCGCCAGATGAACCTTTAGTCACTGAAATTGCCCACTCTAACATTTTGATATTAACTGCGGCATTAGGCTGAGTAAAACTATTTTCAACTTGACGATATTGAAATGTTTTATCCAGCACTGGCAAAACTTCATCCACATAATCAACATCAATTGAAATTTTTTGATTACTTGAACGCCCCACTAAATTGACATTAATTCCCTGATCGGCTAATTGTTGCTTTAACAATCTTGCTTGAGCAATCCAATTTTCATCGAGTTTTTTATGATATAACAACGTAATTAATAGTTGGCCACTCAACGTGGAAAAATAGTCTATTTGAAAAAGTAAATGACGTAATGATTCATTGTACTGTAAAAGTGGTAAAACAGCTTGCATGGCTTGATTAATAAGCTTTGTTGCAATAGGAAAGCTATCGATGCGAACCCGTTTCTTAGTTTTTTTATCATACATAATATGATAAAGATCTTCACCATTATGCCATATTCTAAATTCAGCACGCATCCGATAATGACTTACTGGAGAAGAATAAACTTTCAATTCAGGTAGCACAAAATCGCTAAAAAGTGTTTTTAGATTATTGATTTTGTTTTGTAATTGTCGGTTATATTGATCGTTGGAAAAACATTCAGTCATCTTCATTAAGTCATCGCTATTAGGGTAATATGATAAAAGAAATACTGCTCATCATCGAATAACTAATCAACTACCATAAATAATTCAATCAGGTGATTAATTAAAAACGCGATTTAAAAGCAGTAATAGTATGATTTAATAAAATCCTATTAATCATAACATATACATGAAGGCTGTTATAACAATAAACACATTATTAGCCTAGGATTTAGACATTTTACTTAAAATTTAATATAAATTTTTGTTATATATAAAACTGCATTGATTGATCTATCCGTAATAAATCATTTTAAATTCAAACTCTTGAATTAGATTTTTCTTTAAATATCGCATCGACTATTTTTGATACATAATCCTTTGTATGTTTTTTGCACTCTAAAAATTGCGCCAGTTCGCTACGCTCTCTGGAGGCAATTTTTATCATTAATCCTTTTCCTTAAACTGCTGCTTGTTTCACGCTCATTACATGATCTGCTAACGTTCTTAATCGCTAGCAAATCATCAATTACGCATGATATATAACAAACTATTTTTCTTCTTCAGATAATAACTGTTTTAGCTTTCTCTCATACCAATCATGGTAAGATACGGGTTCAAACGACCAACTGTTAGGAATTTTGAAGCCACTATCGGTTACAATTAAATTAGTTATATCTAAATTTATTAAACTTTTTAATGGCATGCCCGCATTTAAAATTGCTTTATTTCCTAGCATTTTATATCGTTTTACTCGCACATTTAACGGTAAATCTAACTCTTTTAACGACAAATAAAGCGATACACCATAAAGCTGGACAAACATTCTTTCACGATAAAAATAAATATTATCAAAACGCTCACTCTGTTTTAATTTTTCAGTAATGTTCATTATCCTTTTATGACCTTCTAAAACGTTATACAAGCAACTCTTGCGCTTGTTGTTGTACTCCAGGAGGTATCAACGTCACCATAATTAGAATGAACATTAAATACAAGCCCCCCCGTAGTTTTATGATTAACTACGTAGTCACCGGTATACCAGTTACTGCCTGTATAATACTCATTATTTACCATCCCCCATTCGTTAAATAACCCGCCAATCCAATGCTCATTCCAATAACTGATTCTTCGTTGATAAACATTACCTTGACCAGGTAACCCCATCGCCAATCTCTCACCAGATACAATATCCTTACCGTTTGCATTCGTTAAATCAAACACTTCAGGAAGTTTATAATTCCCCCCCAAAGTACGACAAAAAGCCTGACCATCATCAAAAAAAGTATTATCAGTACTTGGTTTTACTAAGTACCAACGCCAAATGGTAAATTGATAGATTAGATTAGTTTTACTTTGATCGCTATAGAGTTTAAATGTTGAAACTGAAAACGACTTATTTGGCGAGTCTATAGCAGGTCCTTTCAATGTAATACGTACCGCATAATCACCTTCGCGACTGAGTGATAAAGAAATTCCAGTACCCGATGAAGCATTGACTGTATTACTATTTATTGCAATAAATTCATTTGCAGTTAGACCTGCCAATTGCATAATAAAAAAGAAATTATTAGAACCGGTTGTTGGAAAATTACTTGTGGCATCATTAATATTTTGCGGTTTAAATCCTCTATCCGGATCCCATTGCTCAGGGGGACCAGCATAATTGCCATTTTCATATATATCTCCTGGTTGACTTCCTTTACCAAAAACTAAATGAGGTTTTAAATAACACGCTTTTTTTACATTCGGAATAATGTAATAGCTATGACTTCCGCCCTTGAATGAACTCATATCCGGTATGCCATAGTTAGTCAATAACGCGCCATCATCGGCACTAAGTGTTAATTTATAGGGGGATTTACACGCATCTAACTCACTATTCGGATTCGATTTAATATTGTCTGTTATATCGACACCTTCAACATCCTCCCACTTTGCTTTCAAATAACCCGTGACAGTAGAAAGCTTATCCCCATCTGCATCACGCCAATAATTATTTGCTACTATTGCATTGGCTAACGGCATTGATGGATAACTAGTAAAAGGTAAATTGGTTTTGATATCAGCAAATGTTGGTGATGGTTTATCTATTACTATTGGAGTTAAAGAAGTTGAAGTATCTTCCAAAACGGATATTGCCTGATTATTCGGTAATATTAACGATAAGAGTGGTAATACCGTCGTTGAAGTTGTCTTTCCCTCATCAAAACTGATATAAGGACTATTACCATTTATTACCTGTGCTGTTTGTGTCGTTAAAGCATGTACCGGCTTTATCGATACCACTGTAAACAACACCGACAAAAATAGAGTGTATAAACCTGTTTTTACTATCCCCTTTCTTAAAAACGCTTTGAATAAGGAGATATGATTAAGCTTATTGATATAGAATAAATAAAGAGATGAATTTGAAAATGGATTTTTGTATAAAGAATGAAACTCTTGATAACAATTACTATCACTATTAACTAATAAAAACGATGCCCGATGCCCGATGCCCGATGCCCGATGCCCGATGCCCGATGCCCGATGCCCGATGCCCGATTAAGACCATATTTTAACATATTTTTACCATTCCTTGTAGCAGTATAACGGGTATTTTTTTGAAATTATTCAACAATATATACTGTTAAAAAAAATAACTTCAATAACAATATTACGCTAATCGAATAATAATTTAATAATATACTAAATGATATGAATTTTTTTGTAATGTGTTTTTCCGTAAAGTTTTGTAAGGCGTTGATGACGCTTAAAGGTACACGTTGATGGACTGCAAATTATTTATTTTCCGTTCAACCATTAAGCATTGCTACGCTTTTATTGATTGTAGTTATAGGGATTGCCGCTATAATGTGTAACAAAATTTTAGATAAAAAAGATCATTATGACCGCACAAACTTTTTTAGATTTAGGATTAGATGAGATCTTAATCGAAAACCTGCAAGCACAAAATATTCATACACCAACAGCCATTCAGGCGCAAACTATTCCTGCCGCACTCGAGGGTAAAGATATTTTAGGATCTGCACCCACAGGTACCGGCAAAACATTGGCTTTTTTAATCCCAGCGGTGCAACATCTGCTCGATTTTCCTAGACGTAAACCTGGTCCACCACGTATTTTAATTTTAACACCAACTCGTGAACTTGCCATGCAAATTGCAGAACAATCGAAGCGCCTAACACAATCAACGCATCTGAGCACTGCGACAATAACCGGCGGTGTGGCTTATATGAATCATGCTGAAGTGTTTAGCAAAAATCAAGATATTGTGATAGCGACAACCGGTCGATTATTACAATATATCAAAGAAGAAAATTTTGATTGCCGCGCTGTTGAAATGTTAATTTTAGATGAAGCTGATCGTATGTTAGATATGGGCTTTTCACAAGATGTTGAAACCATTTCGGCAGAGACGCGTTGGCGTAAACAAACACTTTTATTCTCGGCAACGCTTGAAGGTGAAGGATTGCATAACTTTGCCAGCCGTATCTTAAATGATCCAATCGAAATTAATGCCGATCCTTCACGCAAAGAGCGCAAAAAGATCTTACAATTTTATTATCGAGCCGATGATTTAACGCATAAAGTGGCTTTATTAATCCATTTATTAAAACAAGACGAGTTGAAAAAAACCATTATCTTTGTGCGTAAACGTGAACGTGTGCATGAATTGGTGACTTGGTTACATCAAGCTGGCATCAATAGTTGTTACTTAGAAGGTGAAATGGTACAAGCCAAACGCAACGAAGCAATAAAAAGAATGAGCAATAATACCGTTAATGTATTAGTGGCGACTGATGTCGCTGCACGCGGTATTGACATTGATGATATTAGCCATGTGATTAATTTTGACGCCCCTAAAACAGCGGATGTTTATTTACACCGCATTGGTCGTACGGCTCGTGCTGGCAAAAAAGGCACGGCGATAATGCTAATCGAAGCTCATGATAATGAGTTATTGCAAAAAATTGAACGTTACATTCAAGAACCGATTAAGTTAAGAACTATTGATGAATTGAGACCGAAAACCAAAGCCCCTAAACGCGTAACCAAGAAAAAGCCATCACAAAAAGCAAAATTAAAAAGTGAAACTAAAAAACAAGATGCAAAAAATAAAAAAATAAAATTGCGCCATCGTGATACTAAAAATAAAGGGAAGCCGAAAAAATCAATAAGTAATTTCGAACAAAAACAACAAAGTTAATAGTTTGAACTTATGAAATCAATTGCTTATAACGAATTGGACAAATAGCGTTAATTGCTATAATAACTCCCGTTGCTTGATTTATATTTTATTTGTTAAGGAGAAAATTATGACATTAGTCACTCGCAAAGCCCCTGATTTTACTTCAGCAGCTGTTTTAGGTACTGGCGAAATTGTAAACAATTTTAATTTAGCTGATCATATCAAAGGTAAATATGCAGTTGTATTCTTTTGGCCAATGGACTTCACTTTTGTTTGCCCTTCAGAAATTATTGCTTTTGATCACCGTTTAGATGAATTTAAAAAACGTGGAGTTGAAGTAATTGGTGTTTCAATGGACTCTGAGTATGTTCACAACGCTTGGCGTAATACTCCACAAGATAAAGGTGGTATTGGTGAAGTCAAATTCCCAATTGTCGCGGACATTAAACATGCAATTATGCAAGCATATGGCGTTGAACATCCTGAAGCTGGTGTTGCTCTACGTGCGTCATTCTTTATCGATAAATCGGGTATTGTTCGTCACGAAACTATCAATGATTTACCAATTGGTCGCAATATTGATGAAATGATTCGTATTGTTGATGCTTTCCAATTCCACGAAGAACATGGCGAAGTTTGTCCTGCACAATGGACAAAAGGTAAACAAGGTATGCAAGCTAATCCAAACGGCGTTGCAAGTTACCTAAAACAACACGCTAAAGAAATTTAATTATTACATTATCGTTCTAACGTTTTATTCAAAAGCTTTGCGTTAACCGGAGTTTATCTCCGGTTTTTTTATCTATTATTTTATTGTAATTTAGAATTATCAAAGCATAGTTTATGCTGAACGTTTTAGTTTTTTTATATGATAAATAATTGGATAATTCAACTTATCGATAAGTAGGATCGCAACAGTGGGGTTTATGTTCTAGTAATGAAATCAATAACAGGCATTGATTAAGATTGATAATATTGCATCACATCGTCATATGTAATCCAACTACTCCAATAATGATGATAAGTAAACCAAATAAACGTTGCATATTTTTAGGTTCATTAAATAAAAATATATTGGCTAATACTGCACCAGATGTTCCAAGCCCTACCCAAACAGGGTAAACAATACTTAACTCAAGATAATGAAGTGAAAAATAAAATAATACAAAAGAGATAAAAAAACCGCCCCAATAGGCAATTAATCTTAGTATATTTTTTTTCTCTGCATAAAGCTTAAGCCCCACTGCACCTACAACTTCAAAAATCGATGCAGTCAAAATTAACAGCCAACCCATGAATACTTATCTCCTACTAATATCCTTATTGTTAACTATCAGTACGTTTAAGTTGAATAACACCAATAATAATTAAAGCCACAAAAAACACGTGAAGCAATGTGATATGTTTATCAAATAATAACACATCAAAAATGGTTGCACCGACTGCACCAACCCCTGAAAAAATTGCATACACAGTACCTGTAGGTATGGTTTTGCAGGCATTTGTTAAAAACGTAAAATCAACAATAAGTAAAGTGATAATGATAAGCCAATGCCATAATTCGGTTGCGACACTGAATCCAAAGATCCAACACAACTCAAAAAAACAGGTAAGCACGACAAATGCCCACTCTTTATTTATATTAGACATAGCTACCTCATTGCTATCATCAACTCTTTTTATCATTATTTAGTTTTGCTTTTTCACCGAATTTGTATCGTAGAAAACAAAAGATGGTTCGCAAACCAAGAAAGTTGCCACCAAAAGAAATTAGTTAATTTGTTAAAAAAGACAAAGCCTGTTTTATACTGAAATGTATATAATTACTTAAACTTTTTTACAAAATTCTATTATAAATTGTTTATAATAAAATAATTCTACAACGAAGAAATAGAAATTGCAAGGTTAAAATCGTTTATTATTCAATAGTTCAAGCTTTCATGATTAGGTTAGTTTTGCATGAATTATTACAATAACGATATAATATTAATGCTGTAACATCTTGAGATTAGCTATGAAAAATTCCGATAAAATGAAAAATACAGGGCCAAAAGGACTTGAAGCCCAAGCAATGGTAATGGCAGCGATAGATTTTATGGAGGAAGTTGGCAATTCCGCTTTTAGTGTACGTAAACTTGCCGCCAAAATTGCTTGTGATCCAATGTCACTACAGTATCATTTTAAATCAAAAAAAGGACTGGAACGGGCAATGGCTGAAGAATTAACCCGTAGAATATCAACTATTGATAACAGCATGCCTTGGGATGAACGCCTTCGACATTTAGCTTATCAATATCGGCAAATAGCTCTTGCCTATCCAAATAGTTTTAAATTAATGCAGCAGTTTTGGAGTACAGGACTTGCCGATTATATTCGAGCTGAATATGTTTGTCAGGCGTTAACGGATGCTGGCTTTAATGATAATCAAGTAACCCGTTTTTGTTTAGGTTATTACGCTTGTATTATTGGGCTTGCGGCTTCTGAAGCGGGGGGATTACTTCGCCCTGCTGATGATGCAGATCTTAATGACATTGAAAATTTGCCTCAGCAAGGTTTTACATTGACAAAAAAATTAGCTCCTGCATTTCAAGCTGTTGAACCCGGTCAAGTATTTGCTTTTACCGTCGAGCTATTTTTACAAGGCATAAAAAAAGCATTATAAATAAAACTATCGCTGAGCAATTGATCATGTCCAGCGTATGAAGATAAAAGCAAACTTACTTAAAATGAAAGATTTGTACCAATAAATAACGTACGACCAGGTTCATTATAAGTTGCTGCACCCGCACCACGAACGGTTATCACGCCATTTTTTGGATTTTTTAGAGATGATGAATTACCCTCTCTAAATAAACGTTTATTAAAGAGATTATCAACACCTGCAGTTAGGGTAAAGTTTTTATTAAATTGATACTGACCACTAAGATTCAAAATTGCATAAGGGCTTAGTTGATGAGTTGAAGTATCGGTTACTTTATCCCCAAGATAGTCATATTTTTTCGGTTTTTGTTTACCATACCAAGTTAATGCTGTTAAAAATGAGAGTTGTTCAGTCACTTGCCAGTCAATTGCTGAATTGAGAGTATACTTTGGAATGATCGATAAATAATCCCCTGTTTGTTTATTTTTTGACTGTAACATCCATGTAAGATTATTACGCCAATTAATGGTTGATGTAACCGGCACCGTTAAGCTACCCTCTAAACCTTCAACCACGGCTTTAGGTACATTTTGCCATTGAAAAATATTCGAATTTTTGAAGGCGTTTTTTCCACCATCAGCTTGACCAATTGATCTGATACCTGAATCAATTTTATCACGATAATCATTACGGAAATAAGTCATACCAGCAATAAGACCGTCATTATGAAATTCTAAACCTATCTCTTTATTTACACTAGTTTCAGCTTTTAAATTATTATTACCAATTAGATAACAACTACCGCCAGCACCATAACACCCTTGTCCTCGACTATAAAGTAGATAGTTAGGATTTGATTGATACAAGTTTGGAGCCTTATAAGCTCGAGCAATACCTAATTTTAAGGTAAAATAGTCACCTAATTCTTGAGCTAAATTCAAACTTGGGCTCCAGTTGCTACCCGAGTCACTTTGGTGATTATAGCGTAATGCAGGTGTTAACATTGTTGTTTGGGTTAACTCAATATTGTCTTCGACAAACATTCCCCATAAATTAGCTGAACTTTCCACGCTTCGATTTTTATCTTTAATCCATGGTACACTGCCGCCTTCTTCTGTGGATTGAGTATTTGAAGTAGGATCTTTCATTTTTTGATGATTATATTCAGCTCCAATGGTAATGGTTTGCGGCACAACAATAGTCAACGGTAAATTGGTTTCATTATGTAAGGTAATATTATCATATTTGATCGTTGAAAAATCGCCATCATCAAATCGACCTTCTGTACCACCAGCCAAACCTTCATTTAAACGACTGTTGCGTGTTTTTTCTACTTGTACATAAGACATGGTATTGACACCATTATCCCAATAGCCTCGATGGGTTAATGCATAATTTTGTCGATACATTCTATTCGTTTCATCATTGTAAAAACGACTTACTAATGGATTTGGGTTATTATTTTGTGTATCACCCGCATAAATATTACCTTGACGACTCACACCAGCTTCAAATTCCAATGATTGCTGTTTGCTAATATCCCAACGTAGTAATCCATTTAGATCTTTATTACGTACCCCTTCACGCCCTGCACTAGTAGAATTAGGATTAATCTGATGTTTTTTATTGATATCCCAATCATCAGCCTCGGTTTTATTAATATTCCCATATAAACGCATGCTTAGATCATCGGTTAAACCACCAGTTAATACAAAGTCGGTTCGTTTGGTTGCTCCCTCTTCGCTATGAGATGGTAAATTGATATAGCTGTTTAACGCGCCATGCCATTCATTGGTTGGCTGTTTAGTAATAATATTAATCACCCCACCGGCAGCTCCATCACCATAACGTGCAGCAGCTGGTCCACGAATAACATCAATCCGCTGAACAATATCAGCAGGTACCCAGTTAGTATCACCACGTGTATCACGCTCTCCTCGCCATCCATAACGAACTGACATACGACTTTTTACCGGTTTACCATCCACTAAAATAAGGGTGTTTTCTGGTCCCATGCCACGAATATCAATTTGACGATTATTACCACGTTGACCACTGGTTGAGTTACCAGTCAAGTTAACACCAGGCATGGTACGAATAATTTCAGAGAGATCATTTTTGGGAGGCATTTTACTGATATCTTTTTCGGTAATAACTGAAACACCTAGTGCTTGCCTAGTTTGTTCTGCTGCTGTAACAACCATTACATCATCACTATCATTATTTTTGTTGGTTGATGACGGGGTATTGTCTGCGTAGACATTATGACAAACAAAGCTAATTAAAACCGTCAATAGATAAGTCGATTTACGTTTTAAAATCATGTATTTTATTTCCTAAAAAAATGGGAGAGTTAATTAATAATAGTTATCATTATTAATTAACTGTAAATAATGTAAACCGAATTTACACAAAGAAAGTCTATTTGATTGTATTTAAAGCAAAAAAATTTATAAATTAATCGGTGATAATTCAATATTTTTAATTGGCATTAAAATTTACTTGTATCCCCTCTTGCAGTGCAAAAATAGCCACCGTTTTATGAGACTGATTAGGATAAATAGTATAATTCAATTGTAGATTCGTAATATTAGCTTGTTTTAATTTTTCAAATAGTCGCGTTGAAGAATCAACCATTTTTCGATTTTGACGATGCTGTAATAATATTTTTTGTTCCGCTTCAGGTAAACTCAACTCAGCAGTAAGTAATGATTGCTCGGCTCCACCGACAGAAAGCCATAAATTAACTGGTTTACCCAAAGTTGGGCGCTTATCGTCGGCTAGATGTTTAGACAATAAGTCAAACATATATCCACCACTAAACCACATCGATGGGCTAGAAATAATATAAGTATCAAAAGCTATCGGTTTTGCTAAAAAAGCATAAAGATTAAATAATCCCCCATATGAATGACCAAAAATCGCTCGTTTGTTAGGATTAATAGGAAAACGTTTTTCTATTTCAGGTTTAAGCTCTTTTGTTAGAAAATCATAAAAATCATCTGCTCCACCATAACTTACAGGTAAATTAATTTGATGATTAGGCAAAATTTCGGCAATTAGCTTTTCAGGTTTAGGTAAATAATCCAATCCGCGTCGAGATTCACCCGAATAATCAATTGCGACAATCATTCCTTCCTTAATCACACAACGATCACAAGCTTGATTGGTCATCATATTGTAAGCAGTTAAAAAATAGCTGTCGCCATCAAGTAAGTAAATAACTGGCCAACCATCTTTGGGTGTTGGTTTATTTGGTGTATAGATAGTTATTTTATAATCGCCAATTGATTTGGAATGAACAACTTCGGTTTTAGCATTCGCCACAATAACATTCATTGATTTTTGACGATCTGTTTGACAACCAGTCAACATAAAAATAACCACAAAATAGACCAAAATTAAACGTAACATAGAGTAAACCAGTTAAAATTGAAATAGTAACTTATTTTATTCATCTAATTGATATAACATCAATGATCACATCATATAAAAATAGTGAATATTTTTAATAACATTATCAAATAATTATCTACGCCGACTAAGTCGGCGTATATCAATCATACCCTTATTACACACTATGCGTTTTTCGATATTCAACGATATCTTCGATAGTAACCACTGGTAAATTATGCTGTTTGGCAAATTCAACTATTTGCGGAGCTCTTGCCATTGAGCCATCATCATTGGTGATTTCACAAATGACCGCAGCAGGTTTGAAACCGGCCAAAGTCACTAAATCAACCGACGCTTCAGTATGGCCTCGACGTGTTAACACTCCACCTTCTTGAGCCACTAATGGAAAAATATGTCCTGGATGATTTAAATCACACGGTTTAGCATGATCAGCAACGGCCGCTTTAATAGTGGTTACACGATCTGCGGCTGAAACGCCTGTTGTTACGCCTTGAGCCGCTTCAATTGATATCGTAAATGCGGTATGATTTTTGCTAGTATTATTCGCCACCATCATAGGTAATTGTAATTTATCACAATAAGCTTTTGGCATACATAAACAGACAATGCCACTGCCATGACGAATAGTCAGTGCCATTTGTGGCGTAGTGATGGTTTCGGCTGACCAAACAATATCGCCTTCGTTTTCACGATCTTCATCATCTAAAACTAAAACACCTTGACCGGCTTTGATGGAACTGATTGCACGCTCTACCCGTTCAATAGCTGTTCCAAATTCTTTTAAATTAAACTGATTCATGGTAAATACCTATCCTTTTATAAAATAATTATATTTATCCCAAAGCAATACAGAACAAATCTGATATCGATACATAAAAAAATTGTAACAATTAAGCAGATATCATTAAGTAAAACTATAAGTATAAATAAATTAAATACCAGAATCAGGGCAAGTGCTTGACCATAATGATTTTGCTAATAGCAAATTAAGAAAAGATAAGCTACTCTCTTTCATCCAGACTTTAACTGTCGGCTTTGGAATTACACCAAATCTGCTTGTCCTTAATGTTTATCAATATTAAATAATAATAGGATAAATATTAAGCGCTCGTGGGCTATACCACCGGTGGGGAATTACGCCCCGCCCTGAGAACTTTGTCGTTAAATTGACGGCATATACTATAATACAAAATAAGTAAAAAAACACGGAAATTTATTAAGTTAGCCTCAAGCAATTGTATCGAAAGTACTATATCAATTAGAAAAACACGTTTATAGCTAATTGCACTAAGCGCTAACCACTGTTATTTAGCTTATCGCTTAATGTTATTTAGGGTAACAACTTTAATAACAGTTAATAGGATTGATTAATATCGATACCTATTGTTATACATTAACAACCTAGACCTAAACGCTAAAGGCGTTTATAAACTCAATAACAAAGCTAGCTTAGAGTCACTTAATTCTAACTATTCATGTTAATAAACCACACAAAGATAGCAAAGGCTATAATTGTCACGCAAAGTAACATCCTATTATACGTTAAAATCAGCATAATAATTTATGTTGCGCAATACATTGAACCAATCAGCACTGATACAACACAATTACAGATCATGATTTAATAATCGGCCAACAGCAATTCAAGCGCCAAATAGCTTCGACTAAATCTTTTTAACAATGGCACATGAAGGATGAGAATAAGATAAACAAATGCGGCTAAAAGTATTATGTTGAGATTGTGGCAGATGAAGAATTATCATTTTCAATGATTCATAATGTACTTTTATTAACGTGACAAAATCGAGACTAAACTTGTAGTATAAGCGCTAAAACAGGTTATAACCTGAATTTAGCGCTTGCATTGTAACACTCAAAAACAACGGTAGGCAAAGCCTAAAATCCCATTAAACATTAATATTATCTAATGTCCGCGCATTTCACGCATTTTGCGTCGTTCAGCTTTACGCATCCATAACCATGAGATAAATCCAATTATTCCTACTATGAATAAGATAATTGTTGCCAATGCGTTGACCTGAGGATCGACCCCTAATCTCACTTTCGAAAAGATTAATTTTGGCAATGTCATTGCGCCTGGACCAGTAACAAAGTTGGCAATAACCACATCATCAAGTGATAGCGTAAACGCCAATAACCAACCTGAAACTAAAGCCGGTGCAATCATTGGTAACGTAATAATGAAAAATACTTTTAAAGGATTGGCACCTAAATCTAACGCTGCCTCTTCAATTGACTTATCAAGCTCGCGCAACCTTGCACTTATAACGACTGTGACATAAGCTGTACAGAAAGTTGCATGCGCCATCCAAATGGTGATAGCGCCACGATCTTTTGGCCAACCTAATACTTGTCCCATTCCAACAAATAAGAGTAATAATGCTAAACCAGTAATAACGTCAGGCATGACTAATGGTGCAGTAGTCATAAATGAAAAAAGATTAGATCCTTTAAATCGTCTAAAGCGGATAATTGCATACGATGCTAACGTACCAAGAACAATAGCAAGCGTTGCAGCCCCTGCGGCAATGGATAAACTTAATCCTACCGCTTTAAGCAGGGTTTCGTTATGCACTAGTTCAACGTACCATTTAGTCGAAAAATCAGCCCAAACGGTTACCAGACGAGAGCTATTAAACGAATAAACAATTAAAATAATCATTGGGATATATAAAAAAGAAAATACCACCAATAAAATCAGCGCCTTTAAACTGCGACATATTAACGCTAAAGTGATAATCAAGGTAACAATCACACTGAAAATCAAACAACCAATGTATAAATGACTATTGCCAATTAATTCTAATCCTGAAGACGAGATCAAAACAGTTAACAATAAAGCGCCTAAGAATGAAGCAATAAAAATAATCACAGCGGATCGCATAATAACAGGTAAATTGTTCATCTATTTACCTCCCAATTGTCGATTTTGGAATTTATTAAAGTAGTAAATAGGTATAATTAATATCAATAACATTACCGAAGCCACTGCAGATGCTGCCGGCCAGTCATGGTTATTGAAGAATTCAGTCCAAAGTTGTGTACCTATCATAATGCCTTCAGAGGGACCTAATAGTTCAGGAATCACATACTCCCCAACAGCCGGAATAAAGACCAACATACCGCCAGCAATTACGCCATTTTTAGTTAATGGCACAATAATTTTAAAAAAGGTTTTAATTGGTTTACATCCCAAATCTAATGCTGCCTCGATCAACGTAGAGTCCACTTTACTTAATGAGGTATAAATTGGCAGTACCACAAAAGGTAAATAAGAATAAACAATACCAATATAAACCGCAAAATAGGTCTTCATGATGATAAGTGGTTGATCAATAACGCCTAACCACATTAAAAAATTATTGAGTAGCCCATTAGGATTTAAAATACCTATCCAAGCATATACTCGAATTAAAAACGAAGTCCATGATGGTAAGATAATTAATAATAATAAGATATTTCGAGTTGAGGCTTTACATTGTGAAATAGCCCAAGCTAATGGATAGCCAATTAAAATACATAGAATCGTTGAAATAGCCGCTACTTTCAATGATTGCAAATAAGAATCAATGTAAATGGTATCGCTCAGTAAATTTAAGTAATTACCAAAATTTAAAGCAATATTGAGTAAACCATCATCATAACTGAATAAATCAGTATAAGGCGGTACCGCTGAAGCCATTTCAGAAAAACTAATTCGAAATACAATTAAAAATGGTAATAAAAACAGTAATAACATCCATAAATAAGGGATACTAATCACTGCTAGTCGACCATATAACGTCATTAAATCTGAGTCATTACGTTGTTGGCGCATCTTTTTATAAGCAAAATAGATTGCGACCAAACCAGCAGGAATAAATAAAATACTGCCGGCAATAATCAAACGATAAGCAAATTTAGATGGCTTATAATAGGCTAAGTAGAATCCTAAACATGACAATAAAAAGCTGAATGTCATTGCAGTGAAAAGCGCATCTAAAAATAGATTGTCAAATGAATCTGTTGAGACAAAACGCCAATAAACATTGAGTAATACAAATGCATTCAACAATAAACCCAATAAAATGGATCGCATCATGATATCCTCTTTTGTTTATTCGGTAAGCACAACACAACTATCAATATCCCAACTCAGATTGACAATGTCGCCCCATGTTGGCATACCTTTACGATAACGATGTTCGTTTTGTAACTGCGCAATAATAATTTGCCCACTTGGTAATTTGACATGATAAATTGATAAATCACCAAGATAGGCAATTTCAACAACCTCACCACTTGCTACGTTGTAACCTTGTTCTGGAATTTCGTCACATAATTTAATTTTTTCTGGGCGTAGTGCAACTTGAATAGGAACCCCTTCAACCGCTGGTGAATCATAATCGACTTTTAATGGGTGTTTGATCATTGGGCAGTTAAGAATCAAACCATCTTCTAATGTTTCTTGCAAAATACCATCGAAAATATTCACTGATCCAATAAATTCAGCACTGTAACGGCTGTTTGGATGTTCGTAAATCTCTTCTGGTTCACCGATTTGTACAAATTGACCTTTATTCATAATGGCAATTCGTCCTGCCATCGTCATTGCTTCTTCTTGATCGTGCGTAACCATAACACAAGTTGCACCTACTTGTTCTAAAATGCTAACTACTTCAAGTTGCATACGATCACGAAGTTGTTTATCCAAAGCACCCATTGGTTCATCAAGTAATAATAATTTTGGTCTTTTCGCTAGACTGCGAGCCAACGCTACACGTTGTCTTTGACCACCTGATAGCTGATGGGGTTTACGTTTACCAAATTGTTCCATATGAACAAGCGCTAACATCTCTTCAACGCGTTGTTTGATTTCGTGCGCATTTAATTTGTCTTGTTTTAAGCCAAAAGCAATATTTTGCTCAACCGTCATGTGAGGAAATAAAGCATACGATTGAAACATCATATTGATTGGGCGATTGTAAGGAGGCACTTGCGATAAGTCCTTACCATCTAAAATAATCTGTCCGGATGTAGGTTGTTCAAAACCAGCAAGCATACGCAATAATGTTGATTTTCCACTGCCCGATGCCCCTAACAAGGCAAATATCTCACCGGTATAAATGGTGAGGTTGACATCATCAACCGCATAATAATCATCATTAAAAACTTTCGTTAAATTTTTGATCTCCAGTAATGGAGTTATCATCTTTTTTTTAGGCTGTACCTGATTTGTTGTTTTATTGTTCACTCTTTTTTCCTCATAACAACAAGCCATAAAAAACGAGACGGAAAGATCAAATTAACCTCTCCGTCTATATTAGACTAGTAAATAGTGTAGTACCAAAAATATCGGTTATTTACCAGTTTTTAGTTTTGTCCACGTGCGGGTAATAACACGTTCAAGTTTTGGTTCTTTTACTTTTAAAGTGAATAATTTTTCCATTACTTCTGGTTTTGGATAAACCGCTGGATCATTTTTCACTTCTGGTTTAACAAACTCATCATTAGCCGCTTTATTCGCACTTGCAAAGTTAACATCGTTGGTTACTTGCGCTGCAATTTCTGGTTTCATGACAAAGTTTAAGAACTCATGTGCTTCTTCTACATTTTCTGAATCTTTTGGAATAGCAAAAGTATCAAAGAAGACTAATGCCCCTTCTTTTGGAATTTGATAACCAATATGTACGCCGTTTTTCGCTTCGTTTGCTCTATCTCGGGATTGTAAAATATCGCCTGACCAACCTAAAATAACGCAAATATCGCCGTTAGCAAGATCTGTAATATATTGTGAGGAATGGAAGTAACGAATATTCGGTCTCACTTTTTCTAACAACTCGTAAGCAGCACCAGTGTAATCTTTAGCATCTGTACTATTTGGATCTTTACCTAAATATTGAAGAGCACTAGCAAAAATTTCGGTCGGAGCATCTAAAAATGCGACTCCACAATCTTTGAGTTTTTCCATATTTTCGGGTTTAAACACTAAGTCCCAGCTATCTACAGGTGCATTATCGCCTAAACGTTCTTTCACCTTATCGATGTTATAACCAATACCCGTTGTCATCCAAACATAAGGAATGGCATAGGTATTATCAGGATCGTGGTTAGCCATCAATTTCATTAAATTAGGATCTAGATTTTTCCAATTTGGTAATTTACTTTTATCTAGCGGTAAATAAATTCCAGATTTAATTTGTCTAGCTAAAAAGCTATCAGAAGGCGATACGACATCAAAACCTGAATGCCCTGCCATGAGTTTTCCTTCTAATGCTTCGTTTGAATCATAAACATCATAAACCAGTTTTATACCTGTTGATTTTTCAAAATCACTGATAGTTTGTGAACCGATTTGTCCTGCCCAATTATAAAAATGGACGACTCGATCTTTAGCTATTGCTGATTGAGATAACGCTAGTGAAACACCAGCTACGATTGAAAGAATTGTTTTACGTTGAGTAAACATGCTCACCACTTCTCCTCTAGTTTAGGGATATTACATGTTAGACACAAGCCCATTGGATAACTTCAATGGACCCCCAAATTTTACCAATAACTTCGTTAAAAAGTATGGCGAAACCGAGGTAATCAGGCAATCACAAGTCATTAATAAATTTAATGAACGAGTAGAGCTAACCTTGCATTACGAGGGATAAAATACCTTTTTTTTTTGAGATGTCTACTTAAAATATCAAATATCCTAAGTTTCGGGGTTGAGTGACGATATTTTGACCGCTCAACCCACTATTTATCATAAATTGACAATTAATTTAGCTGTTTTATTCGGCAGTCGCTTGCAAAATTTTGGCATCTGCTTGCCAAACACGATATTTAACAGTTAAATCATTTGGTACATAAAAAACGATTGGTAAACGGCTATTATAATTTAGCGTTCCAATATTGTTACCGATAGTTACAAATTGATTTTTATTAGCACTTTCTGGGCAAGCCATGAGTGTTGATATGCCATCTTTGGCTTTATCTACCACATAATATGAATATCCCCAACCTTTCAATTCTTGTTGTTTAATAGTCGCGCTAAGGCTATGCGCATTGCAATCAACATTCATATCTTTACCAACTAATACTTCGACACGGGCACTATTTTCATCTTTTAATGCAGGAAGATGAATAGCATAGCGAGTATAGCCAGGCATGGCTTCTGGGAAAGGTGCTGTATCATTTACATTTTGTACAACTTTAGCTGATTTTGGTGATGTCGAACACGCCGCTAATGCAACACTCATCATCATTAATAACATTATTTTCTTCATTTTTACACCTCCGAAAAAAGTATAATGGTTAACATACAACATATGCTTTTTGAATCTTATTGCGTATAATAACATTTTCTAGACTAAATAATATGGTACAAAAATGCCAGCTGAAAACAATACGTACGATTTACTTAAATTGATTCTAAACCTATTAATAATAGGATTACTAATCATTATTACTTATCGTGTAGTTGAACCTTTTTTGTTTGGTTTTTTTTGGGCGGTCATGGTGGTTATTGCCACTTGGCCATTAATGATCAAAATCCAACAAAAACTATTTAATAAACGCTGGTTATCACTATTAGTCATGGCACTAATTTTGGCTTTCGTTTGTATTATACCATTTATATTAATTATTAGTAGTGTTGCACAAAATGGTCATTATTTAATTGAATGGGCTAGAACACTACCTCATCGTGAATTACCGACATTAGATTGGTTAAGCAGCCTACCTATGTTTGGAAATGAATTACACCAAAAATGGTTAGAAATTATTCAAACAGATGGATCGGAGCTGATTTCTGATATCCAGCCATATATCGGTATTTTGGTTGGATGGCTTTTAGAACAAGCGACCAATATCAGTATATTCATCTTCCATGCCGGTGTAATGATCATCTTTAGTTTATTATTATTTCTTAAAGGTGAAAGTATTACAAAATACGTCTATGTTTTTGCTAATCGTTTATCAAAACACTATGGTAAAACAACCGTTACTTTAGCCGGTCAAGCAATAAGAGCCGTAGCTTTAGGTGTTGTCGTTACCGCCATTACGTTAGCACTAATTGGTGGCATCAGTTTTGTGCTTACTAACATGCCTTTCCCTGGCATTTTGACGCTCATTTTATTTATCTGCTGTGTGGCGCAAATTGGTCCGGTCATTGTCATGATAGGCTGCATTATCTGGCAATTTTGGGATGGAAATACCATTTCGGCGATTGTATTAATTTTTGTTGCGATTATTTTAACCACACTTGATAGTGTAATGCGTGCATATTTAATAAAAAAAGGCGCCGATTTACCATTTTTGCTCATATTGTTTGGTGTTATTGGAGGAATACTCGCCTTTGGTATTATGGGATTGTTTATCGGTCCAGTTGTGTTAGCATTGACTTATAAGCTTATTGAATCATGGGTCGATGAACAAGCTTAACAATAAAGTTGAATAGTCATTAATCGAAGCTTGTTACAAACTTGATTTATGCCCTTAATGTAATGTAAAAAGGAGTATTATTTTCTGGTGTATTTTATGCTATGCTACTACATAGCCCAGTTACAATAATATATAAATAATGAGAATACCTTTTATTAGATATAACCATCAAAAGCATCTTGATGATTTAGCAAAAATTCCTCAAGATGCTAGTCAATACCGCATTTTATTTGATCCAAATTCATACAGAATTGCTTTGCTCGACAGTATTTATAAAGCACAACACCGAATTTACATAATAGCGTTATATTTAGAGCAAGATGAAGCTGGACAAGAAATCTTAAATGCACTTTATCAGGCAAAAAAACAAAAACCAAATTTAGACATTAAAATTTTTGTCGACTGGCATCGAGCACAACGCGGACGGTTTGGAGAAGATAAAAACCAAACCAATGCTCGTTATTATAATCAGATGAAGCAGCAGCATCCCGATATTGACATTCCAGTTTATGGTGTACCCATTAACCGTCGAGAAGTACTTGGTGTGTTACATCTTAAAGGGTTAATTATTGATGATACAGTCATATATAGCGGGGCAAGTATCAATAATGTCTATTTACATAAGTTCAATAAATATCGGTATGATAGATACCATTTTATCACAAATAAAACGCTAGCTGATTGCATGATAAAATATGTCAATGATAATTTTTTACCTTTTGAGGGATTACAGCGTTTAGATGTAGAACACCATAAAACCCGTAAACAAATTAAAGCTGAAATAAAAACATTACGCCAACACCTTAGTGAAGCAAATTATCAATATGAAAGTTATGCAAGTAACAATGAATTAACCGTCTCGCCTATTGCAGGACTTGGGCGCAATAATAGTTTAAATAAAATTATTCATCATCTGATTAATACAACACAACATAACGTTATATTTTGTACCCCTTATTTCAATTTACCCAATATCTTGGTTCGCGATATTATTCGATTACTTAGAAAAGGGAGACAAGTGGAAATTATTATTGGCGATAAAGAAGCAAATGATTTTTATATTCCGCCAGATAAACCTTTTAATATTTCGGGTGGATTACCTTATTTATACGAAATCAATTTAAGAAACTTTATTGAACGCTTACAACCTTATATTGATAAACAACAATTAATTATTCGTTTGTGGAAAGATGAAGATCAAACTTATCACCTTAAAGGTGTTTGGGTAGACAATCAATGGATGCTTATTACAGGCAATAATCTTAATCCGCGTGCTTGGCGTTTAGATCTGGAAAATGGCATTTTAGTTCATGACCCTAAACAAGAGTTACAAAAACAAATTAAGCAGGAACTCGATACCATTCGTCAAAAAACGACGTTGGTTACTCATTTCCAACAAATTCAAGCTAGTCAATTTTATCCAAAACAGGTACATAAATTGATTAAACGCTTAAGTCGCATTCGTGTTGATAGAATTATTAAACGTTTGTTATAACGTGTTAGACTAAATAAATTTAAATTAGTTGGTATTGAGATCAGTCATTACGCTTTTAATACCCCTTTAGTCATGCAATTTAAATTATTTCAAACGCAAATATCGCGCTTTTTTAATATTTTTTACAACATTTAACTGTGGGAAAATAGAATCGATGACTCACTCTCAAGATGTTTACAATGATTTCAAAAATAAAAAAATTAGTTGGTTATTTTGGCAGTATGCTTTACCGGCGGTAATTGGTACTATTGTCAATACACTGTATAACATTATTGATGGGATATTTATTGGTCACTGGATTGGTCGTGAGGCACTGAGTGGAGCTGGTATTATTTTACCTGTAATGAACCTGACCGCGGGTATCGGTATGCTTGTAGGTATTGGGTCAGCCAGTCGCATATCGATTTTTTTAGGTCGTGGAGAAACGGATAAAGCCGAAAAAATTGCTGGCACATCATTTATGTTAACGGCTGTTTTAAGCGGTATAACTTTAGCATCACTACTCTACTTTGTTGATCCCGTGTTACATTTTGTCGGCTCCAGCCCAACCAATCATCAATATGCTAAAGAGTTTTTGCAAGTATATTTGCCCGGTAGCATATTTATTACGTTAACATTTAATTATAACAACATGATGCGGGCAAGCGGTTACCCATTTAAAGCAATGGTCACCATGTTTATTAGTGTCATTGCCAATATCATTTTAGCACCTATTTTTATCATTGGCTTTGGTTGGGGGATGCGTGGTGCAGCTTTTGCAACTACTTTATCGATGTTCATTAGCTTTTTATTTGTGATGCAGCACTTTATCAGTAAAAATAGTAATATCAAACTGTATCGATGTAACTTTAGACTTAATTGGATATATATTAAATCAATTTTATCAATTGGTATGTCACCTTTTGCGATGCAAGTCGCCGCCTCTATTGTGGTTGTGTTTATTAATTGGCAACTTACCCATTATGCTCCTTTGTCAAACGTTTCAAGTGATGATGCAATTGCAGGTTATTCCAATGCTAATCGATTAATTACATTGATTATTATGATTGTTATTGGTATCAATCAAGGAATGCAACCGATTATTGGCTATAACTATGGTTCGAAAGACTATCTACGAGTTAAAGCCACTTTCTTCTATGGGGTCAAAGTTGCAACAGTCATTACTAGCATTGGCTTTATTTTAGGATTTTTTGTTCCAGATGTGTTAGTGCGCGCATTTAGTTCTGATGAGGATTTAGTGCACATATCGGCGATAGCTTTACGATACACGACTTTATCGTTTGCTTTTGTCGGTTTTCAAATGGTTACCACAAGCTTTTTTCAGTGTATTGGTATGGCAAAAATATCCATTTTATTAAGTCTTTCCCGACAAATTTTGATCTTATTGCCAACACTATACCTATTACCGTTATGCTTTGGATTAGATGGAGTTTGGGCCTCATCACCAACAGCAGATCTTTTATCAACTGGCGTTGCATTTACGGTACTATTTTGGTATTTCAAATCGATAAAGAGTCGATGTCACCAATAGTTAGTATAAAAAAATAAATTCATTACTTTTTTAATCGATATAAATTATGACCAGTTTTAAGGTTAAAGATCAAAAACAAATTGGAATATCACCAACATCAGGGTCATCACATGCTTGAATAAAGTATTGTGTTGACTTGACATAGTTTGGCTCAACAAAAACACCTTGAATAAACATTAATCCTAAGTAATATTTTGCATGAACATCAGTTTTTGCAGCATCTTCAAATAGTTTTATCGCTTGAACATAATCTGGTTGGCTGCCATCATTATTTATATACATAAGAGCAAGGTCATTTTCAATGTTTAATTTGGCGCTGTCTATAATCCATGATTTTGCATCATTATAATTTTTCTCAACGCCGTTACCATTTAAATACATTAGACCTAACATTACTTTAGCGCGATTATCGTTTTGTGCAACTGACTTATCAAACCAACTTTTTGCTTGCTGATAATCTTTTTCAACACCATACCCATTTGTAAACATTAAACCTAATTGCAATTGTGCACGTACATCACCTTGTAGAGCCGCTTTTTCATACCACACTTTTGCTTTAGCATAATCTTGTTCACCAGCATACCCATAAAAGTAATAACAGCCTAAAGCATATTGAGCATCAGCATTTCCTTGTTGTGCTGATTTTTCATACCATTGCTTAGCTAAGTGACTATTGTGTTCAATACCAATGCTATTTTGGTACAATGTGGCTAAATCAAATTCTGCACCAGCATCACCTTGTAAAGCAGCAGCGTCAAGCCATTGTTTTAATTTAATACTATCTTGTAGCTCATTACCATCAACATATTGATATTGAATGCCAAAATCATATTGCGGTTTTTCTGGTAAACTTTCAGCTGTCATTTGCAAAAGTTCATCATTACTTAATTTTTTTAATTCATTAGCGTTGGCTGAACTCACAGACAATAAAAATAAGAGTAAAGCAGTTACATTTTTATTCATCTTTTATTTCTAAACTCCATTACTTGAAATCCCCGTTGTTAGGTCATAACAATGGTGGCTTCAACTATCTTTGATTAAACCCTTACTCAGGTAAAAGCGCTAACAGGTTATTTTATTTAAATACTATTTTTTATTGAATATACACATCATCTATTTGATTATTGACAAATTTGATGTTGAAAGCCATTTTCGCAAGCGTTTTGTAACCATTGCTTAGCTAATTTAGGATTTTTTTTGACGCCTAAGCCATGTAAATACATTACCCCTAAATAATACTGGGAATGCGCAAAACCTTGTGCTGCACTCTGTTCAAAAAATTGTTTTGCTTTAGTAAAATCTGGCTTGATAACATAATTATTATAGCCACTCTTATCATCAACGCCATAATAGTAAATTTGTCCCAAGGCGCTGTTAGCGCGAGGTTGATTTTGATAAGCGGCATTTAGAAAATAATCTAATGAATATCCATTAAACTCGGTACTATCTAGACCATAAAAATCGAAATAAGCCACCATATATGATGCTTTAACATTACCTTGGTCAGCGGATTTCCAGTACCAATAATTAGCTTCAGTATAGTTTTTTAGAGGTACGCCATGCCCCATTCGATACATTTCACCTAGATAAAATTGGGCCTCATCACTCCCCATCAATGCAGCATTTTGGTACCACTGTTTGGCTTTAGTATAATCTTGTTCAACACCATAGCCCTTGTCATATATTAAGCCCAAGTTGAATGCTGCGTTAGCATCATTTTGTGCGGCAGCCTTTTCAAACCATTGTTTTGCAGCAGTGTAATCTTGTTCGATCCCCTTACCTTTGGCATAAATCAGTCCTAACGCCAGTTGAGCACGACTATCATTTTGTAATGCTGCTTTTTCGAACCACGCTTTAGCAATGGTCGAATTTTGCTCAACACCAATACCTTCAAGATAAAATTTTCCGATATTATATTGAGCATCAGCATTACCTTGTAGTGCCGCCTTTTCAAACCATTCTTTAGCTTTCTTATTATTCTGTTGTACTCCATTATTATTCTTTGCATATAAAAATGCTAACTGTAACTGAGCGGTTACATCGCCTTGTAGCGCTAACTGTTCATTCAAGGCTAACATTTTAGCTTCATGCGATAATAGCGTTGTTTCTTTTGTTACATCATCTACACTTTCGGATTTATTTGTTGCTTTTTTTCGCCACTCTTTAGCTTTAGCAGGATTGGGGGCAACGCCTAGCCCTGTTTCATACAAATTAGCCAATGCTAGTTGTGCATCCATGTTATTTTTTAAAGCAGCTCTTTCAAACCACTGTTTAGCTTTTACATAATCTTGATCGGTACCATTCGCTGTTAAGTACAAACTTGCTAATTGCACCTGCGCATCATCATGCCCTTGCTGCGCCGCTTGTTCATACCACTGCTTAGCTTTAATAATATCTTGCGTAACACCATAACCATATTGATAAAATTTGCCCAAAGCATATTGTGCATTCACATTACCTTGTAAAGCGGCTTTTTCATACCATTGTTTAGCTTTAGTGAAATTAATCTCAGTACCTTGTCCCTTTTTATATATTTCACCTAGATAAAACTGATAATTAGAGTTGCCTCGTGAAGCGGCTTTTTCGAACCACTCATTAGCTTTGACATAGTCTTGTTTAACACCTTTACCATTTTGATACATTAGACCTAAATTAAATTCAGCATGATCACTAATTTTTGTTGCCGCTTTTTCAAAAAACTCTTTGGCTTTTACATAATCTTGTTTTACCCCATCGCCATTTAAATAAAGTAATCCTAATTGCTCTTGCGGTCTTGAGTCAGGAAGTGCTGCACTTTTCTCAAACAACTCTTTAGCTTTGACAAAATCTTGTTTTACACCATTGCCATTTTTATACAGCATAGCTAAAAAGTATTGCGACAATTTATCATTTCGTTTAGCTGATTTTTCTAACCATTGCTTAGCTTGTACATAATCTTGTTCTGAACCAATACCATAATAATAGTAGATACCTGTTTCGTATTCACCATCAAGATCGCCTTGTTCTGCGGCTTTTTCGAACCATTGTTTGGCTTTGGAAAAATTGACATCAACACCATATGGCTCTTGATTGGTATAACTAAAAGCTAAAGATACCATTGCATTGATATCGCCTTGTAATGATCTTTTTTCATACCATTGCTGAACTTTACTATAATCCTGACTAAGGTCGTCAACATCTTCATTGTTATCTATTTTGTTAAATTCTGCTTGAGATAAACCTTGTTGACGTGCAGCCTCAAACCACTGATTAGCAATGTTTTCGTCTTGCTTTACCCCTTCACCACGTAGATATAACTGACCTAATTTATATTGTGCATAAGCATAGCCCTGCTTAGCAGATTTTTCGAACCAATTTTTAGCGTCAATATAATAGTTTGCATCTTCTTGTGCTTTTGCATAGTTTATTATGCCTAAGTAGTATTGGGCTTTGGGATGATTTTGCAGAGCGGCAATGTTAAGCCAATATTTGGCACCATCAATATATTGCATTTGCCCTATACCATAAAGTGCAAACTGCCCTAAATTAGCTTGAGCATCACTGTGACCCTGATTAGCTGCATTAGCAAACCACTTTCTTGCTAATCTATAATCTTTTATTACACCATATCCATGTTGATATAAAACGCCCAAATAAAATTGAGCATTACTATCACCTTCAGCGGCTGCTTTTTCAAACCATTCTTTAGCTTTAGCGTAATTTTTTTCTAATCCTTCATCACCGATAAAATACAAAAAACCAACTCTAAATTTAACATCATTGTTGGTTTGCGAAGTTAACTTTTCAAATAATTCTTTAGCCTTTAGATAGTTTTTTTCAACACCATTGCCTTCTTGATATCGAACCGCTAACTCATATTGTGCACTTGGAACTTGTTGTTCATAAGCCAACTGTAACAACTCATCTAATTTTAAATTTTCTTGCTCATTGGCATGAACCAAATTTATTGACATGAGTAATAATATTAGTAGATATTTCTTCATTTCTTATTTTGTTCCTTGATTATTATTACCTCAGAAAACAAGTTTATACCGAACAGTTTAAATTGTTTTATTATGATAAGCATAAACGATATAGAGAAAATTAGGAATCTAAAGATGTATTTCTGCATCAGGAAAGATTTTATTAAACATGGATTTGATGACAAAACCGTGTAATCGATTTTTCAATTAAAATAGATTTACTTTAGACCAAATGTTCTTTGGATTGATAGCTTATTTACAAATTTCACTATCCAGTCCATTTTCACATGCTTTTTTGTACCATTTTTGTGCTTGTTCTGGATCTCTTTTTACCGCATTTCCATCTTCATACATGATACCTAAATTATACTGAGCTTCGGGTTGATCTTGAGCTGCGGCTCTTTCAAACCACTCTTTCGCCAATTTTAAATCTTTTTCAACGCCTTTGCCTTCATAATATATCCACGCTAAATTAGTTTGTGCTTCAGCATCACCTTGAAGTGCTGCCTTTTCAAACCACTCTTTTGCTTTGGTATAATTTTGCTCTATTCCCTCTCCAGTGTCATACATAATGCCTAAATTGAATTGAGCATCGACAAAACCTTGTGCAGCTGCTTTTTCGTACCATGTTTTTGCTTGAGTAAAATCTTGTTCAACACCTCTACCATTCTCGTACATCATGCCCAAATTAAATTGCGCATCAACATCACCTTGTGATGCGGCTTTCTCAAACCAGTTTTTAGATTGAACATAATCTGGAGCACTTCCCATACCTGTGTAGTAAATTTGTCCTAAATTGAATTGAGCCTCAACAATACCTTGCGATGCCGCTTTTTCATACCATTGCTTAGCTTTTTCATAGTCCTGTTCAACACCTTTACCCTGTTCATACATAACACCTAAATAAAATTGTGCTTCAGGATCGTTTTGTTCTGATGCTAAGTTAGACAAATCGTTGATGCTTAAATTTTTGATATCTTGTGCACTTACTGCATTAGTTAAAAATAAAAAAAATAAAATAATTGTGTATAATTTTTTCACTTCTTATTCCTTAACTACGAGATAGTTATATTATTTAGATTATCGTATTTACATTTTATTCTAGCAATATAAATAATGATTACCAATTAATTTTAATTAAGTTTATTAAATTACGTTTATGCTTAAAATGGACGATAGTGGCAAAATATTAAAACAATACTGGGATTGTCGTAATTATTTAGGAGGCGACTGCCTCCGTGTAGTGAGTTAAATTTTGTTAATTATTTACAAATTGGATGATTAGCACCATTTTCACAAGCTTTTTCAAACCATTCTGATGCTTTGTCGTCATCTTTTGGTAAACCACCCATACCGTTTTGATACATCACACCTAAGTTAAATTGTGCTTCTGGTTTTCCTTGCTGTGCAGCTTTTTCCATCCAAACTCTTGCTTTATCGTAATCTTTTTTGACACCTTCGCCTAACAAATACATTTGACCATATTGATATTGTGCATTAACAAAACCTTGTTCTGCAGATTTTTCAAAAAGCTCTCGGGCTTTTGCAAAATTTTGCGATACACCACGACCATTTTGATACAAGGTTGCTAAATTGTATTGACCATGCTGATCATTTTGCGCTGCTGATTTTTCATATAACTGTTTAGCTTTTTCATAACTTTGTTCACCAGCAATACCATTTTCATAAAAAACACCTAAATTAGACTGTGCCGGTGCATAACCTTGTGCCGCTGATTTTTCGTATAATTCTCTCGCTTTAGCTTGATCTTTCTCAACATTTATACCGTCTTGATAATCTTGTGCTAAAGAGTATTGTGCTTTAGCATCATTTTTTTCATTAGCAAGTTTAATAATTTCTTCTCGAGGCAGTTTTTCTATATCTTCTAAAGAGGTTTCTGCATTGGCTATACCCGTTAAAAACAAAAACAGTAAGCTTGTGGTGAATATTTTTTTCATGTTTTTTCCTTATCATCTTTATAGGTTAAATAATTTATATTATTTTCTATTCTTGTACTTGGTAATATTGTCAAAATTATTGTCTAATAACAAATGATAGCATTAATAATTTTGACTAATATCAAAATTATTTAATAAAAATAGGTCATTGATTTCAGGGTAACTCTTTGCTATGAAAAATTTAATGATAATATGCATTTTATAAATATATCGGTGGAGGACAACTACTATTTACTAACAATGTATTTAATTATCTTGAGTCTAAACTGATGCTTTACTTAAGGTCGATAGCGTAACTAAAACAAGGCAAATAAAAATAAATATCACCCCCAACCAACCTAAAAAAGATAGATACTCACCGACAATTAACATGGCCAAAATAGCTGCAATAACCGGTTCTAATAGTGTAATAGTTGTTGCTGTGCTAGCCGATATTTTTGACAGCCCATAACCATAACATAAATACCCGATAAACATGGGAATCAATGCCATATAAAGGCTTATGGTTATATTGATTAATGAATCAAATAACTGAGATCCTACTAAAATCATAACTGGAATTAACAATAAACCTCCGCATCCAAATGTCGTTCCCATCGCTGCTTTGCTGGATATACCTTTTAACATCATTTGACGAGCCGACCAAGAGTATAATGCATAAGTGAATCCAGCAATTAAACCAAGCAAAATACCAATAGCCAAATGACTATATTGCGTTGATGTCGCACTATTTTCAGAAAAACAAAGAAGCATAATGCCTAAAATGCCAAAAGCCGCGCCAATAACCCATTGTTTAGTAATATGAAAATCCTTGCTACGATACTCAATTATTGCTGAAAGAATCGGTGCCGTTCCAATAGATACTACTGTACCAACAGTCACACCAGATAGTCGCATAGAAGAGTAAAATGCTAGCGGATAAAGGGAAACAGCAATACTTCCAACCAGTAAAAAACCTAAGTGATTTGCTATTAACCTACGTTCTTTAAATATATTAGATAGAGCAAAAATAGATTGTAATAATCCCCCTACCCCCATGGCAAAGGAACCAATAAATAAAGGAGAGAGTGATGGGGCTAACGTTGCTGCCGTACCTGTTGTACCCCATAAGATTGATGCCAATATGACGGCAATAACACCGTATGAACGATTCATTGTTGCTTAAAGTGAGTTAGTTTTTTACTCAATGTTTTGTACTTGTTCTCTAATTTGTTCAATGAGAACTTTTAGTTCAATAGCACTTGCTGTCACCTCAGCATTGATTGATTTAGAGGCAATTGTATTCGATTCACGGTTAAATTCTTGCATCATAAAGTCCAATCTACGACCCACTGCTTCGTTTTTCTTTAAAATCGAATAGGTTTCTTTCACATGCGTTGTTAAACGATCAAGCTCTTCTGCCACATCAATACGTTGGGCAAGCATAAGTATTTCCTGCTCAAGACGAGAGTTATCAAGTTCTATATTCGCTTCTTCAAGTTTACTTTTCAGTTTCTCTTTTTGCCATTCCAATATTTGAGGCATACACTTTTTAATTTTATTAACTTGTTCTGTAATACCTTCTAATCGTTGAATAATTAAATCACGAAGAGCTTGACCTTCTCGTTCACGAACGGTGATAAATTCATCAATAGTAATATCCAATAGGGCCAAAATCTCTTGTGAAATCGTGTCAAGGTTTTGCTCTTTTGCTGATAACACACCAGGCCAACGCAACACATCGATAGGATTGACTTCAGCAGCTTGGTGCTGCGTTTTAATCCAATCTGCAGCAGTTAAAATTTGTTTAGCTAATTCTTTGTTAAGTAATAATTCTTGACCTTGTGCAGCAGAATCCAATTCAAAGCGCAAATTGCATTCAATTTTTCCTCGAGTTAAACGATTACGTAAGCGTTCACGAATAATAGGCTCTAACGATCGAAACTGTTCTGGCAAACGGATATACGTTTCTAAATATCGTTGGTTGACTGAACGTAATTCCCACGAAGCATTACCCCATTGTTGATTTAGTTCTTTTCTTGCATAAGCCGTCATACTTGAAATCATAATTGCACCCTAAAATTGAAAAACTTGCTGGGCATTGTATCACAAATTCTGTATAATATGCTCTTAGCTTAGGCTAAACATCAACGTAATCCAGTTGATGTCCTCCTAAATGATTAGCTCAATACGATAATTTTTTAAATTAAACTGCTGGAGAATTGCATGCGCCCGTCTGGTCGATCTGCGGAACAAGTCCGCCCAATCAAAATAACCCGTCATTATACTAAGCATGCAGAAGGTTCTGTATTGGTTGAATTTGGTGAAACCAAGGTACTTTGTAATGCCACTGTTGATGAAGGTGTTCCACGCTTTTTAAAAGGTCAAAATCAAGGTTGGGTTACCGCCGAATATGGTATGTTACCGCGCGCGACCAATTCACGAAATCAACGCGAAGCAGCTAAAGGTAAACAAACAGGCCGTACAATGGAAATTCAACGCCTTATAGCGCGTTCATTACGAGCAATGATTGATCTTAAATTACTCGGTGAATATACCATTACTTTAGATTGCGATGTCATTCAAGCTGACGGTGGCACCAGAACGGCGTCTATAACTGGTGCTTGTGTCGCGCTTAATGATGCCATCAACCAAATGTTGGTTAAAGGACAAATTAAACAAAACCCAATCAAATCTTTAGTCGCTGCGGTATCTGTTGGTATTGTTGAAGGCGAAGCATTATGTGATTTGGAATACATTGAGGATTCTAACGCAGAAACCGATATGAACGTGGTCATGACCGACGATGGTCGAATAATTGAAGTACAAGGCACGGCCGAAGGCGAACCGTTCAGCCACGATGAATTATTGAAATTATTAGATCTAGCTAAAAACGGCATTGCCGCTATTATTGAAGCACAAAAGCAGGCCTTAAAAGATTAATTGGAGATAATCGATGAAATCATATAAAAGTGAATTTATAGAATTTGCTTTAGAAAGGCAAGCATTAAAATTTGGTGAATTCACCTTAAAATCGGGTCGTAAAAGCCCCTATTTTTTTAATGCAGGACTGTTTAACACTGGCAAAGATCTCGCTTTATTAGGTCGTTTTTATGCAGCAGCATTAACCGATGCTAATTTACAATATGATGTCATTTTTGGTCCAGCCTATAAAGGTATTCCTATCGTCTCATCAACGGTTGTTGCACTTTCAGAACACCATAATGTTGATGTGCCTTACTGTTTTAATCGCAAAGAGGCGAAAGATCATGGTGAAGGCGGTAATTTAGTAGGAAGTTCTATTTATCAACAGCGAGTTATGTTAGTTGACGATGTAATTACAGCCGGTACAGCCATTCGTGAATCAATGCGAATACTTGAAGACAACAAATCTAAATTAGCGGGTGTGCTTATCTGCTTGGATCGTCAAGAAAAAGGCCGCGGTGACCTTTCAGCTATTCAGGAGATTAAACAAACTTATCAATGTGATGTCATTTCAATCATCACACTAGATGACTTGATTCAATATTTATATAAAGATCCTGCCCGCCAAGACCAAGTTAAACAGGTCGAGGCTTATCGCGCGGAATATGGCATAAGGTAATTACTGGCTGATGTTGTTTAAAAATAGATTCAATCAAGCGCTTTTAAAGCGCTTTTTTTATCTTAAACAGTGATAAAACAATAGTAATAAATAAGTTAATCGACTAAATGAGGATGAAAGGTTTTTAACTATTACTTCGAATGACTTTGCACATAAAATTTGGCATTATCATAATGATAAATGATCTGGGAAAAATCGAAAGGCTCACCGGCCGAAGTATAAAAGATCTCCTCAACACATAGCGCGGGATCACCCGCTTTTAACCCTAAATAGGTTGCAACATCTTGCTCTAATTTTATCGCGTTAAAATATTTATCCGAAAATCCGATATTGATATTACACGTCTCTTGTACATAACTAAATATAGAATGCTCTGCTATTTGTTTATTCAAATAAGAGACTAATTTTTTGCGATAATAAGATTGTTCAAAGCCATAGACTTCACCATCGACATAACGTAAACGTTTGATAAAGTATACGTCTTCGTCATCACTGCATTGCAGATTTTCTTTAACTTTCTGGTTGGGCTTAATGATATCAACATTAAACACTTCGGACGATCCTGGTAAATCGTTTAAATCGACACTAAAACCATGGCTTTCTAAAAAATTAAGATAACCACTCTTTTTAGGTTGACGAACAAAAATACCGCTACCTTGAATCTGGTAAATAACACCATGACGCTCTAAACGATTAAGGGCTTTTATAATCGTAGTCCGGCTAACCTGATATTGATTTATTAATCCTTCAATATTAGGTAACTGGGTATCTTTAGGCATTTTTTGTTGATAGATAGTTTGCTTAATTTTTTCAGCAACATCTTGATATTTCAGCATGGCAAACTCTTTATTCTTCTTATAAGTAAATGTTATCTATTTTATACAGGTTAATAAGATTTTTAAACTAAGCGAATGAAAAGTTAGATCTAGATCACAAACAATATAATTGGTCATTAACAATTTCAATTTTATCGATAAGATAAGCTTACTAACCTTTTTGAGGAGTAAAATCGATGTCGTCAAAAATCAGAGACTATAATCAACTCGCTATTGATATTCTAAATGAGCTAGGAGGTGAAAATAATATTGTTACCGTAGCTCGCTGTACTACGCGTCTACGAATTGTTACCCAAAAAACACCTGAACACGCTAAAGAAACCATTGCTAAAATGCCAGGAGTCATCACGGTAGTTGAAAAAGGTGGACAAATTCAGATTGTTATTGGTACCAATGTTGAAAAAGTTTACAACGCATTTATAAAACTCATTAACACGGATAACAAAATTGAAAAAAATGCCCAAAGCGGAATGTTAAATCGCATTATTGCAACCATGTCAGCTGTTTTTGCCCCATTTGTTTATGTTCTAGCTGCATCAGGGATTCTACAAGGGATCTTAATTTTAATTAAATTAGCTTTTCCTCAGTTTGCAACAACCGGTACCTGTCAAATATTCAATTTTATTTCATGGGCACCTTTTGCTTTTTTACCTATTTTTATTGCAATTACTGCCTCACAACACTTTCGTTGTAATATTTATATTGCGGTCGCTTGTTGTGCAGCTTTATTATCGCCAACATGGGCAGAACTTGCGGCTTTAATAAAATCGGGGCAAGAAATTGATCTATTTGGTATCGCTTTATCTGAAACCACTTACACTTCAACCGTATTACCACCCCTATTTTTAGTATGGTTGCTATCTTACCTTGAACGATTTTTAGAACCACGTTTACACAGCATTATTAAACCACTGTTAATGCCTCTTATCTGTTTAGTGATTATGGTGCCACTAACCTTACTAGCTATTGGACCAGTAACAGCAGGTGCCGCTCACTATATTGCTCATGGCTATAACTGGATAGTTAACCTTGCACCATCTGTTGCAGGTGGAATAATTGGCGCTGTATGGCAAGTCTTTGTCATATTTGGCGTACATTGGGGTATTACGCCTGTTATCATTGAAAATATTAACCAGTATGGTCAAGACTCATTCCAAGCTTTCCAAACTATCGCCGTTATTGGTCAAGTTGGTGCTGCATTAGGTTTTTATTTGAAAACTCGCACGCAAGAAATGAAAGGGGTATCATTATCCGCTTTCGTGACAGGACTATTTGGTATTACCGAACCAGCCATTTATGGCGTTAATTTACGCTTTAAAAAACCTTTTATTTATGGTTGCTTATGTGGAGCACTTGGCGGGATTGTTGCAGGTTTGTTTTCACCCTATTACTATACTTATGCCGCATTACCTGGACCATTAACTATTGTCAATGCGATTAATCCTGAACATCCTGGATCATTTATTGGTGTTTTAATTGGATCAGCAATTGCATTATTCGGTCCTGTGTTGATAATCCAAATTTTAGGAACGGGTGAAGCGAAACAAGCACAGTCAAATGAGATTGAAAATGATACCCCCAAATTAGTATTGGGCGATCTAGAAATAACAAGTCCAATGTCAGGTAAAGCATTACCACTGAGTGAAGTCCCTGATCCTGCTTTTGCTCAAAAACTTATGGGGGAAGGTATTGCCATTGAGCCAACTGATAATCATGTATATGCGCCTGATGATGCACAGGTTACCGCTGTGTTTGCAAGTTCTAAACATGCTATTGGTTTAACATTAAATAATGGCGTTGAATTACTGATCCATGTTGGAATTGATACCGTTAATTTGACAAATAATGAATTTAGTTATCATGTAGAACTCAATCAAAAAGTGAAAAAAGGTGATTTGTTAATTAGTTTCGATCCAAAAGCGATCAAACAAGCAGGATATCCACTAATTACACCAATTATTATTGTCAATACCGATCAATATCAACAAATTATTTCAACGGAAAATACAGAAGTTACACCTAAAAATATCATATTTAAAATTAAGCAATAATAGGGAAAAAGTTATGAAGCAAAAAACATTTTTATGGGGTGGAGCGTTAGCTGCCCATCAATTTGAAGGCGGTTGGAATGAAGGAGGCAAAGGCCCAAGTGTTGTCGATGTAATGACAGCGGGTGCCCATGGTGTTCCAAGACAAATAACTGAAGGTATAGAAGCGGATAAATTTTATCCGAATCATACTGCTATTGATTTTTATCATCACTATAAAGAAGATATTAAGCTATTTGCAGAGTTAGGTCTAAAATGTCTGCGTACTTCCATTGCATGGACGAGAATTTATCCTAAAGGGGATGAACTTGAGCCTAATGAAGAAGGACTAAAATTCTACGATGCGGTATTCGATGAATTAATTGCCCATGGCATTGAACCCGTTATCACCCTATCGCATTTCGAGATGCCACTGCATATTGCCCGTCACTATGGTGGATTCCGAAATCGTAAAACCGTAGAGTTTTTTGAGCGTTTTGCTATTACCTGTTTTGAACGTTATAAACACAAAGTCAAATACTGGATGACGTTTAACGAGATTAATAACCAAATGGATACCAGTAATCCAATCTTTTTCTGGACTAATTCAGGTGTTCAAGTTAAACCGGGCGAAAATCCTCAAGAAGTGCTTTATCAAGTTGCGCACTATGAGCTGTTAGCGAGTGCTAAAGCTGTGATTGCTGGCAAAAAAATTAACCCAGATTTTCAAATTGGTTGCATGGTATCTCATGTACCTATTTATCCGTTTTCTTGTAATCCTGAAGATATGATGGCCTCAGAAATCGCGATGCATCAGCGCTTCTTTTTCCCTGATGTACATGTTCGTGGCTATTATCCAGCATACGCATTAAAAGAGTTTGAACGCGAAGGCTACAAACTTGATATTACTGAAGAAGATTTAGCTTTTTTAAAACAAGGTACTGTTGATTACATCGGCTTTAGCTACTACATGTCAACTGTCGTAAAAGCTGATGTTAAAAATGATAACCGTGATAATATCGTCAATGGTGCACTACCTAATGCAGTTGAAAACCCTTATATAAAAAGCAGTGACTGGGGCTGGCCAATAGATCCTGAAGGTTTGCGCTATACACTTAACCGTTTATATGATCGCTATCAGTTACCTTTATTTATTGTGGAAAATGGTTTTGGTGCAATTGATGAATTAGAACATGATAATCAAATTCATGATAAACCTCGCGTTGAATATCTGGGCGCACATATTAAAGCAATGTTAAAAGCTATTGACTATGATGGCGTTGACGTGATGGGCTATACCGCATGGGGAATTATTGATGTGGTTTCTTTCACTACGGGTGAAATGAAAAAACGTTATGGCGTGATTTATGTCGATCGTGATAATGAAGGTAACGGCACAATGAAACGCTATAAAAAAGATTCATTTCAATGGTATAAACACGTCATAGCCACCAACGGCGCTGATTTAAAATAGTGCCGTTTATTGCTTGATTAGACACAATGAGGATTTTATTACTACAGGTAAAATCCTCATAGACACGTTATATTGTTAACCGTCAGCTAACACAATGATTGACTAACAAACATTTTCAGAATCATCAAAAATTAAAAATTAACTGTTTATCCAATTGTGGGTCAATTAATGTAACATGAAAACCAATTAACCTGACACCTCGATTATTACGCCTTTCTTGCCATACTTTATAAGCTTGAGCAATTAAATCTTGTTTATCTAATTTTGGCCAGACGTGTTCTTGAGTGGTTAATTGAAAATCATCGAATTTGAATTTGACGCCTTGTCTTGCAATCGATAGATCTGTTCTAACTTTACTTAACCTTTTCTCTAATTCATCATACAGGGGATCAAGTTGGTCTAAACATGCTTCCCATTGATAAATATCATCGATTAACGTGCGTTCAACCCCTACCGATTTACGTTGTCGATCATTACAGACCTCGCGTTCATCAATACCTTGGCATCGTTCAAATAACACTCGACCAAATTTACCAAACTGATTAAGCAGCTTGGTAAGATCGTAATTAACAACATCGTTACAAGTAAATAAGCCCAATTCAGTCAGTTTTTTTTCGGTCACTTTACCTACACCGGGAATTTTATTAAGTGGTAACTGTGCAATAAAATTGTTCACTTGTTCGGGTCTAATGACATACTGACCATTAGGTTTATTCATATCTGATGCAATTTTTGCGAGAAATTTTAAAGGTGCAACACCGGCTGAAGCTGTTAATTCAAGTTCATTAAAAATAGCTTGGCGTATATCTTGGGCAATAAGCGTTGCTGAACCATAACAAAGTTTACACTCTGTTACATCTAAATAAGCTTCATCAAGCGAAAGTGTTTCAATTGCAGAAGTATAACGCGCAAATATTTGGTGAATCTGATTTGATACCTCTTTATAAACTGCATGTCTACCAGGAATTACTTTAAGATTAGGACATAGTTTTATCGCTTGTGCTGTTGACATCGCACTATGTACACCAAATTGACGTGCTAAATAATTAGCTGTTGCAACAACACCTCGTTTGCGAGGATCGCCGCCTACTGCAATAGGTAAATGACGATAACGAGGATTATCTCGCATTTCAACTGCAGCATAAAAACAATCCATATCAATATGAATAATTTTTCGCATAATGGGTTTAATTGTACTTAAGATATAACTGTATAAATATACAATATCATACCTTAAGTACTCGTGCAAACGGACAATAAATTAGTGTGATAATTTATCAAAATCGATCAATCCATTTTTATCATAAGGATCGCCTATCCACCGAGTTGATTGATGAAAGTTAGGATTAACAATACTTTTTTGCGGTTCATATAAGTTATAACTCAGTCCAGCTAAATCAGACCAAGTATGAATCAAATCTTGGGTACTGTATTTACGATCAACATAATTTTGATAATTATTAGGATGCGTTGCCCGCCACTGCGGTGATTGCCAAAGCATAAATGGTACGGTGTACATGGTTTTCGTTGGTGCTTTTTCATTACGACCTAATACATCATGAGGTGGAGTTTGGTAAACATCTTCACCATGATCAGAAAAATACAAGATAAAACCATTTTCGTGGCTTTGTTTAAACATTTTAAACAAGGTTGTTGTGACATAATCATTATAACTGACCGCATTATCATAACTATTATAAACATCTAACTTATCGTCATCTAAAGAATGAGCAATGCCAGTTTTATCGCGAAAACGGTCATGTTCGCCATCTTTTGGATAGCGAAACTCATATTTCATATGTGTACCAAGCAGATGAATAACAATGAATTTCTTTTCTGCTGGATCGGCTAACACAGATTTAAAAGGCGGAAAAACTGACTCATCATACTGCCTTGAACTTTGATTGCGATCATTATTCATAAAAAACTGCTCATCAGCCTGTTTTGAAAACATAGTTAACATGGTATTACGTTCTGTCATTGTCTGTTGATTAGTGATCCAAAACGTTTTATAACCTGCTTGTTTCATCAAGTAAATTAGTGAGGGAGTTTTCAAATATAAATCAGGATGCCGCTCATCAGCAAAGGTTAACGCTTGTTGTAGAATTTCAATGGTGTACGGTCTTGAAGATACAACATCATTAAATACGAGTAAATCTGGATTATCCTTTTTAAATTGTTCAATTTGAGGCGTCGTATCGCGTCCATAACCATAAATCCCCATGCGATTACGAGTGGTGGATTCACCAATAATTAGCACTAACGTTCTTGGCGTATCACCATTAGCATCGGTTAAATTTTCTAACTTTGGTAAGGTTTGCAAGTGATTTAAGATATCTTCCATGCTAGATAATTGCGAACGATAAGCTATGTAACTATTGAGTAATTGCCAAGGTACTGTGGTTTCCATACGTGTTAATAAATGTTTATACGCCTCTTCAAAGGTGTTTTTTTTGACAGTTAAGCTAATTACTAACGGCATTATCGCGTAAATAGCAATTAGCATAGATACTATCCACTTGGTACCATTTTTAACATAAACAGGTTTGACTTTTTTCCATAAATAAATTGCAATTAAAATATAAACAACAAGGATAACCACCAATTTCCAACTTAAATATTGTTGAATAAATTCATGTGATTCATTGAAGTTTGATTCCGCCATGACAAAAAATACACTCTGTGAAAATTCTTGTCGGTAAATGACAAAATATCCAATTGAAATCAAAGACAGGCCACCAACAATTATTCCATAAACAGCGGTGATTTTACGGGTATAATTAGGAAAAAATAAAACAGGAATTAGCCAAATCAAACTATAAATTATTGCATCGCGCAAACCAATAAAGTTGGAGTGTCCAGATAAGGCTATATAAAGTTGTAAAGCACAAGAAAAATAGCAAAAAAATAGAATGATAAAAATAAGATTTGACCAACTAAATTTTGCAGACTGGTTAAATTTTTGCATAACTTTTTTTTCAACAAGGAATAATTAAGTTTTATAAGTTATCTTTTCGAGATTAATAAAACCTTAAGGTATTTATTAAAGTTAATAATTAATAACAACCCTAGTTACTAAAATAAAAAAACTTAATATATAATTGATCAAGTTATCACTAAATTAACATTATTATTATATTAGTCAATTTTTATACCTAACAATTTTGCAACAGCACTATACTGTGGTTGCATTAATTGCGCAGGCCGTTCATTAAAAATAATCTGTCCATCTTCTACCACTAAACAACGCGAGAAATAGTTCAATGATTCATCTAGATAATGCGATACCATCATTAGCGTTAAATCATACTGATGACAAATTTGATTAACTAACGATAACATTTCTTGACGTAAAGCTTGATCAAGGGCTGAAAAAGGCTCATCCAACAATAAAATTGGACGATGTTGTATCAAACAACGAGCCAGCGCTACTCGTTGACGTTGCCCTCCTGATAATTGTTCTGGATAACGCTCTGAAAATCCAGCCAACCCGACTTGTTCAAGAATATTAGCGATTGTATTTTGCTCAGCTTGTGTAAGTTTTAATGATGGTTTAATTCCTAAAGCGATGTTTTGTTGAACTGTTAAGTGACTAAATAAATTATTGTGTTGAAATAACATCGACACAGGACGTTTGCCCGGCGCAATTTTTGTCATATTTTGATGATTAAGTTTAATTGTGCCTGAATTTGGAAAAATAAACCCAGCGATTAAACTCAATAAAGTACTTTTACCTGCACCACTTGGTCCAACAATCACGACGTGCTCTTTTGCTGCAATATTAATTTCAAAATGCATATTAAAATTATCGTAATGATAATTTACTTGATTAAGTTCGATCATAATCCATCACAACCATTAAGCTAAAAGATAACATCAATAAAATTGCAGCCGTCACAGTACCTTCTTGATAATGATAGTGTGATATTTGCTCATATAAATAATAAGGTAAGGTGGTTAAAGCTTGCCCACCAAACAAAGCAATAACACCAAAATCACCAAATGACAAAATAACAGCAAAAGCAAAACTCATTACCATCAACTTTTTTAATGCCTTAAATTCAATCAAGTAAAAATGTGTTAAACCTTGAATATTAAGCGATTGGCAAAGTTGCCAATAACGTAAACTCACTTCATACATGGGGATTGAAAGATTTTTTAGTAAAAAAGGTAACGCCATCAGTGCGTTACACAACATCACTAATATTGAAATAATAATTATATTGTTGGCATATTGAAATAATAATAAGAAAAGCCCTGAAGCTAAAACCATACTTGGAATGGCCAAAATTAATGAACCAATTAACATTAAACGATTGCTCCATTTAATTTGTTGATTAATCAATAATCGGCTATTGGTCCAAAGTAACAATAATGCAAGAAACATTGCAATAAAAGCAGAACCTACTGCAATGATAATTGAGGTAAGCAGTGCTTTTAAAAGTGCCGCTGTTAATAACGCAAATTTGAAAAAATAAATACCTTCAATCAATATTGTAACCAACGGTAATAAAATAAATAAACTCCCAATCAAAATGATGACATAACTGATCAATGATAAATAGTAAGGAATCGGAACTTGATAAGTTTGATGAACAAATCGAATATGCATTTTTTTGATTCGATTTATTCTTTGCATGATGATAAGAAAACCAATACAACAAATTAGTTGCAAAAAAGAAAGTAACACGGCTTGTATAAGATCAAAATCACGGATCGACTGATATATTGCTACCTCAATAGTGGTATATTTTGGCCCGCCGCCAAGAGCTAACACGATTGCAAAACTTGAAAAACATAACATAAAAATCAGTGCTGCCATTGGTAAGATTTGTCGACGCAATAATGGCCATTCAACTAACTTAAAAAAAGTAAAAGCAGAAAAATTTAACTGAGCAGCTAACTGTTTTTGTTCGATAGGAACACTTTTTAAGGATTGATAAAACAAACAACAAGCATAAGGAAAATTTAAAAACACATGGGCTAATAATATACCTTTCAAACCATAAATTGATAATTCAATTGGTAGATTCAAAAATTGAAAAATTAACGAAACGATACCATGCTGACCATACACTGAAAGCAAACCAGTAACCACAACTAAAGTCGGTAAAATAAAGGTAACCGGCATTATTTTGATGAGTAATCCTTGACATGGAAAGTCTACCATAGCTAATGCTTTCGCCATCAATACTGCCAATATGATGGCTAAACAAGTTGATAAACCAGCTTGCAAAACTGTTACCCAAATAATATGCAGTAAATAATGATCAAAATAGATGCTTATATTATCGGTTCGAATTGCAAATCCCCAAAGCGCAATAAGTGCCGTGCCTAATATGAGCAAAATCAAACCAACAGCACTGATACCTGGAATTAAGGATTGAAATTTCAATATTCGTTCCGATGACATTATTTACTGACAGCAACTTGCCATTCACGCACCCACGATTTCTGATTTAATTCAACTTGCTTTGCATCAAATTCAAGGGCTTTTTTCACTGTATCAATCTGTTGATAAGCTGCTGGCAAATCGGTTTTTATAATTGGATACATGACATTTTTTTCAGCAAATTGACGTTGAATCTCGGGTGTTAATAAATAATGTAAAAATTGGCGAGCTAACTCTGGTTGTTGTGTATATTTTACAATGGCAGCCACTTCAACTTGACGATAATGCCCCTCATCAAAAATGGCGGCAGCAAAACGATGATCGTTATCAGAAATTATATGTGCAACAGGGGAAGTGCTGTAACTTAATACTAAATCTGCTTCATTTTTCAAAAACATGCCGTAAGATTCGCTCCAACCTTTTGTTACTGTTACGGTATTTTTAGCTATTTTTTGCCATGCTTGCGCAGCATCATCACCATAAACTTTTTTAACCCACAGCAGCAAACCTAATCCAGGCGTGCTAGTTCTAGGATCTTGATAAATGATTTTCCAATGATCTTTATTGTCAACTAACTGTTGCATAGATCGCGGTGGATTTTTTATCTTCTGTTTATTATAAATAAAGGCAAAATAACCGAAGTCATATGGCATAAACTCATTATCCCACCAGTCAGTATAGAGATTATCGGGTTTGTCGATCTGATGTGGAATAAAAATATTCGTTAATTTTGCTTGCTCAAGTAGATTATTATCCAACCCTAAAACAACATCAGCATTGGTTTTATCACCTTCAAGCTGAATACGATTTAAAATTGAAACACCATCACCTAACGTAATTACTTCTAGCTGACAATGACATTGAGCTTCAAAACCCTGTTTGATAGCTTCTCCAGGCCCCCACTCCGACATAAACGAATTATAGCTATATATTGTTAAAGTCGGTTGCTGTGCGCCAGAAAAATGCGACCAAAACAATGATATAAATAGAACAGTTGATAACAACAATTGACGAAACATTTTGCCTCCAAATAGCAAGAAAAAGACAAAAGGTTTGAGCAGATATAATAACTCAAATCCCTCCGCTGGCATGATCCAGTTCAGGTTCGACGGGTTATGTTAACACAACTAACACTCTCAGCCCATTAGGGCACCCCGTTGAGAACAGCATTAGTGTAGTCGGTGAAGGCTTAATTGTAAATAGTTGTTACTCACTGTTGCCATTCAAACTTCTTTGCCATTTTAGAATAAATTAACTTAAACTTACCAGTGTTGATCTTATACTGCTCTCCTTTACAAAATTCCGGTTTAGGATCTTTTATTAGTCCAGCTTCATCACCATATTCATGTTCATGTTCATCATCATAATAGTCAGTCACATAATGTTTTAGGTTTATCGTTAAATCCTTATTGACCGAAAATTCAATAAAACAACTCACATCCTCATAAGAATATTGACTATCCAAAAGCACCGCATCAAGCAATTTACCTTGTTCATCATAACTAGTTAGTTGAATATTGAGTAATGGGGTATCAGATATCCCATACCAATTATAAATAATCACTTAAAGACAATTATTCCGCATAAAACCACCTACTTCGTAATAACGAATTCCTTCATGAAAGGGAATAAATTCATAGGACGTATTTTGGATCGGGAAATCAATCTCTTGCTCATTTAAAGGGCAAGTGAGTTTTGCATACTTATCCAAAAGGACATTTTCACCATGATTATTTGATTTATAGTATTTTATCAATTGTGAGGAGGTTATCGGTAGTTTGAGCTCTTGCTGATTGTTATGGTCTTGGGCAAATGCCAAAGTTGAAAAGACAAAAAGCATTGACAATCAGTTAGTTAAATAAATTTTGGCACATGTTTTCTTTTTATTTTTTTCTATTTTATAGTTAAGTTTATCTATCACCCTTAAATTAAAAAATTTTTGTTTATAAAAAAATTAGCTATTTACTTGTCCTTAACTAATCCCACAGTGACAATTTATCAATTTATCAGTATTATATTGGGCATTTTATTTTAATTGATTAGGTTCAGTGTGAATATTCAACAACTATTAACACAACGTGTTTCCCAAGCAATGATTATGGCCGGTGCTGATAAAAACTGTGACGCTTTAATCAAGCAATCCGCTAAAGTTCAATTTGGTGATTATCAAGCAAATGGTATCATGTCTACTGCTAAAAAATTGGGAATGCCACCACGCGCATTAGCTGAAAAAGTTTTACAACATCTTGATATTGATGATATTGCCGATAAAGTGGAAATCGCTGGGCCGGGTTTTATTAATATCTTCTTAAAAAATAGTTGGATTGCTGAACAAAACGAAGTCGCGCTAAGTAGTGATAAACTCAATATTACTTTACCCGCCAAACCTCAAACTATTGTGGTTGATTACTCGGCACCCAATGTTGCTAAAGAGATGCACGTCGGTCATCTACGCTCAACCATTATTGGTGATGCCAGTGTACGAGTATTAAGCTTTCTTGGTCATAATGTTATCCGTGCCAACCATGTTGGAGATTGGGGAACCCAATTTGGGATGTTAATTGCCTATCTTGAAAAAATGGAAAATGAACATGCCAACGACATGGAGCTTTCAGATTTAGAATCGTTCTATCGCGCAGCTAAAAAACATTACGATGAAGACGAAGCCTTTGCCGAAAAAGCCCGTAATTATGTAGTAAAACTTCAAGGTGGTGACAAATATTGCCGTGAAATGTGGCGAAAATTGGTTGATATCACCATGACGCAAAATATTGCCACATATAAACGCCTTAATGTCACATTATCGATTGAAGATACAATGGGCGAAAGCATCTATAACAGCATGCTACCAGGCATTGTTGCCGATCTAAAACAGAAAAAATTAGCGGTTGAAAGTGACGGTGCAATCGTTGTATTTTTAGATGAATATAAAAATAAAGAAGGCGAACCCATGGGCGTTATCATCCAAAAACGTGATGGTGGCTATCTTTATGCAACAACCGACATTGCCTGTGTTAAATATCGTTATGAAACACTTCATGCTGAACGTATTTTATATTATACCGATTCACGTCAACATCAACATTTAGAACAAGTTTGGGATATCGTGCATAAAGCGAAATATGTACCAGAATCCTTAAAACTTGAGCATCACATGTTTGGTATGATGTTAGGTAAAGATGGCAAGCCGTTTAAGACGCGTTCTGGTGACACCGTTAAATTAAACGATCTGCTTGATGAAGCGACAGAACGAGCGACTACTTTAATTCGAAATAAAAATCCAGACTTAACCGATACTGAGCTTGCCCAAGTGGTTGACGCTGTAGCAATAGGTGCGGTCAAATATGCTGATCTTTCCAAAAATCGTACCACCGATTATGTGTTTGATTGGGATAATATGTTGTCATTTGAGGGAAATACGGCCCCTTATTTACAATATGCTTATACGCGCGTGCTTTCTGTATTTAGAAAATCAAATATCAGCGAAGACAGCTTAAGCGGCACTATTAATTTAGGTACGGATAAAGAGCGAGCATTAGCGATTCGATTAATACAATTTGATGAAACTGTATCAAACGTTGCCGCAGAAGGCACACCACATGTACTTTGCGCCTATTTATACGATATCGCTACCCTATTTTCTAGTTTCTATGAAAATTGCCCTATTTTAACGGCGGAAAACGAAAACTTGAAACAAAGCCGCTTAAAATTGGCTTCGTTAACCGCTAAAACCCTTAAAATCGGTCTTGATATGTTAGGAATCAAAACTGTCGAAAAAATGTAACATTAGCATACCACCGATAAAATTCATCATCGGTGGTTTTTTCATTAAAACACATAAATTCTTTTAAAATTTTTACACGCTGATATATTAAAGAACGCTAAAAATCCAATTCATCCATATGCTCTTTAGTGTTAAACAAAGCAATACTACACTTTTCGAGATTGACAATAAATCGCATAATACTTTTGTTGGTCTCGATTTTTGGACAATAGATTATTGATATAAAATAGGTAGTTATTGATTAAAAATCCTGTAATACCAAAATTAAATTTTATATAGAAGCTTGAATTTGGGATAAAAATCTAAAAAATAATACTTTAACCTTTTCATTTATTTACATATTTTTATAAGGACGGCACTTGATATTAAAAATAGTTTAGTTAGAATTCTTTCAAATTATTTAAGCAACCAAGAGTAGTTGACCATGACAAAATATAAATCAACAGTCCTAAACAACATTGTTGATTTATTGTTAATCCTCCATCTTAGGGGGATTTTTTTTATCTATTATTTTATCTAATTTAGCTCAATTGAATCGTAGAGGCACATTATGACCGATAATAAAAAGATGTTATTAACCAGTCGAGATCAAAGTTTAAAAGCATATTTAATGAATAAAATTAAACAAAATGGCGGTTGGGTTAATTCACATATGCATGCCGATCGTGCTTTTACGATCACTGTTGACAGTTTTGATGTTTATCAAAAGCAGACTCTAATTGAAAAATGGGATACGTTAGATAAAGTCAAAGCATCGATGAGTGAAGACGATTATTACCGCCATTTCAGCATGGCGGTTGAGCGAATGATCGAACAAGGGGTCAGTGCCATGGGATCATTTGTCGATATCGATCCAATTGCAGAAGAGCGAGCAATCAAAGGCGCACTAAGAGCCCGTGAAACTTATAAAAATGACATTATCATAAAATTAGTCAATCAAACCCTTAAAGGTGTTATTGATAAAGAAGCACGTTACTGGTTTGATAAAGGTGCAGATTTAGTTGATATCATTGGTGGATTACCACGTCGTGATGAACGTGATCATGGTGAAGGAATGGGGCTAAAACATCTTGATGTATTGATGCAAACAGGAAAATCATTAGGCAAAATGGTCCATGTTCATGTTGATCAATTTAACTCCTCAGACGAGATTGAAACCGAACAACTCACCGATAAAACTTTGGAACATGGCATGCACGGACGCGTAGTAGCAATTCATAGTATTTCAATTACTGCGCATAGTTTGGAATATCGTCAAAAACTCTATAAAAAAATGAAAGAAGCGAAAATGATGGTCATCGCTTGCCCATTCGCATGGATCGATAGCCCTCGCCGTGAAGAACAAGGTCCTACTCGTAATTCTCTTACTCCTGTTGATGAACTTGCCGCTGCAGGTATTCCTGTTGCGATTGGTACCGATAATGTCAGTGATTATATGTTACCATTTTCAACAGGCAACATGTGGGAAGAGCTTAAACTACTCGTTACAGGATGCCGGTATACCGATTTAGACAATGTGGTAAATGTCGCTACCAAAAACGGACGAATGGTATTAGGAATTGAATAATAATTGAATGAAACACAATAAAATTTGACCAATAAAAAATCCCACAGTTTTTAATCTATTGTGGGATCGTTATATAGCTACTACTATCGATTAATCAAACTTAATATTTTTTATCTTTTATAGTGACATCAGCTTCATTTTCATATCTGACAAAATTAACATTATTATTTCTAACTTCTCTTTTTACCTTCTCTTTACATCTATCTGTATCACAATATACATTTAATGTACCATCAGTTTGCTTTTGAAAGGAGACTTTAGCATCGGCTTCACTTTCATTACGAACAAATACAATATCTGAACTATAATGTGTCGCATAATTTACAGCATTTTCACATTGTGTATCTGCACAGTATACCTTTGTTTTATCTCTATTTGCTATTCTCTTTTGTTCTTTTTCTTGTTGTTCACGAATTAGTTGTCGCTCAAACAAGGCTTGCTCCTTATCCCAATAATCATCTATTAATTTATCGATATCTTTATATTTTTTTATTTTTACGGAATAATAAAGCTTTTTGGCTTGTTCTAATGTTTTTCTTGCATCTTCATAATTATGATAATCAGCATACTCTTTAGCTTTTTGATAAAGATTTTCTATCACTAACATAATGTATTTATTATTATTAATATCATATAATTTTTGGACATCTCTGGAAGGTTTCAATTCAAGCGCATTATGATATAAATCGACTTTAGCCTTATATCCTTCAATATCTGTCGCTACTATTGAATTAGCCTTGATAACATAGCATTTAAATAAATTTTCATTTATGTCCAAACGACTATATGCATTTAAAAAAAACGTTAATTCATTACTATAAAATTGATTACTTAAGCGATCATGCATTTCCATTAATTTATTATAAGTGGAAATTTTGTCTTCGTAATCGTTAGCCGCGCTATCAGCTAAGTCTGCTTCATATTTAACCATCACGCGATTAACCAAATTGCGCAAATGCTCAGCATCTTCTTGCTTGAATTTAGCTATACCTTTTTGTTCAATATTGAGTGCTAATATATTAATACTTTGAAGATAGTATCCTTCATTATATGCTTCTTCATAAGTGCGTGTATGGCTACAACTCGCTAACCAAAACATTAACAAAACAACAACTAAATTCCTTATAATTTTTACTTCCATTTGTTAAACCTATCTTTAATCATTGAAAATGATTTACATTATTCTAATTAGTTACATAAAAAATTATATAGTTAAAACTAAAAAAAATATCCATTTATTTTGAATTTAAAATCCCTGCCTCAATTCATATTTGTAGGGATTTAATTGTTACTCGTTGCGATAGCGCCTGATCTATTATTTTATTAGCTAAATCCGATCTCATTTCTAATGTTTCTTTAGTTTCATTACATAACTTTGGCTGTCGGTACCGGTAATTGATTTACCATATTCATAATATTGTTTAGCAATGGTTTGTTCTAACTGCTCAATAGTGTATTTATCAACAAAGGAAGTTACTGTTTGACTAGAGAAACAATCGTTTAACATGATTCTGAGCAAGCTTTGATAGATATCAATGCAAGTCTGATAATCTGTGGTTGCGGTATTAGCTAAACTTGTTTCATAATGTGCTGTAATATTACTAACTAAAGAATGTAGTTTTTTTTAGCACTATCTTTATCAAATTTACGTTCACCTTTCTCTTCAATACCGGTGGCTAATAAACTAATACTTTCTAAATATTTTCCTTCTTTATATGCATCGTCACCAGTACGAGTATAACAGGCTGTTAAAAGAAAAATTAAAAAATTGCTATAGTTAACCGCATCATATTTCCTTTCAAAAATTTTAGTTAAATTATCAGTCCATTGCAGATGACAATCGTTTGTTTTTTTATCACTAATTAACTCAGTATTAATCAGCGTAACAAAGTTTATAAAAAATTTTTGGCGATTTATTAACTTTTTTTGCTATAGTCATGAGCAAAAATCTAAATTAAATTTAATTTTGAAAAGATGAGATAGCGTTGTTGAAAGTATCCTCCCAATAATATCGAATTCATTAGGAGGACAGATTCTATTTACGAGTCGGCTTTTTTGCTGTCGCTTGGCGCGAGGATCGAGATAAGTTATTCAGTTTGACTCGCTTAGGCCGAACATTAGACTTACCCAAAGTAGAATTTACAGTAAAACTTTTAATTTCGGCAGGTAAACCAACAATTTCGCGTAAATAATTGACTGAATCAAGGCTTAACTCCATCCATGTACCACGTGATAAACCTTTAGGTAGCGTGATGTTACCATAACGAATACGCAACAATCGACTTACTTGTACATCTATGGCTTCCCACATTCTACGAACTTCTCGATTACGGCCTTCGGTAATGACCACATTAAACCATTGATTAAGACCATCACCACCTTGCGCTTTGATCGATTTAAATGATGCAGGACCATCTTCAAGTTGTATACCTTTGCGCAGTTGACTAATTTGTTGATCGGTCACATTACCAAAAACCCGAACCGCATATTCTCGCTCAATTTCATGTCTGGGATGCATTAACCGATTGGCAAGTTCACCATCTGTAGTAAATAGTAGCAATCCCGAAGTATTAATATCAAGCCGACCGATATTCACCCATCTAGCATTTTTCAAACGAGGCAAACGTTCAAACACGGTTGCTCGACCTTGAGGATCGTTACGGGAACAAATCTCACCTTCTGGTTTATAGTAGGCAAGTACACGACAGATTTCTTTTTCTTTACTCCGAAGTTGTACTAGATGACCGTTAATACGAATTTTAGGATTAGTATTAATATCAACGCGATCACCTAATGTTGCAATTTTACCATCAACACTAATTTGACCTGCGGCGATCATTGCTTCAATTTCACGGCGAGAACCATTACCCAAGTTGGCTAAGACTTTCTGTAATTTTTCGCTGTTATCGTGTACAGACGGTGCCCGCTTTGTCGAAAATGATTTTTGCAGCTTTACCGGTTTGTCTGTTGATTTATTGCTTTTTATTTTTCTTGTATCTGCTGTGTTTTCATATTTTGAAACTGCTGTTGTGCTATGTTTCATATTGTCCTCACTGTTACCTTCTCAGGTATCATTTATCTATTCAAAACATTATCAATATTAAAATAACGTATAAAAAAACGGCTATTCAAATGGTGTAGTATCACCACTACCTTGACGAATAATATCAGGGTAGTCATGGGTCAAGTCTATAACGGTTGTTGGTTGTTCGCTAATATAGCCGCCATGTACAATCGCATCAAGTTGATGGCCAATTTTATCTTCTATCTCATCGGGATCGGATTGGGCCTGAGTATCATTGGGTAAAATTAATGTAGTTGTCATCAAAGGTTGACCTAATAATTCCAATAAAGTCAGATCTATTTTGTTATCAGGAATACGTAATCCAATCGTTTTACGTTTTTCATTCATTAATCGTCGTGGAACTTCTTTACTCGCGGACAAAATAAAAACATACCGACCTGGTGTATTATTTTTTAAGAGCCGAAAAGTGGTATTATCCACAAAAGCGTAGGATGAAAGTTCTGAAAGATCACGGCACATTAGCGTAAAATTGTGATGTTTATCTAACTGACGGATTTGACAAATACGATCTACGCCATATTTATTATCTAACAAACAACCAAGTGAATAGCCAGAATCAGTCGGAAAAGCTATTACGCCACCATCATTCAATATTTTTACCACTTGCTCTAATAATCGAGTTTGTGGATTATCAGGATGAATATAAAAAGTTTGGCTCATAATGTTGTTCAATCCAATTTTATATTTAACATATCATTTTAGTTTAAATGATCACAATCAATAATTTTCAACAATATCAATCTGACGTATCTTAATATCAATCTTCATTTATAACACCCAATTATGCCAGATTGGTGTAACACTGCTTGGTAGTGGTGCTGTTTTACCTAAATCAAGATAATTAACCAAATCATGAAAATCCGATCCTTGTGATGCCAGTAATCCAAATTCATTTGCAAGTTTAGCTAATAATTGTAGATCAGTTGGTGTTTGTCGACTTTGCGAAACTTCCATTGCATCACCGCCAAATTGTTTAAAATCACTAAGCAAAAGTTTTAACTTAGTTAACGTTAAATCATAACGACTGGGATGTGCAAGTACTGCTTGCCCTCCCGCATTATGTATCGCATTTACCGCGTGATCAATCGTGCAACATTGCGAAGGTACGTAAGCATAACCACTTTTGCCTAAATATTTTTTGAAGGCTCGATTCACATCTTTTACATACCCTTTAGCCACTAAAAAACGTGCAAAATGAGCACGTGAGACAATATCACCTTTAGCATATTCTTGAGCTTGTTCATAAGCATTTTCAATACTTACTTTTGCTAATTTATTACTAATAGCCTTTGCTCTATCTATGCGACCTTGCTCTTGCCGTAATAACAAAGCAGTTAATTGGGGATCTTCAATATCAATATTTAAGCCAACAATGTGTATTTCATTATTTTTCCAGGCTGTTGATATTTCAACGCCACGAATTAATTTTATAGGTAATTTGTCTTTTTCAATAGTGTATATAGCTTCTGGCAATCCTTTTACTGTATCATGATCGGTAATAGCCAACATTTGAAGTTGATTTTCAACGGCCCTTTTGACTAAATCTGTTGGCTTTAAAATTCCATCCGATGCAGTAGTGTGCGAATGTAAGTCAACGATCATTTTTTTCTCGATAATTATTTTTAAACGTGTAATATACCACACAATTTGTATGACCACTAAAAGGTATATTATGAAAGATCAAATTATGCTTGCTCAGCAAGATACATTAGCTATTATTGAGGAACTTTTAGATGATGGTAGCGATCCTCATGCACTTTATTTGATTGAACATCATATTTCATCACAAAATTTTGATAATTTAGAAAAGGTTGCAGTAGAAGCTTACAAATTAGGCTATGAAGCAACCGATCCCGATGAAGATGTAGATGATGCGGGTAATTTAGTTATTGGCTTTGATATTATTGCAGAAAGCCCTCTTAATGCCGAACTTATCAACGCACAAATTGCTGAAATAATCACGCTGGCCAATCAATTTAACGTCAATTACGACGGATGGGGTACTTATTATGAAGATGGTAGTGATGATGATTTTATTGAAGACGAATCTGCTGAGACCCTCCACTAATCATAAAAAATAATAAACGGCATTCTTATCCGCATATTTAACGGATAAGAATATTTATTGCTTAACGTATTATAATTCTTCGATACGACTCTTTCTTTTCTGATTTGGCGAAACACTACGCACAAAAATTTTGTCGTGATGATTCAGCGAAACTGGACCTTGATAACGCTGCCACTGCTGCCCTTTATCAATTGAATATTCAATACTTAAACCAGGGAAAACAATATTTGCTATCAATTTACCATTTTCAATTTTTGCTCCAGGGACAGGTAGACGATAATCAACTAAAGCCGTATCCAATTTAGCTAATTCTCGTTGCCCTAATAAATTGGCAAATTGGTTCCAATCATTAAAAAGTTTTTGCTGATCAACATAATGAGTTTCACCTATTTTGAATTGGCGATCTTTTTGATAATTTGTTTCCCAATCGGCTTTATGCCATGCGCGTTCGGCAACACTGAGTAATCGAGGATAGGCCATATAAGCCATTTTCTCATCTGTGCGAATATTTTCAGTCCAGATTTGTGCTGATAAACCATATGCACCTGGCCAATCCATTGTACCTTTAGCTGCAAAGGCATCACCGTTACGATCAAAAGAAGTTTCAGCATTTTGTGGCAAGTTATCTGGCGCAAAACTGAAGATTTTGCGTTCGTCATTAAACCGAGCAGCCCAATAATACCCGCTTTCTTTTGGGTTAACTTCGTAAGGCATATCTAAATAGACATAATCAGGATTAGATACAATAACTTTATAGCCCTTATTGGCAAATTCATTCACTGAATCATACCCGCCCCAATACAAGTTATCCCAGAAATTGACAATCACTTCATCGGTGGCAAAAGCGTTGGCATCAGTAGCAAATTTTACACCATCTTGCCAAACTTGCATGCGATTAATCCCATTGTCTTTAATGATTTTACTTACTTCGACGGCAAAATAACTTGGTAAATGTTCAAAATTCTCAACTACGCCAGTATTGACAAAGGTTTGGCAGGCTTGTGATTTTGCCCATGGATGATCTTCAACACTTTGATCGATTAAACCTTTACCAGCCTCTTTTTGAGCGGCATGGATATCTTGGTAGCCATTACCGAAATGAATGTTTTTTGCTTCATCACCACCAAAATGCCAAGTTGTAATGGGCTGGTTAGCTTCAACATGCATTTTAGCGATTTCACTAATGACTTTATTAACAAATTTTTTCGAAGACTCCAAACATGGATTGAGATAACTTTGTCGATTATAAAATTGTACCGTTGTTGTATTGGATGTATCGCTTGGATCAACCAATCGATATTCATTCGCTTGTTGTTCTTGTCCTTGTTCCATTAGGCGTTGATATCTCACCTCCATCGACCTAATAGCGGCTCTAGCATGAGCAGGCATATCGATTTCTGGGATGACTTCAATAAAACGAGCATTGGCGTATTTTACGATTTCAATATAATCATCTCGAGTAAAGTATCCACTGCCGCTATTATTGCTATTTGGACCCGATCCGAGTTGTGGTAATAAGCATTTTTTCTCACTCAAATCATGACAACGTTTACTACCAAAATTGGTCAGTTCAGGTAAACCTGGAATTTCAATTCGCCACCCCTCATCATCACTCAAATGGAAATGAAATTTATTCATTTTATATTTTGACATCGTATCAAGTAACTGAAATACCGCTTCTTTACTTTTGAAATTTCGACCGGTATCTAACATCATTCCACGATATTCGAATCGCGGGGCATCCTCAGCTGAAAGTACAGGAATAATTTGAGGATTATTGGCATGTAATACAGATAATATCGATTCTACACCATAAAAAATGCCACTTTGATCAAAAGCTAAAATGGTTGCCCCTTCAGGAGTGATATCTAACTTATAACTCCCTTTTACCCCTTTCTCAAATGCACTTTTATCAATTGAGGCTTTAATGTTAAAGCCTTTACCGCTAACAGGGATATTCAATACTTTAAAATGTTCATTTAATACCGATTCGCTCTCTTTTGCTAAGCCATTAAGGACTAAATTAACACCATTTTCATTGAGGATGACCATTTCCTTACCAACAGTAAGTTTCGATGGTGTCGGCAAAATCTGTCCTCTTAACAACTCGGCATTAATAAGTTGTATATCATTGTTATGTTGATAACGATGTTCAGGCGTCATTAAAATATTATGATCATTGGGGGATATTTTCCATTGTTCGCCTAAAGGTTCAACAAATGCCGATAGATTATCAGAATCAGTATCCGTATTAACAATCACTTTAGGTTCAGCATTTGACGAGGTAACATACCATCTTGGCATCACATCACTTTCACTAATTTGCCAATATTCACCAATGATGGGAATGTTCACAATAGCTTTCTCGGGAATGCCTTTGAATTTGTTAGTCGGTTCAAGCTTGTGCAAATCACCTGTCACATGGGTGATTTTAAATTGATCATTATTGACGGCTAAAATCATCCGAATATTATGAAAATAGATTGCCCAATCTTTGTCAGTTATCGCAGGCCCCGTGTTTTTAAGCGTTAACGTCACTTTGTTACAAGATGCCCAATCTGCCCCCAATGCAGCACAATCTACACCATGATTTACAGCATTATTATCAACTATATGATAATTTAGGCGTAATTGTGAACTCATGGTATCCACAATTTTTTGTGAAGCATTCACTGATTGTGCGGTGCCCATACAGAATAATGATGCTATCGATGTAGCTATAATAGCTGATTTAAATTTTATCATGACAATTACCTATTTTTGTTTAGCATTGAAAATGGTGAAAGGAACAGTAACAATAAATTTGATATCGTGTTCATCTTGGAAGATATTGCCATATCCGCCCTTCCAGCTTGGGATATTGGTGTGATTGTTGTATTTGGTATAATGAAGTTGTAAAGACGTATCTTTTATCCAACCATTTTGTACGGTATAACCTAAATCAAAATTATAAGCTGACTCAATTAAACGTTTCTTTTGGTTAAACTGTTTGTTTGTGCTCGGTTTTGCATCCCAACCATAAGCATAAGACGTACCTGCTTTCCAACCGGTTAAGTAATTTGATAGATCGCCTAAATCATAAGTGACTTCAGTAAATATCGCCTTCTCACCATTGGCATTAAAGTCAGAACGTGAATTCCACCACACATCTAATCGACCATTTGAAGAAGCATAATCCGGCGTCATGCGCTGTAGAAAGTAGCCCTGTTCCCCTTTCGCTTTAACAACCACACCTTCAAGTCGTAGACCAACCGGTCCCATTTGATAACCTAAAGTAGCTGCTTGCAACCACGCCAAACCATCATAAACATTTTTTCCTTTATGAGACTGATCTTTAGCCCCATAAAATTGATAACTCATGGTAAGTGGATTATTGAAAATATCGGTTTTATATGAGGCTTTACCAAAAAATTGGTTCATATAATTTTGCGCTTGACCAAAGGCGGTTTCTAACACTAAATCATTTTTAAAGTCATATTTCAAACCTGCTGAATGTAAATAATCAATTTTTTTTCCTTTCCCCCATTGCCGAAATTCATATAGTCTTTTATACCATGGTGCTTTGTATTTATCTGCCCACATATAAGACATGGATAAAGCGCCGGCATCATCGAAATCAAGCAAACTACCAAACTCCACACCTCGATAAGTACCGGGTAATAAACTCCAATGAGGTGCTAATAAAGTTTGACCGGAAGGTTGAATATAGCCAGCTTTGGTCCAAAACAGTTCATCGATTTTAAAATTGACTTGTGCTTTATAAAAACTCAAACCACTGACGTCTTTTTCCAAGTCTTTTTTTCGGTCGTCATCCCAACAAGTATGTACACCACTAAAACCAATTTCATTTGGATGACCATTACCGCCATTACTAACTTCCCAAGCGCCATAACCACCAAGTTCGATAGCAAAATGATCTGCAATATAGCCTGATTTAAAATCTAAGTTACTATTGAAGGTCGATTGTCTTATGTTTTTTTCATATTTATGTAGATCAATATTTTTTCTTTCTCGATCACGATTCCAAAAAAATACATTCCCCGTGAGCGATGAATCATCAACAAAGTTATTTTCATAAACGGCATATACAGGATTAATACTATAAAAAAAAGAGAAGGATAAAATATATTTTGTTAGAAAATGAAAACGGGATGGTATAATTGCAAGCATATTTACATTCATGTTTGTTTCCCTAAAATTATTTTATTTATACAACAAGTCACAGCCTCACTTTAAAAATTTTTTGCAAAGTTAAATCACTAACTTATTTTCATGTAAATGACAATTAACGCCTATTTTAGCAAGCGATTTACATCAGATAACAGATAAATAAGTATTTTTATAATGCATAAACATATTTTAGTTCGCAAATTAAATGATCTTAAATCGTGATCAAAATCACCAAAAAATAGAAATTAATACTATTTTTATTAAATAAAAGCCGACTTTTTTCAGATAAAAAAATAATTATTTAAGCGATCTTTAAAAACTAAACAGTAATGTGATAGGTAAAGTAATAAATTGAATATATTGAATTATTATCAATATGAGCAATATTTAGAAAGTATCGAACAAAAAAAAGAGAAACGATTCACATTTCTCTTTTTTTCAATTTGCCGTTAATAACAGACTTTATTAGTATTAGTTTTCCGTATCGATTTCGTCAAAACTTTTTACTAACTCATCAATTGCTTTCATCTGTTTTAAAAATGGTTCTAATTTTGCTAATGGTAGCGCTGATGGACCATCACATTTTGCATGACTAGGATCTGGATGAGATTCTAAAAATAAACCAGCAATACCTACAGCCATACCTGAACGTGCAAGCTCAGTCACTTGACCCCGTCGACCGCCAGACGCTGCGCCCATTGGATCTCGACATTGTAAAGCATGGGTGACATCAAAAATAACAGGTGAACCATGACTGGCTTTTTTCATAATATTAAAACCCAGCATATCAACGACTAAATTATCATAACCAAAACAGCTACCACGATCACAAAGAATAATTTGATCGTTACCAGCTTCTTCAAACTTTTCGACAATATTCCCCATTTGGCCTGGGCTTACAAATTGTGGTTTTTTAACATTTATCACCGCACCAGTTTTAGCCATTGCAACAACCAGATCTGTTTGTCTTGCTAAAAATGCAGGCAACTGAATTACATCAACTACATCTGCAACTGGCTGGCATTGCGCTTCGGTATGCACATCGGTAATCACTTTTATACCAAATTGCTTTTTTAGTTCTTCAAAAATTTTCAAGCCTTCTTCCAAACCTGGTCCACGATAAGAGTGTACTGAAGAACGATTTGCCTTATCAAAAGAGGCTTTGAAAATATAAGGGATATTCAATTTATTTGTCACGGTAACATAATGTTCACAGATTTTCATGGCTAAATCACGTGATTCAAGAACATTCATACCACCAAATAACACAAATGGTAAATCATTAGCGACAGTAATATCGCCAACTTTAACTCTTTTTTGTTGCTTCATAAAATATTCCTAGTTAAGGTTTAAACCATCGACCAAGCGTAACCCTATCGTTACCACTATAGTCAGCGACGGTTTCGACTAATTGAAATCCATGTTGTTTGAAAATTGTTTGAACGGCCAAACCTTGTTTCCAGCCGTGTTCAATTAGCAACCAACCATATTGATGAAGGTGTTTAGTTGCACCCTGTACAATTAATTTAATATCTGCCAGCCCCTCATCTTCCGAAACCAGTGCTGTTCTTGGTTCATATCGCACATCACCATGCGATAAATGTATATCGGTTGGTTCGATGTAAGGCGGATTACTGGTAATCATTGAAAATTTACGATTCTTAATCGGCTTATACCAATCACCTTGTAAAAAATAAACGTTATTAACCCCAATTTGATTAGCATTTTCTTGAGCTAAAATTAATGCATCTTTATTTTTTTCTACTGCGGTAAATAAACAATCTGGGCGCTCTGTTGCCATTGCAATAGCAATAGCACCTGTCCCTGTCCCCAAGTCTAGGACTTCGCAAGGTATTTTAGATAAATATTCCAAACCTAATTCAACTAATTTTTCAGTGTCGGGTCTTGGAATCAATGTGGCATTTGAGACACGAAACTTTAAAGACCAAAATTCCTTTTCACCCGTGATATAGGCAATCGGTTCACCAGCTTGACGTCTTTTAAGATATCCATCTAAGGCAATTAGCTCATCATCATTAAGTAATGTTTCACTAAAAGCCATCAAAAATGTGCGTGTTTTATGCGTAACAAAGCTCAATAAAATTTCAGCATCACGTTTAGGGCTCTCACTTTCAGTGAGCGTTTGTGATGCTGATTTTAGCCATTCTAAATAAGTCATTCATCCTGTTCCGATAATGCCGCAAGTTGATCTGCTTGATACTCTTGAACGATTGGATCAATCAACATTTCTAATTTACCTTCCATCACTTCATCTAGGCGATAAATAGTCAGGTTAATACGGTGATCAGTAACTCGACCCTGTGGGTAATTGTACGTTCTAATTCTATCTGAACGATCACCTGAACCTAATAAATTACGTCTGGTTGAAGCTTCTTCTTGTTGTCGTTTTCGCGTTTCTGCATCTTGAATACGTGCAGCTAATACAGACATCGCCTTAGCTTTATTTTTATGTTGTGAACGCTCATCTTGACACTCAACGACAATACCGGTTGGAATATGGGTAATACGAATAGCTGAATCAGTGGTATTAACGTGCTGACCACCCGCCCCTGAGGAACGATAAGTATCAATTTTTAAGTCTGCTGGGTTAATTTCTGGCATTTCCGCTTCGGGAATTTCAGGTAATACTGCAACTGTACACGCTGAAGTATGAATTCGACCTTGCGATTCGGTTTCTGGTACACGTTGAACACGATGGCCACCTGATTCAAATTTCAAGTTACCGTATACACCATCACCACTAACCAGCATAATCACTTCTTTATAACCGCCATGTTCACCATCATTTGAGCTCATGATTTCAACTCGCCAATTTTTTGATTCAGCATAGCGAGTATACATTCTTGCCAAATCCCCAGCAAAAATGGCCGCTTCATCACCTCCAGTCCCTGCTCTAACTTCAACAAAGCAGTTGTAATCATCATTAGGGTCTTTAGGTAATAATAGAACTTGTAATTGTCTTTCTTGTTCTTCAACTTGACCTAATGCTTCATCGAGTTCTTCTTGAGCCATTTCACTCATTTCAGGATCTGACAACATCATTTTAGCGGTTTCAATGTTTTCTTGTGTTTGCTTCCAACTCGTAAAACATTTAACCACGCCAGATAATTGAGAGTATTCTTTAGAAAGCGTACGAAAACGATTTTGATCGGCAATAACCGAAGCATCAGATAATAATGCTTGAACTTCTTCATAGCGCTCTTGCAGGGTTTCTAACTTGCTGATAATAGAAGATTTCATAAAAAGTATAATTTTAACGATAAATAATTAAATTTGCTGGGCATTATATACTTTATTGTATGCAAAATACAGTTTCAGCTTGTTGTCTGCTTAGTTAAATAACCTTGATAAAAATCGGCAAAAATTAATCCATAAAAAATCAATCTACTAAAAATGTTGCACATGTCACATAAATCGCTTTTTCAAGTTTTAAAAAATTGAATCACCTCATAACATATAAATGTAAACGTTATCATTTATTTTGCATAATATAAAAAATAATAACTAATAAATCATATAAAAATTGGATGTTATCGTATACATAAACTAATTTTAAACTATTTAAGGAGTCGCAATCATGAAAAAATTTTTTGTATTAAGTTTATTGGGATTAAGTTCTATTGCCAATGCTGCAATTCAATGGGATACACAACAAGGGCAATTAAAATTATATGGTGATGTTGAATTCAATACCGATGCAGCAAGCAGCAAACAACAACTAAGTTCATTAAAACAAACCGCTGATAAAAAAAATCAACCTGCCGACAAAGATCGCTGGGATATCAATGGGCGAATTTTGATTGGTTTAGATGGTTATCGAGAAATCAACCATTCTAATTATGCTGGTTTTACAGTACAACCTCTTGCTGATTTAAGTGGTGATATGAACCTTGATGATGCAGCTTTTTACTTTGGGCAAAAAAAGGAGTGGAATATTAAAATTGGTCGTTACGAAGCTTATGACATGTTTCCACTGGGTCAAGATACGTTTATCGAATATTCAGGCAATACCGCCAATGATCTTTATGAAGACGGTTTTGGATATATTTATATGATGAAAGAAGGTCGAGGTAGGAGCAAAAATGGCGGGAGTATTCAATTAAATAAACCCTTTTTAACTAATTTTAATTTCGAATTAAATGGATTAATTAACAATGGTGAGAAGATGTTTAATAAGTCGACTTATCATGGCTATAACATCGACAAAAAGAAAAATGTTGCGTATGTTCGCCCTGTTTTATCTTGGAAAAATGATAGTATATCAACAGCAATTGCAGCCGAAACCAATGTTGTTAAAAATGCTTATGGTTACTATGACAATGATGAAAAATTTCGAGATCAATCTAAACGAACAGGCTATGGCGCAACATTCTCATGGAATAGCGAAGGTGACTGGAACGCATCGAATAAAGGACTTAAAATCAATACTAGCTTTGCATATATGAATGCCAAAGATGAAAAAGATATGACTATAGGTACCAATCTAGTTTGGGAACAAATTGGATTTGGGTACATTTTTGCCAATAATGATATTAAAAAATTTAACCTAGAAAATCGTATCAAAGACGGTCATATCAATAATAAAGGAAAATATAAAATCCATACAGTTAATGCTTCTTACTTAATTAATAACGTATTAGATATGGACAATTTTAATATTTATTTAGGTACCTATTATTCACTATTGGATAGAAGTAAATCTCATGGTGATAATACCGATGATCGCTATGGTGCACGTGTAAGGTTTAAATATTTCTATTAATTAGTAATAAAAGCCAGTTTAGTTATTTAATTTGCTGGCTTATATTTATTAGTTTGCAAGTTTTTTTATCAAGGGTATAGTTACCTACAATTACTTAGTGATTTCAACACCAATTTTTTATTGTTAATGGTAAAAACGATGAAACAAACAATATGGAAACTCGAAAACCCAATTAAACACTTTGATTGGGGTAGTATGGATCAGATAACAAAAATTTTGGGGATCAGTAATCCCAGTCAAAAACCAATGGCGGAAATTTGGATGGGAGCGCACCCAATCGGCTGTTCAACAGCCATTGAAATTGACAATCACAAAGTCAAACTTGATAAATTGATCAATGATAACCCGCAAGCTATTTTAGGTGAAGATACATACAAAAAATTTGCTGGTTTACCTTATCTTTTTAAAATACTTTCCGCGAATAAAGCCTTATCAATACAGGTTCATCCAACAAAAACCGCGGCTAAATGTGGTTTTGAAAAAGAAAATCAATTAGGCATTGCCCTTAATGATCCAAAGCGAAATTATAAAGATCCTAATCATAAACCAGAATTAATTTACGCCTTAACCCCCTTTAAAGCGATGCGATCATTTCGACCTATCGATGAAATACTTATGCTGTTTGCAAAAATTAACGTTTCGATACTTGAAAATGAAATCGTAAAATTGAAAAATAATCGTTCACCTCAGCAATTGAAACTGTTCTTTACAGCGTTATTGAATCTTTCGGAAAAAGAAAAATTACAATTAATTAATCAATTACTAAATAGCATAAACGATATAGAAATTGAGCCTTTTTCAACAATCAAGATGCTTGCTCAAGAATATCCAAATGATATCGGTATATTTATGCCATTAATTTTAAATGTTATTGAACTACAACCCGGGCAAGCTATGTTTTTAGATGCGCAAACGCCTCATGCTTATATCAAAGGAACAGGACTTGAAGTAATGGCAAACTCAGATAATGTACTTAGAGCAGGCTTAACGCACAAACACATTGATATACAGCAGTTAGTAAACAATACAAGTTTTGATAGCTTAAGTTTAAATAATTTACTAATAAAACCAATAATCAAAGCTAATAGAACCTCTTTTCCGGTTCCAGTTGACGATTTTAATTTCGAAATTATATACAGTAATGATCAACAACAAGAACAAAAGGTAACTAGCGCACAAATAGTATTATGCCTTGAAGGAAAGATTTGCTTGACCACAGAATTTGAATCAGTAGTCCTTAGCAAAGGAGAATCAGCTTTTATTGCTTATCAAGCTAAAGCGTATTGTTATACAGGAGAAGGGATTTTAGCTAAGGCTTCTAATTAAAATAAAAATCTAGCCTGATTGTGGATGATTAACTATCTTTTTCCACCGCTGATTTAGTGGTACGCATGTCTTTATCACTGTTTTAATATGCCACTGAGGCATCGAGTACTACCGTACCGCCACTTATCGATACCGGTATCACCTTAAAGTCGGCTTTGTTTTCAATATCACTAAAACTTATGGTGCCAGTATCTAACCGGTTTTTTGATTTATCCGCAGTGGAGGCTAGGTGATTTTATACCATCGGCTACGTGCCACAAGGCACAAAACCTAACCCCAAACCACAACTGACCATTAAAGGCAGGTGGCTGGAGCAGGTAGGCTTTTATGTAGGCTGCCCTGTTATTATTAAAATAGAGCAGGGCAAGTTAATTATTGAACTTGTGATGCAGATCTAAAAAGAGATAAGAAGAGCCCCGATATAGGAACGGGGGATTAAATTAAATACCTAATTCATTTAATTCTTTTTTTATCCACAAATTATGATCTGATATAATTTTGAGATAGTTTTTATCAGAATAGAACTCATTTGGAGTCATTACGTTGTTAACTCCTTGAATTATATTCGGACCACTATTGGGTTCTCCCCATTCGTTCCAGAAATTATTTAATTCCAGCGGTCCATACAAACTATCTTTTGGTAAGTTATTTAGTAATTCTTTTATTGAGAACACGACCCATTTTCTCTTTGAAAGGGTTAAATTAACATTATTAAACTCACAAAGCTTACTAAGTATATCAATAACCTCATCGTTTATTTCTGTACAAAAAGACAATTCAGAAACTAATATAAAAGAAGCATCATTTGGCTCAAGAATAGCTAACTGTTCACATGCATAATCGCTAACACTATTCGGTGATAATGTACCTATGGGGAGGCCTTTATAGCCTAAATAAACCACTCCCCAGTCAACTATTCTTAGTTTTTCAAATTCATTAAATATTTTATTTATCATGGTTTAGATGGTATCCCATTTATTTTTCCATTTGGTACAAACATACGATGACTTACACCACCTAACTTAGGATCTACTATCCATTCAAATCTACCAGGAACACCATTTAGGCTTCCTTCCAGTTGATGAAGGGTTGCTCCGTTGTTTAAGGTTGTTTTTGTCGCTTAACCTGCATAATTGTCAATAATATCATTAAATCCATGCGATTTAGCTGTAGGAGGGAATTCTTGAACAGCTCCTGGCTTTGGTTTACCTGGATAAACTGTTATTTGTTAACCATCAATATCTAATACCGGTTTATTAGTTACTTGATCAATCTTATTGCCACTACCTGAGCCTTTTTCACCATAACCAACTCTTGGATTATCTAAGATCTCATTAGAAATGGTTTGATTTCCACCACCTTTATTCGCACTCGTTCCCTTTCCGGCATTAAATTGTTTAATGATTGTATTATTTGCTCTATCATAAACAATTTTATAAGCCCCGTTTTCACTAAGAGTCGTTCTTATTTCATTTAATAGGGCTGATGGAT